>NZ_WHNU01000007.1:0-177756 GCF_009362305.1 Burkholderia sp. BE17
TCGGCGACAACCTGCCGAAGACGCGCTCGGGCAAGATCATGCGCCGCCTGCTGCGCTCGCTCGCGAAGGGCGAGGCGATCACGCAGGACACGTCCACGCTCGAGAATCCGGCCATCCTCGATCAACTGAACCGTTCGATGTAACACCGCCCGCTCCGGCGGGCGCTCCGCTTCGCCGCGGCGCCGGAGCGCGGTCGCGTGCCCGCTCTCCACGCCGGGCAAGCGGCCGCATTCCGGCGCAGCACGACGAACCGCCGTGCGTTCCCCGACAGCACGGCAGACAGGCGGCATGCATCGATTCCGCCGCCGCAGCATTGATTAGTCGTACGTATTACAAAACTTGACAAAAACGGAGGCAGACGATGAAGAGCAGGACATGGACGATTTGCGCGGCGCTGCTCGGCGCGGCGGCAAGCACGACCGGCTTCGCGCAGAGCAGCGTCACGCTGTACGGCGACCTCGACGCCGCGTTGCTCTACACGAGCCGGTCGCTCAACTCGGCGACCGGCGCCAACGCCGGCCGCCAGTTCGCGCTGACCGACACGGGCATGACGCCGACCAACTTCGGCATGACGGGAACCGAGGATCTCGGCGGCGGGCTGCACGCGAAGTTCAAGCTGGAGAGCGGCTTCAACATCACGGACGGCGCGTTCGGCCATTCGAACGGCAACTTCTTCGGCCGCCAGGCGTGGGTCGGGCTCGGCGGCGGCTTCGGCGAGACGAAGATCGGCCTGCAGTTCTCGCCGTTCGTGCTCGCGGTGCTCGGCTCGGATCCCCGCAATATCTCGCACTTCGGCGCCGCGCTGATCCCGTACGTCGACAACGTGCTCGTCACGGGCCTCTTCAACCCGAACGCGATTTCGTACACGAGCCCGACGATCGGCGGACTGACGGGCAGCGCGATGTTCGGGTTCGGCGGCAAAGCCGGGGATTTCCAGGCGGGGCGCCAGTATTCCGGCAGCGTCACCTATACGAACGGCGGTTTCATGCTCAACGCGGCGCTCTACGACGGCAACGGCGGCACGTCGCCGACGCCGGTTTCGAGCACGGTCGCGTTCGTCGGCCGCACGATCGGCACCGCGTACACGTTCGGGCCCGTGACCGGCAAGGCGTCGTTCACGAGCTACAAGGTCGCCGGCTCGTTCAGCAACAACGTGTATAGCGCCGGCCTCGACTATCGCGTGACGCCGGCACTCGACCTGAATACCGGCGCGTGGTACACGATCGATCGCAACGATTCGCACAATCATTCGCTGCTCGCCGCGGTCGGCGCCGATTACAGCCTGTCGAAGCGCACGGGCCTTTATGCGCAAGTCGGCGTCGTCAACAATCACGGCGCGATGGATACGGGCCTCGGCATCACGGGCGGCGCGTTGTTCGGATTGCCCGGCACGACGGTCGGCGCCAACGTCGGCATCCACCACGTATTCTGACGCGGCGCATCCGGACGGGCGATCGGCACTCGCTCGTCCGGCCCCGCGGCGGAAAACGGTCCCCGCGAAATCGGAAAGCGCGCGGCGTTGGCCCGACGATCCGTATTTCCGAACCTGACGTTTACCCGACCTCAAGTCGGCGGCCACGCTGCCGTCAAGTCAGGTGCGCACACCCAGCATCCGTCACCGATCGGGAATGCGCGCCCTCTAGGAGACCCAGCAACGTGAACCTCTTCGGAATCGGCCGCGGCCACCGTTCGTCGCGCGCGCTCGTCGGCGACATCGCCGAGCAGGCCGGCAAGCTCGGCATCGAGATCTGCGACGTCTCGGGCCATGTCGAGGAAGTCGCCGCCCGCGTCGCCAGGCAGGCGGAGGTCTGCCACACGCTGCGTGAATCGGCCGCCGTCACG
Source organism: Burkholderia sp. BE17 (assembly GCF_009362305.1). Taxonomy (NCBI): domain Bacteria; kingdom Pseudomonadati; phylum Pseudomonadota; class Betaproteobacteria; order Burkholderiales; family Burkholderiaceae; genus Burkholderia; species Burkholderia sp. BE17. The sequence goes on from NZ_WHNU01000007.1 coordinate 1,843, forward strand.
CTGCGCGGCAACCACCGGATCGCCGAGGCCGCGCAGCAGGTGCGCGCCGTCAGCGCCAATGCGTCGAGCGCGGTCCAGAAGTCGCAACAGACGATCGAGGCATCGCTCGCCGACATCCACGGCCTCGTCGAGGGCGTCACCTCGATCGGCAGCCAGATGGGCGCGCTGCGCGATGCGCTCGATCACGTGCGGGCCGTGTCCGAGGAGATCTCCGTCATCGCCCGCCAGACCCACCTGCTCGCGCTGAACGCCGCGATCGAAGCCGCGCGCGCCGGCGAGTCGGGCCGCAGCTTCGCGGTCGTCGCGGCCGAGGTCAAGAACCTGTCCGCGAAAACCGGGCAGGCGACGGCCCAGATCGAGACGACCCTTGCGCGCCTGGCCGAGCAGACCGAACACCTGATCGCGGAGGGAACCGACAACGCCGCGCGCGCCCATCGCGTCCGCGAGGGCACCCGCACGATCGGCGAGGTCGTGCACACGACCGGGACCGCGATCACCGAACTCGCCGGCGAGGCCGAACAGATCGCATCGCTCACCGACGAGATCGAGACGCAGTGCCACCACCTCGAGGAACAGGTTGGCGAAATGGCATCCGGCGTCGAGGATTCCAGCGACAACTTCTCGCAGGCCAAGGACCGGCTCGGCAACCTGCTCTCCGTCTCCGAGACGCTCATCGAACTCACGGCCGCGACCGGCATCGAGTCGCCCGACACACGCTTTATCGAAACCGCGCGGAACACGGCCGCGGCGATCAGCAAGCTCTTCGACGATGCGGTCGCGCGTGGCGATATCGCGCTCGACGCGCTGTTCGACGCAAACTACGTGCCGATTCCAGGCACCGATCCGCAGCAGTTCATGACGCGCTTCACGGCCTTCATCGATCGCGTGCTGCCGGCCATCCAGGAGCCGGTGCTCGAAATCGACGAGCGCATCGTCTATTGCGCCAGCTTCGACCGACAGTGCTACCTGCCGACCCACAACCGGAAGTTCTCGCTGCCGCAGCGCGCAGACGCCGCGTGGAACGCGGCGAACTGCCGGAACCGCCGGATCTACACGGACCGGACGGCGCGCACCTCCGTGTCGCATACCAAGCCGTTCCTGCTGCAGACCTATCGACGCGACATGGGCAACGGCAACTTCGCGCTGATGAAGGACGTTTCGGCACCTATCGTTGTCGGCGGACGGCAATGGGGTGTCCTGAGGATCGGCTACAGCGCGTGAATCGGCGTTAGCGGGCCGCCTCGCGCGCGGCGCTCGCACCGCCGCCCGGAACGCCGGCCCGGACAGATCGCACAAGTGATCGCCCGAACCGACGACCTCGCCCGCTTCGCCGCGTTCGTCTACCGAGTGGTCGAGATCGGCCCAATCGATTTCGTCGCGCGCCCCTACTGCTCGAGCCCGACCGCCAACGGCCGCTGGTCGCTGCGCCCGTGATCGTCGACCACGCGCACCGCATAGCTGCCGGCCGTGCGCGGCTGCCAGAACAGCGCGTCGCCCGGCGCGCTGCGGCCGACATACGCATCGTTGACGAACCAGTACAACGCATGCGCGCTCGCGTCGGCCGTCGCGTTGAATGCGATGCGCGTATCGTCCGCGCTCTTCACGCGCATCGCATAGGTACTGCCGCGCAGCGGCGACGTGATGCGCGGCGGGTCGCCGTCCACTTGCCCGGCGTCGCGGCAGTCCGCGTTCTGCGGCAGCCGCCGGCGCGGAATGCCGGCCTGCACGAACACCTGCTGCAGATCCGACGGCCAGAACTCGAAGATCTCCGTATGCGTGCGCTTGCCGTCGTACGGCGGGCACGCGGCCTTCCCCGTCGCATCGTCGATCACGACGGGCCGGTGCACGGTGCTCACGCGAATCGGCGACGTGCCCGGAATGAACCACGTCCAGCCCTGCTGCGGGCACCACTCGTTCGGCAAGTCGCCGCTTGCAAGGCAGATCCGCACACGCTTCAGGTGCGGCGGCACCGTGCGCGGCGGCTCGACGAGCGTGCGCTCGGCGTTCAGCGCATCGACGACCTGGAAGAACAGCGGTGCGGCCGCATCGACGCCGACGAAGGCCGTGTTGGTCGAATTATCGAAGTTGCCGACCCACACGACCAGCACATACGGGCCGAACACGCCGGCCGTCCAAGCATCGCGGAACGACCAGGACGTGCCGGTCTTCCAGTAGACGGGCACGCCCGACGGCTGCGCGCCGCTCGTCTCGTCGGGGCGCAGATGCTGGCGCAGCATGTCCATCGTCATGTAGCTCGCCTCCGCGCTCAGCAGGCGCCGGCCTGGCGCGGCCGGCTCGTCCGCGCGCAGCCGCAGCGGCCTGAACTCGCCGCGATTCGCGAGCATCGCGTACAGCGCCGCGAGATCCTGCATCGTCACTTCGCCGCCGCCGAGCACCAGCGCGAGCCCGTAGTGCTGCGCGCTCGCGAGCCGGCGCACGCCGGATTCCTGCAGGAATCCGTACAAATCGGGCGACTTGAGCTGCGACGCGACCCACACGGCCGGCACGTTGCGGCTGCGGTTCAGCGCATCGGTCGCGGTGATCGGCCCGAGGAAATGGCCGTCGAAATTCTCCGGCGCATACGGGCCGAACGCGGTCGGCACGTCGCGCAGCACGGTCTGCGGATGCAGCACGCCCTGGTCGAAACCGAGCGCATAGATGAACGGCTTGAGCGTCGAGCCCGGCGAGCGCCGCGCGAGCGTGCCGTTCACCTGCCCGTCGATCGTGCGATCGAAGAAGTTCGCGGAGCCGACCAGCGCCTTCACGCCCATGTCGCGCGTATCGACGAGCAGTGCGGCTGCGTTGCGCACGCCGCGCGTGTCGTTGCGAGCGACGTAGCGCGCGATCTGCCGTTCGAGCGTGCGCTGCAGATCGAGATCGAGCGTCGTCACCAGCCGCGCGCCGGCGTCGTTCTTGTCGCCTGCATCGCCCGAAGTAGTGCGCCATGCGTTGCGCACGGCAAGCGCCTGGTCGACCGCGTGCGGCGCATCGAACGGCAGCGCCGACAGCGGCCGCATCGCCAGCGGCAGCGCGAACAACGGCTTGAGCGACGCATCGCGCGGGTGCTTCGTCAGCCAGCGCGCGTACAGCCGGTTGCGCGACGCGGCCAGCGCGCGGTTGATCTCGTCCTGCCCGCCGCGCACGCGCCGCGCCGGGTCCTGCGGAATCACCGCGAGCGCGAGCGCCTCGGGCAGCGTCAGCGCGTCGGGCATCCGGTCGAAATAGACGACGCTCGCGGTGCCCGCGCCTTCGACGTTGCGGCCGTATGGCGCATCGTTCAGATAGGCTTCGAGGATCTGCCGCTTCGAGTAGAAGAGTTCGAGCTGCACCGCGCGCGCGACCTGCTGGAGCTTGCCGGCCGGCGTGCGCGTGTTCAGCCGCCACAGCGAGCGCGCAAGCTGCATCGTCAACGTCGAGCCGCCCTGCGGATTGCCGCCGCGCACGTACGTGATCCACGCGCCGCGCGCGAGCCCGTACGGGTTGAAGCCCGGATGCCACCGGAACCAGCGGTCCTCGTGCAGCATCACGGCTTCGACGAGCTGCGGCGACATCCGGTCGAGCGGCACCCACAGCCGGTAGCGGTCGTCCTTCGCGAGCGTCAGGCGCAGCAGCCGGCCGTGCGCGTCGAACACCGCGACCGACGACGGCTTCCAGTCGCGCAGCGGCGGGTGCGGCCATAGCCGGCATGCGGCCAGCGCGCCGAACACGAGCAGCGCGCCGGCGATCCAGTTCTGCCAGCGATGCAGCCAGCGGCCGGCGCGATGCAGCGCGCGCCGGAGCGCCGATACGTCAGCCACGCGCGGGCGCTCCTCGCATCCGGCGCGGCATGCAAGGCCGGTGCAGCCGCACCGTCATCGCACGCGCTCCACCGTCAGCGTCGTGCCGCCCGGCGCCTGCGCCTGCACGCGGCGGTCGTACATCGACTCGCCATACGCGGGCGGCGCGACGAAGCGGCCCGCGTTGCTCGCCTTGATCCGGTAGACGAACTCGCGCACGTCCGTCGTCGCGGTGCCGTAGATCACCACGCGATCCTCGCGCACGTCCGCGAACTGCGGCTGCCACGTCGAACCCGTCACGCCGATCGGCGAGCGCCACGGTGCATCGGCCGCAGGCGCCGACGCGCCGCCGTCGCCATTGCCGTCGCCGTCCTGCGCGTCGGTCGCGGGCGGCGGCGCGAGCACCGGATCGAAGCCGCCCGGCAGCAGGTCGACGATCGCGATATTGCCGACGTTCGCCGAGCCCGTCGCACGAATCTTCAGGTGCACGTCGATCTCCTGGCCGAGCGTGATCCTGGCGAGCGGCTTGCCGTTCGTGTCGGTGTAGTCGCGCACGATCTCGAGCCCGTTCTTGATCGCCTTCGTCGACGTGCCGCGGTCGTAACCCGACTGGCTCGCGACCCACCACGCGGGCAGCGCGCTGCCGTTCACGAAGTCGACGCGCGACGCGCCGGCCGCCCACGTGCCCGAGCGCACGAGGTTCGCCTGGATCGACGACACGTCCTTCGGCGCGGCGCCCGCACGCACCTCGTCGATCGCGAGTTGATCGAGCTGGCCCGCGTTCGACGCCGCATACGCATCGAGCGCGAGGATCGTCATCGCCGACGACAGCGTGTTGTAGCGGTTGTCGACCAGCGGCGCGGCGATGTTGTCCATCGCACGCGGCGACAGCTTGCGCACACGCTCGGGGAAGTGCTTCGCGAGCAGGTACAGCGCGCTCGCGTCGCGCGTCAGCGGATCGATGTAGTAGCCGGTCGCGTAACCGCCGTCGGACGCACGCTTGCGTTCGAGCAGCGCCTGCGGGCCCGCGATCAGCGCGGCGGCCTCCTTGTCCTGCTTCAGCAGTTGATACGACGCGGCCAGCCACGCGGCCGCGAGATCGTTCTTCCAGTCGTTCGGATACGCATCCTGCAGGCGCTTCTGCACGGCCGCGAGGCTGTTGGTCGTCACGTTGCCCTGGCGCGTCAGCAGGTACACCGCGTACGCGCGCTGCCGCAGCAGGTCGAGCGAGCCGAGCGAATCGTTCGCCGCAAGCTTCTGCAGATACGCGTTGCCCGCGTCGAACATGTCCTTCGGCACGGCCGTGCCGCGTTCGCGCGCATCGAGCAGCACGTGCATCGCGTACGCGGACACGAACGGATCGGCATCCGGCGTCGCGCTCCACAGGCCGAAACCGCCCTGCGCGTTCTGCCGGCTGCGCAGCACGCCGAGGAACTGCGTGATTGCGCTCGAATTCGCCGCGTCGGCGCCGGCTTCGGGCGCGTGCATCGCGCTCGTCAGCGCGCGCACCGACAGCCACTTCGACGCGAACACGCGCGGCACGGCCGAGCTCACCATCTGCTCGCTGCAGTAGTGGTCGAAGTTGACGAGATACGACGACAGCCCCTCCGACAGCACGAGCGGCGCGGTCGAGATGCTCGCGTCGCGCGATGCATACGCGTCGTACATCGGCCGCAGGTTCGGCACGCTCGCCTTCTTGCCCGCATCCAGCCGCGCGATGTCGAGCTGCGTGCGGAACGCGGCCGCCGGCCGCACCGACACGTCGACGCGCTGTTGCGCACCCTTCGCGCCGTAGCGCGCGCCGAACGACAGCATGCCCGAGCCGAGCGTGTCGGTCGCCTTCACGCGGAACAGCGCGACGCCCTCGTGCTGCGGCGCGAGCGCGACGTTCTGCGTCGCCGGCCCGATCACCTGCAACTGCGGGCCCGTCTTCAGCGTGACCGCAACCGGCACCGGCTGGTTGCCGACGCCCGTCAGGTTGTTCGCGACGCCGACGCTGACGTCGGCCTCGTCGCCCGGTGCAAGCGTCGTCGGCACGTTCGGCGACAGCACGAAATCGCCGCGCACCGTCGTCGCGCCTTCGAACGTGCCGACCAGGTCCGGCGACACCGACACGGCCATCACGCGCAGCTTCCCGTTGAAGTAGTCGGGCACCGTGTAGCTCACGCGCGTGTCGCCGTTCACGTCGACGATCCCCGACCAGTAGACGACCGGCTTGTCGCGCTTGCGCTTGAACGGATTCAACTGGCGGCCGATCGCATCGTCGGCGTCGCCGCCGGGCGCGGCCATCGCCATCAGCTTCTCGAAGTCCGGCAGGATCAGGTCGAGGATCTGCGACGTGCCGACTTCGAGCATCCGCTTGCGGAAGAAGAACTTCAGCGGATCGCCGAGCTTGTAGCGCGCGACCTGCAGGATGCCTTCGTCAACGGCAAACACGACGACCTTCGCGGGTTTCGCCGAATGCACGGTGAAGGTGGCGGTGTCGCCCGGCTTCACGAGCGCGGGCGCATCGACGCTCAGCGCATTGCGGCGCGCGTCGAGGTTCACCGAGAACGGCACGACGCCGTAGCTCAGCGGGCTCATGAAGATCTCGTCCGACGACGGATCGCGGATGTACTGCACGTTGATGTAGCCGTTGCCTTCGAAGCCGGCCGGCACCGTGATGTGCTGGATCGAGCTCGTCGTATCCGCATGGAACCATGCGTGCGCATACACCTTGTCGCGCTCGATCGTGATCAGGCCGCTGCCCGCGTAAGGCGCGCGGATCGCGATCTCCACCTGCTCGCCCGGCTTGTAGTCGTGCTTCGCGAGGCTCACCTGCAACTCGGCGTTGCGGTCGAGCGAACGCGTGACGTTCGCGTCGCCCGTGACCGAATACTCGATCCGGTTCACCGCGGTGCCGTCCGCGCGGCGAATCACGAGCGCATAGCTGCCCGGCTTGTCGGTGCGCAGCGCGAAGTCGAGCCCGGCCGCCGGAATCGTCAGCGGCTTCTCGTCGACCGGCACTTCCTTCAGCCGCGAATCGTATTTGTACGCGCCGGAATCCTGCTTGGTCAGCACCGATACGTAGCGCTCCTCGACGAGCTGCGCACGCAGGTCCTTCACGTCGATCGCCTTCGCACCCGGGTCGATCGCGACGAGCCGCACCGCGCGCGGGCTGCCGCGCTTCACGTAGCCGAGATCGTCGACCGACTTGTAGCCGACGAGCCAGTCGTTGTTCGACACGAGCGTCTGCGCGCTCGCGGCGACGTTGCGCCCGCCCTCCGCTTCATACGCCTTCGCCTGGAAGTAGAGCTGGTAGGTCGCGTCCGCGTACTTGTCGAGGTCGAGATCGAACTCGGCATGGCCGTGGTCGTCGGTCGTGCCGTCCTGCAGCGTCGTCGTATAGCCTTCCTTCGCGCGGCGCGCATCGAAGAAGTGGTAGCCCTGCCAGCTGCGGAACGACGGCCATACCGGGCGCAGCGTCAGCGTCGCCGCGACGCGGCGTTTCTCGGCCGGCGTGCCGAACAGGTTCTGCGCATCGACGATGCCCTTCAGCCCCTTCGGCTTCACCCACCCTTCGACGACCTGCTGCGACAGCTTCGCGTCGACCTTCATCCGGTCGGGCAGGAACTCCTTCACCTGCACCGTCGTGCTGCCGATCGGCTCGGCGCCCGGCTGGCCGTCCTTGACGATATACAGGTTGACCGTCCACGTGCCGGTCGGCGACGTTTCGGCAGTCGTATAGCCGAGCTCGGTGAAGCCCGTCGCGTCGACCGTCACCGGCCTGCGCTCGACGGTGATCCCGCGCGGGTCGACGATCTCCGCCTGCAGCGGCACGCCGGCCGGGCTGCGCGCCCAGCTCGCCGCGCGCACGATCAGGCCGATGTGGAACGGATCGCCGGGCCGGTACAGGCCGCGATCCGAGAACAGGTACGCGGACAGCTGCCCCTGGCCCGTCGCGTTGCGTTCGCCGTCGACGTCGAAGCGCGAGAAATCGAGCTGGCGATCGCGGCCTGCCACCGGCAGGAACGACAGGTCGCCGTCCTTCTTCACGACATACAGTTGCGGACGCTTCTCGCGGTCGAGCCCCTTGAACGCGGGGAAATGCACGACGCCGTCGGCGCTGGTGGTCTGCGAGAACAGCGCCTGGCCGTTCACCGCGAGCACCGACACGGTTGCGCCCGCAACCGGGCGGCCGTTGCGGATCGACTGGATGAACACATCCTGGCTGCCGTCCAGCGCCTTCTTGACCAGCATCCCGAGATCGGTCACGACGATCAGGCGCGTGTCGCCGAGCGCGTGGTCGCTGTCATCACTGTTGCCGTTGCTGTCGCCCGAATCGGCGTTATCGGACTGATCCTGGCTACTGTCGCCCGACGAAGCATCGCCATCCTTCGCATCGTCGGCCTTCTTCTTCTCGGCCGCCGGATCGTATTTCGACAGGTGCAGCAGGAACACGCCGCGCTTGCCGCCTTTCAGGTACTGGCCGAGATCGACGCCTTCGTAATGTGCCTTGCCGGGGTCGCCGGCCGGGAACGCGCGCGTCTGCACGAAACGCTCGACGATATGATCCTCGCTGAACGAATACGACAGCTCGGGCCGCGCGTACGTGCCGTTGTTGAAGCTCACCAGATGCTGGAGCTGGTCGGGCAGCACGCGGCCGATCTCGACCTTCATGCCCGGCAGGTTGCGCGATACGACCGACAGCCGCTTGCTGCCGCTCATCGACAGCAGCGAACCGTCGGCCATGAAGCGCAGCAGCTTCGGATAGTCGGGCACCGTGAACGCGGTCGTCACCGGCGCGCCGAGCAGATAGCCGCCGGCTGATTTCAGGTCGCCTTCGAAACGTACGACGATGCGCTCGCCCGGCGTCGCGTGATACTTGAAGCTTTGCAGCGTCGCGAAGTCGTTCTCGGTCGGCACCGCCGCGAGCGGCAGCGGCTTCGACTGCTTCAGCACCGCATCGCTGATGTCGGCCACGTTCCACTCATACGGCGGATCGTCGTCCGACTGATCGACGCCCGGCTTGCGCTTCGGCAGCACCCACGCCTTCGCGCGCGCGGCGAGATCGGCGCTGCGCACGCCGTCGGACGCTTCCGCGACGAGCACCTGCTCGGGCTCGTAGCGCTCGTTGTCGACAAGCGTCGGCGCAACGTTGCCGATTGTCAGGCTGTAGAGCCCCGGCACACCGACTGACGCATGCAGCACCTGTGGCGTGCCGTCGCCGCCGCGCGCGCTCTTCACGCCCTTGTCGACGTCGAGCCGCACCGACAGTGGATCGCGCGGAATCTCGAGCGGCTGCGAATAGACCCACGCGCTCGTCTTCATCTTGTCGTAGTTGACCGTGTAGCGCAGCGGCGACACGGTCTTGCCGTCGCGGCCGACCAGCACGAGGCCGATGCGCTTCTCGAGCTCGGCCGGATCGACCGGATAGTTGAAGCGCAACTGCAGCAGCGCCTGCTTCTCCGCCGGATTGTCGGGGTTCTGGTAGAACCGGTTGTCGCCCGACTGCGCGGTGAAGGCCGGCAGGTCGAACGCGAAATGGTCGTCCTGCATCACCACCTGCGGCGCAAACACCTGATGCACCGCGAAGCGCACCTCGACGTGCGCGCCGACCGGCCAGTCGGCCGCCGGCGTGAAGCGCAGCGTCTTGTCGTCGGCCCACGCCCACGCGCCCTTCAGCGCGGGCGTCATCTCGATGCCCTGCCCGGCCGGCTTGCCGACCAGCTCGATCGGCGCGGCCGATCGGGAGAACGCCACTTCGAGCGGATGCACGGTGATTTTCGGCTTGTCGCTTTCGTCGGCCTCGTAGGTCGTGATCGCCGGCGCCTTCACGGTAAAACCGACGGTCTCGGGCTCGGGCGGCTTCGGGCGATGCTTGAACCAGTACCCGCCGTAGCCGAGCGCGGCCGCGAGCAGCACGATGCCGCCGGCATGCCACGGGCGGCGGCGCACGGCCGCGGCGGTGATACCCGCCCACGCGGGCGCCGTCCACGACACGTTGCCGACCAGCGGCCGCAGCACGCGGCCGAGCAGGCGCCAGACGAAGCCCGCCGCGCGAATCGGCAGGAGCAGCAGGAAACGCAGCAAATCCATTTTGTTATTTCCTTGTTCAAGGACGTGCTGCCGGCTACGGCGACGTACCCCGAGATTTATTGGTCTGTGACGGCGCGGCCCTGGTTGCGCCGTAAATGCTTGGAATGTTTTGTTCGACCGGATGCTGGCCGACATTATGGGTCAGAGCCGAAACGATGGAAATACGGGTGTGTCGGCGCGCAACGCACGCGAATGACCGGCCGGTCGGGTAGCCATTCCGCCCGCCCCCCCGACCTCTGCACGCACTCGCGCCGCGTTCGCTAGAATGCGCGGCTCGACGTGGTTCGTATCGAATTGAAAGGACATCGCTTGAAACTCCCGTTCGAATGGCAGATCGGGCTGCGCTATGCGCGCGGCGGCCGGCGCTCGGCCGGCGACGGCTTCGTGTCGTTCATTGCCGGCGCCGCGATGGCCGGCATCGCGCTCGGCGTCGCGGCGCTGATCGTCGTGCTGTCGGTGATGAACGGTTTTCGCACCGAGGTGCGCGACCGGATGCTGTCGGTGCTCGCGCATGTGGAAATCTTCTCGCCGTCCGGCGCGCTGCCCGACTGGCGGCTCACCGCACACGAATCGCTGCGGAACCCGGCCGTGCGCGCCGTCGCGCCCTATGTCGACGCGCAGGCGCTGCTGACGAACGCGGGCAGCGTGACGGGCGTCGCGCTGCGCGGCATCGATCCCGTGCTCGAACCGCGCGTGTCCGAGATCGCGCGCAAGCTGAAGACCGGGCGCCTCGACGCGCTCGTGCCGGGCGAGATGGGCATCGTGCTCGGCGCCGCGCTGGCCGACGCGCTGCACGTGAAGATCGGCGACCGCATCACGTTCTTCGCGCCCGGCAACAGCGCGCGCATCGGCGACGCGCTGCCGCGGTTCCGGCAGTTCAACGTGGTCGGCACGTTCGAGTCGGGCCACTATCAATACGACAGCGCGCTTGCGTACATCCACATCAGCGATGCGCGGAAGCTGTTCAACGTGTCCGCGCCGACCGGCATCCGGTTGCGTCTCGACGATCTGCAGCGCGCGCCGGACATCGCGCTGGCGCTGTCGCGCACGCTGTCGGGCGATCTTTATATCCGCGACTGGACGCGGCAGAACCGCACGTGGTTCGAAGCCGAGCGGCTGCAAAAGCGCATGCTGTCGCTGATCCTGATGCTGATCGTCGCGGTCGCCGCGTTCAATCTCGTGTCGTCGCTGGTGATGACCGTCACGCAGAAGCAGGGCGACATCGCGATCCTGCGCACGCTCGGCGCGCCGCCCGGGTCGATCACGAAGATCTTCGCGATCCAGGGGATGACCATCGGCCTCGCCGGCACGCTGGCGGGCGTCGCGCTCGGCTGCGCGATCGCGGTCAGCATCCCGTGGGTGCTGCCGGCGATCGAGCAGTTGCTCGGCATCCGCTTCCTGACGCCGTCCGTGTATTTCCTCAGTTCGCTGCCGTCGAAGCTCGCGGCGATCGACGTGATCGAGATCGCCGCGGCCGCGTTCCTGATGTCGTGCGTCGCGACGCTGTACCCGAGCTGGCGTGCCGCGCGAGTGCGACCGGCCGAAGCGCTGCGCGACGAATAGGCGCGGCGTCCGGCGCGGGCGTTACGCGATGTCGCGGAAACCGATGCTGTTGCCGTCGTCGGGCATGACCGAAATCGTCATGGCCCTCTCCCTCCTTTCAGACTGTTTTTGATTGTTTGCGGATGGATGTCAGCGAAGTTGACACCCATGCCGCAAGAATTGGTGGCCGCGTGCCGCGCACACACGTCGAAACTTTGTTTGACAAAAACTAAAAAAGTTTGACACCAAGATTTCACTGAGATAAGTTTGCGCAAGCTTCCGGAAAGAAATCCGGCAAGCCATGCCGACACACGTCGCGCTTTCCTGCCGTTGCAGCACCGTCATTCGCAACACCCCCGTCTCATCGCATCGTGCCGTTCCGTTTCATCTGAAACCTGAAGGAAGGTCGGGCATGCCCGCATTTGATTCGCACTCCTGCATTCGCATCACGCGGCCGATATCGCTTCGACCGCGCGGCCCGAACCGGCCGCCGCGCTGACGCTTTCCGGTCGGGGCGATGCAGTCGCCCCGACGCTCGCCGGTTTGCGCGTCGCATCACGCGCGCCGACACCGGCCGTGACATCCGGGCGTCTCGCCCGGCGATTTCGCAGGTGCAGTTCCGCTTCATCCGATGCAGCACCCGGCCAGGCCGCAGGGGCATATCGCGGGCCGGCCGGTTCCGGACAATCACAAACAAGAACGAGGTCGACAATGAACATTCATCGAACCGGATTGCGGCGCGCGTGGCTTCCCGCGCTCGTTGCTGCCGCGACGCTCGCCGCGTGCGGCGGCGACGATGGCGGCAGCGTGGTGGGTGCATCTGCGCTCGCACAAGGCCAACAGGAGGGGGCCGCAGCATCGGCGGCCGATACGCAGTCGCTGGCGTCACGCATCTCGCCGTCCGGCGTCCCATACGCCAACCCGGCCAGCGGCGGGCGCTACCGCCCCGTGATCGCGAACGGCCAGGTGCAGCCGTCGCTGTCGGGCGGCACGATCGAGGAGAACGCGTGGGTCGACACGCCGGTCGATTCCGACGGCGACGGCACGCGCGACCGCATCCACGTGCGCATCGTGCGCCCGGCCGAAACCGCGAACGGCGCACGCACGCCCGTCATCGTGCTCGCGAGCCCGTACTACGCAGGGCTCGCCGACAGCCCGAACCACGACGTCGACGTCGAGCTCGACGGCACGCCGCATCCGGCCGCGAACGCATCCGCGTCGGCATCGACGTCCGCGCGCATCATGGCCGCCGCGCCGCAGACGCGAATGCTGCAGCAGGTCGAAGCGGCCGCCGCCGGGCGCTCGTGGATCGAAGGCTACTTCGTGCCGCGCGGCTTCACGATCGTCTATGCGGATTCGCTCGGCACCGCCGGCTCGGACGGCTGCCCGACGATCCTGACGCGCGACGAATCGGTCGCGATGGCGTCGGTGATCCGCTGGCTCGGCCGCGATGCGACCGCGAAGGACGCGAGCGGCAAGACCGTCGTCGCGAACTGGTCGACGGGCCACGTCGGCATGTACGGCGTGTCGTACGACGGCACGCTGCCGAAGATGGTCGCGAGCCTGCGCACGCGCGGGCTCGATGCGATCGTGCCGGTCGCCGGGTTGTCGAACATGTACGGCTATTACCGCTCGGGCGGGCTCGTGCGCGCGCCGGAAGGCTATCAGGGCGAGGACGTCGACGTGTATATCAAGGCGCTGCTGACGAACGCGCATCCGGAGCGCTGCACGCACCTGATCGACGAAGCGTTGCAGAAGGAAAACCGCACGACCGGCGACTATTCGCCGTTCTGGGCCGCGCGCGACATCCCGACCGCGTTCGCGGCCGCGCCGGCGCTCGTCGCGCAAGGGCTGACCGACGACAACGTGCGCGTCGACCAGTCGACGTCGTGGCATCTCGCGATGCGGCGCCAGGGCGTGCCGACGCAGCTGTGGCTGCATCGCCTGAAGCACACCGATCCGACGCGCGTGCCGGCGATGGCCGATGCATGGACCGCGGAGGTGAACCGGTGGTTCACGCGCTACCTGATCGGTTATGACAACGGCGTCGAACACGATCCGCGCGCGGTGATCGAGCAGGCGGACGGCAAGCTGCTGAAGGAAGCCGACTGGGCCGCGCGCCATGCGACGCCGGTTTCGTATTTCGCGGGCGGCGACGGCGCGGGTACCGGCACGCTGCTGCGGATGCCGACCGGCGGCCCGCTCGCACGCTTCACCGACGATGCGCGCATTACCGCGCTCACGCTGGCGAATGCGCCGACCGGCGAAAACCGCAGCCGCTTCGAGACCGCGCCGTTCACGGCCGCGACGCGGCTTTCCGGCACCGCAACGGCAAAGGTCAGGCTGACCTTCACGGGCGTGGCCAACGTGACGGCGCTGCTGGTCGACCGCGCACCGGACGGCACGGCGACGATCGTCACGCGCGCATGGACCGACCCGCGCAACCGGCTGTCCGACTGGCTGTCGGAACCCGTGCTGCCGGGGATGCCGTACGACCTGAAGCTGACGTTCATGCCGCGCGACTACAAGCTCGAAGCCGGCCACCGGCTGGGGCTCGTCGTGCTGTCCAGCGACAATGAGGCAACGCTGCGGCCGACGCCGGGCACCGGCCTGACGCTCGATCCGGCCGGCACGGCGGTGACGGTGCCGCTGGTTTCGGCTTCGTCCTGAGCGGGCGCGCGTGACGCAAGGCGGACGGCGGCCGACGTCATTTCGACGTCGGTCGCCGTCCGCACTGTTTTATCTGCGAACAACCTGATTCAAACCCGACTCAAACGGGCGTCAGCACCGGCTGCCCCGCGAAATGCCGCGCGGCGTTGTCGAGAAACTGCTGCACCGAACGATCGAGCGCCTCGGGCGACCAGCCGCCCATGTGCGGCGTCAGTACGACGCTGTCGAGATCCGTCAGCGCGCGCGGCGGCTCCGGTTCCCCTTCATACACGTCGAGCCCCGCGCCCGCGATGCGCCCTTCGCGCAGCGCATCCGCCAAAGCAGCGGTATCGACAACGCTGCCGCGCGATACGTTGACGACAAAACCGCCGGGGCCGAGCGCGTCGAGCACCGCGCGGTCGATCATGTGCCGCGTGCCCGCGCCGCCCGGCGTCGCGACGATCAGGAAATCGGCCCACTGCGCGAGCGCGTCGAGCCGATCGAAATAGCGGTAAGGAACGTCCTTCGCGGAACGGTTGTGATAACCGATCTCGATGTCGAAGCCGGCCGCGCGGCGCGCGCACTTCTCGCCGATCTTGCCGAGCCCGACGATGCCGAGCTTCTTGCCCGACACGTTCGGCGGCATCGGCAGCGCCTCGCGCCATACGCCCGCGCGGGTTTTCGCATCGAGCCGCACGACGCCGCGCACCGCCGCGAGCAGCAGCGCGAACGCGTGATCGGCGACGCAATCGTCGTTGGTGCCGGCGCCCGTCACGACCGTGATGCCGCGCGCCTTCGCATGCGCAACATCGATATGCTCGTAGCCGGCGCCAAGGGCGCTGACGAACGTGAGTTGTGGAAGGCGATCGATGTCGGCAGCGGCAAGGCCCGTACTACCGTTGGTCAGCACCGCGCGAATCGTGCCGCCGTGTTCGGCGATCGCACGTTCGCGTTCTTCGGCGGTCGGGGCGTAGCGCACGTCGAACGACGCGGCGATCTCGCGATGCGCGTCGCCGCGCAATGCGATGAGGACCAGCAGCTCGGGCTTCATGTCAGCAAGTGTCCGCAGGCGGGAACGGATTTCAGTGTAACAAGCCCGCATGACGGATGCGGGTTATCCCCACACGGGCTGTGGGCACGCCGCCGCACGCGGTTTGCCAAAGCCGGCTCAGTCAAGTAACTTTCGGCGTACGCCCCCGTCCTGGAGATTGGCCCTGATGAAGCTCGCCCTGCCCGCCCGGATCCTGGGCCTCGCATTCGCCGCCGCGCTCGTCGCGCCCGGCGCGCACGCCGACACGCCCGTCGTGGTGTCTTCGAAGATCGACACCGAAGGCAACCTGCTCGGCAACCTCATCGCGCAGGTGCTGAAGGCCCACGGCATTCCGGTCACCGAAAAGATCGCGCTCGGCACGACGCCGATCGTGCGCAAGGCGCTCACGAGCGGCGAGATCGACATCTACCCTGAATACACCGGCAATGCCGCGTTCTTCTTCAACAAGGCCGACGATCCGGTGTGGAAGAACGCAAGCCAAGGCTACGACACCGCGAAGAAGCTCGACTACGCGGCGAACCATCTCGTGTGGCTCGCACCGGCGCCCGCGAACAACACGTGGGGCGTCGCCGTGCTCGCGCCTGTCGCGCAATCGCAGCACCTGAAGACCTTCTCCGATTTCGGCAAATGGATCGCGGGCGGCGGCAAGCTGAAGCTCGCCGCGTCGGCCGAATTCGTGAACAGCGCGTCCGCGCTGCCGTCGTTCGAGAAGGCGTACGGCTTCAAGCTGAAGCCCGAGCAGCTCGTCGTGCTGTCTGGCGGCGACACGGCCGCGACGATCAAGGCCGCCGCGAACCAGACCGACGGCGTGAACGCCGCGATGGTCTACGGCACCGACGGCGGCATCGCATCGAGCGGCCTCGCGGTGCTCGACGACGACAAGCACGTGCAGCCCGTTTACGCGCCGACTCCCGTGATCCGCGAAGCCGTGCTGAAAGCGCATCCGCAGATCGCCGATTACCTGCAGCCCGTGTTTGCAAGCCTCGACCTGAAGACGCTGCAGTCGCTGAACGCACGCATCCAGATCAACGGCGAGCCGGCGGCCGGCGTCGCGAAAAGCTACCTGAAATCGAAGGGCTTCGTTAAATGACGGGTCGCGCGGCAGCGTCCGCGCGGCGCGTGATACCCGACAAGGTCGGCATCCTGATCGGTATCCTGACGATCGTCGGCGTGCTCGGCCTGCCGTTCGCGGTGCTGCGGCCGAACCGGATCGCGGCCGGCGCCGACCTGTCGGTGTTCGCCGCGCTGCCCGCCGTGCAGGGCGCGGTGTTCGCCGCGCTATGGATCGCCGGCGCGCTGTGGGCGATGACGGCGAGCCGCCCCGCGTGGCGGCTCGCGGCCGGCTGCACGTGGCTCGCGACGCTCGCATATGCGGTCGGTGCAGCCGCGACGCACGTCGTCGCGCCCGACGACATGCTCGCGCGCGTGTCGCCCGCGGCTGGCGTCTGGCTGCTGCTGTTCGCGTGGGCCGTGCTCGTCGCCGACGCGCTCGCGCGGCTCGCGTTCGGCCCGTGGCGGCGCCTCGTCGCGCTCGTCGTCGCGATTGCGGCGATCTCGGTGCCGCTCGCGAGCGGCTGGTGGGACGGCCTCTCCGTGATGCGCGAATACGCGGTGCGCAGCGACGATTTCTGGCGCGAGGCCACCCGGCACGTGTCGCTCGCGGGCGGCTCGGTCGCGGCCGCGCTCGTCGCCGGTGTGCCGCTCGGCATCGCGTGCGCGCGCATCGCGGCGGTGCGCACCGTCGCGATGCCCGTGCTCAACGTCGTGCAGACGATCCCGAGCATCGCGATGTACGGGCTGATGATGGCGCCGCTCGGCCTGCTCGCCGCGCACGTGCCGCTCGCGGCCGCGCTCGGCATCCGCGGAATCGGCGTCGCGCCGGCCGTGCTCGCGCTGTTCCTGTATTCGCTGCTGCCGATCGCATCGAGCGTCGTGGTCGGGCTCGAGCAAGTGCCGCCGCACGTGACCGAAGCGGCGCGCGCGATGGGCATGACGCGCGCGCAGCGGCTGCTGCGCGTCGACCTCGTGCTCGCGCTGCCGGTGATCCTGAGCGGCGTGCGCATCGTGCTCGTGCAGAACATCGGCCTGACCGCGGTCGCCGCGCTGATCGGCGGCGGCGGGTTCGGCACCTTCATCTTCCAGGGGATCGGGCAATCGGCCGCCGATCTCGTGCTGCTCGGCGCGATCCCGACGATCGCGCTCGCACTGGCGGCCGCCGTCGTGTTCGAAGCCGCGACGTCGCTCGCGAAGGGGCGAGCGGGATGATCGAGATCGAACGTGTCGGCAAACGCTTCGGCGACGTCGTCGCCGTCGACGATGTATCGCTGACGATGAAGCGCGGCACGATCACCGCGCTCGTCGGCGCATCGGGCAGCGGCAAGTCGACGCTGCTGCGCATGATCAACCGGCTGATCGCGCCCACCAGCGGCACGATCCGCATCGACGGCGTCGATACGGCGAGCGTCGCGCCCGAGCAGCTTCGACGCGGTATCGGTTATGCGATCCAGGGGCACGGGCTGTTTCCGCACTGGAGCGTCGCGCGCAACATCGCGACCGTGCCGCGCCTGCTCGGCTGGCCGCCGGCGCGCATCGAAGCGCGTGTGAACGAACTGCTCGACCTGTTCCATCTCGCGCCGGCCGAGTTCGCCGACAAGCTGCCGCACGAGCTGTCGGGCGGCCAGCAGCAGCGCGTCGGCGTCGCGCGCGCGCTCGCGGCCGAGCCCGGGATGCTGCTGATGGACGAACCGTTCGGCGCGCTCGATCCGATCATTCGCGGCAAGGCGCAGGACGACCTGTTCGCGTTGCAGCGCCGCCTCGGCGTCACGGTCGTGATCGTCACGCACGATATCGAGGAAGCGCTGAAGCTCGGCGACACGATCGCGGTGATGGACGGCGGACGGCTGCTGCAGGTCGCGCCGCCCGCCGAGATTCTCGGCAAGCCGGCAGCCGGCGTCGTCGAGCAGCTCGTCGCGGGTGTCGACCGGCCGCTGCGCCTGCTCGCGCTGACGCCGATCGACGCGGTAGCCGAACCCGGTCATGCCGACGGCGAACCGATCGCCGCGACGCGCACGCTGCGCGACGCGGTGTCCGAGCTGCTGTGGCGCGGTGCGGACGCGCTTCCCGTGGACGACGGCAACGGCCGCGTCGCGCGCCGCATCACGCTCGATGCGATCCGTGCACACGCGAGGAAACCCGCATGACGACGCACGGCGTGCGGCCAACGCGTTCGGCGCTGCGCCGGCGGTCGCCAGCCTATGCGGCCCGCGCGGCCGCACTCGCGCTGCTGCTCGTGCTGCTGTTGCGCCCAGCATGGCTGCAAGGTCTGTTCGCGCCGTTCGCAGACAACGGCGCGCCGGTCATCTACGATCGCGCGAGCCTGCTCGATCTCACGCTCGCGCATCTCGGCACGGTCGCGCTGTCGAGCCTGATCGGCACGATTGTCGCGGTCGCGGCCGGCATCTTCGTCACGCGGCCGGCCGGCGCGGATTTCCTGCCGGTCGCGCGCAGCGTCGTCGACATCGGCCAGACTTTCCCGCCGGTCGCGGTGCTCGCACTTGCGGTGCCGGCCGTCGGTTTCGGATTGAAACCCATGCTGATCGCGCTCGTGCTGTACGGGCTCCTGCCGATTTTCGAAAGCACGATCGCGGGGCTCGAAGACGTGCCGCGCGACGTCGTCGACGCCGCGCGCGGGATGGGGATGAGCGGCTGGCAGCAACTGGTGTCGGTCGAGCTGCCGCTCGCGTTTCCGGTGATCGTCAACGGCATCCGGCTCGCGGTCGTGATCAATCTCGGCACCGCGACGATCGGCTCGAC
Source organism: Burkholderia sp. BE17 (assembly GCF_009362305.1). Classification (NCBI taxonomy): domain Bacteria; kingdom Pseudomonadati; phylum Pseudomonadota; class Betaproteobacteria; order Burkholderiales; family Burkholderiaceae; genus Burkholderia; species Burkholderia sp. BE17. Next base: position 20,752 of record NZ_WHNU01000007.1, read on the forward strand.
GGTCGCCGCGCGCGGGCTCGGCGACGTGATCATCGCGGGCCTGCAGACGTCGAACACCGCGTTCGTGCTGCAGGGCGGCGTGATCGTCGGACTGCTCGCGGTGCTCGTCAGCGATGCGATCGGCGCGCTTGCTCGGGTGGCTGCCGCGCGGCGCGCATAGACGGTTCGCGTCGCTTTTCCATGCACGGGGAAATGAGGATACGATCCCGGAACCGACGGTGACATTCATCCGGACTCCGATGCGTGCCCATGCAACGATCGGCCCATCGATCGTCGCGAACCGATACAAGCCTACACGGTGCTTTCATTCGAGCCGGCGCTCGACCACCGGCGGCGATTGGCCGATATACTATGCGCCTCCCAATTTCCCGCACTCCACCATGCGACGGTTTCTCTGTCTGATCGTGCTTTCGCTCGGCATCGCGCAACAGGCATCGGCGCAGCAAGCGCCAGCAGTGCCTGCATCCGCGCCCGAAGCGGCCGCATCGGCACCGTCCGTCGCATCCGCGCCGCTCGCCGACGCCAACGATCAGCCGAACGAAGCAAACCGCCGCATCACGGCCTACCTGTCGAAGAAATTCGGCGTCGCGAAGGAGCGGGCCGCGAAGCTCGCCGATATCGTGAGCGTTACTGCGACGAAATATTCGCTGCCCCCGGCACTCGTTTACGCCATCATCTCGATCGAATCGCGCTTCCAGGAAAAGGCGCGCGGCCAGCATGGCGCAACGGGGCTGATGCAGGTCGTGCCGGCCGCACACCGCGGCCTGCTGCGCAACGTGAAGGATCTGACCGAGCCGAACGCGAACGTCGAAGTGGGCTCCGCGATCCTGTCGGGCTACGTAAGGGCGGCCGGCGGCAACGTGCAGGCCGGGCTGAAGAACTATGGCGGTTCGAACGCGTATGCGGCGAAGGTGATGCAGCGGGTCGATTCGTTCCGGTTCGTGCTCGAACCTGACGACGTGAAAGCTGCGAACGATACTAAGGCGCGGATGGTGCCGGTAAGCGAATCGTCGACGTCGCCGCCGGCCGCGAGCCGCAGCACCCGCTAAGCGCACTCCGCGCGCACTCCCGAAACTTTCAGGCCGCTCGAGGCGCTATGCCTGCGCGAAATGCTCGCGCAGAAACTCGATGAAAATCTGCGTCTTCGCGGGCAACAAACGCGTTTCCGTCATCGCATAGATCGGCACCGGCGCGCCCTCCCATCCGGGCAGCACGCGACGCAACCTCCCTGCGGCCACGTCGTCGGCCACGACCTCCTCCGGCATCTGGATGATCCCCGCATCGTGCACGGCCAGTTGCCGGACCATGCCGACGCTGTTCACGACGAAGCGACCACCCACCGGCACCTCGACCTCCCGCGCGTCGTCATGCAGCGTCCACGCATCGACGCGCTGCACGCTCAGGCACTGATGCCGCGTCAGGTCGTCCGGCTCGCGCGGCTCGCCCGAGCGCTCCAGATAGCGCGGCGACGCATACAGGTGATTGCGGAACGTGGCGAGCCGCCGCGCGACGAGTTGCGAATCCGCCGATTCGCCGATGCGGATCGCGACGTCGAACGGCTCGCTCACCAGATCGACGCGCCGCGACGTCAGCTCGAAATCGAACGTCAGCTTCGGATAACGGTTCGCGAATTCGACGATCAGCGGCGTCAGGTAGATCACCGCGAAATCGACGGGAAACGACGCGCGCAGCACGCCCGATGGTTCGGCCAGCAGTTCGCCGAGCTGTTCGTGCGCGAGGCGCGCCTCGTCGACGATGCGCTTGCAGCGCTCGAAATACAGCTGCCCGGCCTCCGTCAGCTCGATGCGACGCGTCGTGCGATGCAGCAGCCGCAAGCCGATCGCTTTTTCCAGCGCGCCGATCCGCCGCGACAGCGTCGAATTCGGCATGCCCAGCGCGTCGGCCGCGCTGCGAAAGCCCTTCGCCTTCACGACTTCCACGAACAGCGCCATGTCGTTCAGCAGCTCCACGCCCACTGCTCCATCAATGGATCAATGTTATCCAAATTACCATATTTATCTCGAAAAAGAAGCAATGGATGATGCACACGTGGAGGCGAGGCCGGCGCAACGTGCGCGGCCGCCGCCCGATGCGGGATCGCCCCGATCCCGCATCCCGAACTTCGAGGAGTCACGCATCATGGACGCACTGTTCACCCCGGCCCGGGTCGGCCGCTACACGCTGCAGAACCGCCTGGTCATGGCGCCGATGACGCGCAGCCGCGCCGCGTTCGACGGCACGCCCGGCGAACTGGCCGCCGAATACTATGCGCAGCGCGCGGGCCTCGGCCTGATCGTCAGCGAAGGCACGCAGCCGTCCGACGACGGCCAGGGCTACCTGACGACGCCCGGCATCTATACCGATGCGCACGTCGCCGGCTGGAAGGCGATCAGCGACCGCGTGCATGCGCGCGGCGGCCGCCTGTTCATCCAGTTGATGCACGTGGGGCGCATGTCGCACCCCGACAATACGCCGCATCATCGCCAGGGCGTCGCGCCGTCGGCGATCGCGCCGGGCGTGCCGATGTTCACGGTGAAGGGGATGCAGGAGATTCCCGCGCCGCGCGCGCTGACGACGGACGAGGTGCGCGACACCGTGAACGACTTCCGCTTCGCCGCGCGCCGCGCGATCGAGGCCGGCGCCGACGGCGTCGAGATCCATGGCGCGAACGGGTATCTGGTCCAGCAGTTCTTCGCGCCGAACGCCAACACGCGCAGCGACGCCTACGGCGGGTCGACCGAGAATCGCGCGCGCTTCGCGATCGAGATCGCCGAGGCGATCGCCGACGAGATCGGCGCGGACCGCACCGCGATCCGCCTGTCGCCCGGCACCACGCTGTGGGGCATCGACGAAGGCGCGGAAGGGCCGGACCTGTATCGCCACCTGGCGACGCAGCTCGACCGGCTCGGCCTCGCGTACCTGCACGTGATGCACCAGGGCGACGAGCCGCTGCTCGCTGACCTGCGCGAGCGCTGGAGCGGCACGCTGATCGTGAACCGGCCGGGCCGCACGCGCGACGCGATCGGCACGGATGTCGCAGTGGGCCTCGCCGATCTCGAAGCGTACGGCCAGATGGTGCTCGCGAATCCGGATTTCGTGACGCGGCTGAAGACGGGCGCGCCGATGAACGACGCGCAGCGCGACACGTTCTTCGGCGGCGATGCGCGCGGGTATGTGGATTATCCGGTGCTGAACGGTACGGCGTAACTGCTGCAACAAGCACTGCAAAGAGAAACGGCGCGCCATGACTTCGTCATGACGCGCCGCTTTCAGAACGACACGGGCCGATCAGCGAATCAAATCTGCCCCGCCGCCCCCGTCCACCGCAAATAATCCCCGCGCGTCCAGTCGAGCGACACGCCGACCCGCTTCGTGCCGGGCCGGATCTTCGGCTTGTACACCGACAGCGTCAGCGACTCCAGCGCCGGCCATTCGCGGAACGACAGCACCGCGATATCGGCGACGAGCGTCTCCAGCAGCCGCGTATGCGGCTTGTGCGACAGAAACGACGCGACGCGCGCGCAATAACCGTCGTAATCGATCCACTCGCCCTGTTCGCTCGGCTCGCAGCGATACCCGAGCCGCGCATCGATCACGATCGGCTGCGGCGCTTCATGCTCGTGCGCGTGAATGCCGATCCGCGCGGGCACCTTCAGTTCGTCGACGAACACGCTCCAGCCGCGCCCGCGCAGGCGCGGCGCGTCGATCGCCACGAACGGTTCGTCGAACGGCTTCATGACGCGAGCGGCTCGGCGGCGTCGAGCATGATGCGCACGAAGTAGTCGGCGAAGCTGCGGCGCAGCACGATCTCGTACGCATCGTCGCCGGTCGGGATCAGCACGATCGACGCCTTGAAGTAATGCGACTGCGCGCACTGGCCCGGCTTGAACGCACGCGGATGGAGATCGAGCGGGCAGCCGCGCGCGAGCACGTCGCGCACGCGTTCGCCGCTGATCTCGACCACCGTGTAGCCGCTGCCGACATCGACGGCCGCCGAATACGTGCCCTGCACGGCCTCCGCGAGCTTTGCCTCGAGCACGCCGGCCTGCACCGGCCCGTTCGAGCGCACGAGCCACTCGTCGGGGCCGAGCCACAGCACGTCGTACTCCGCGCCGCGCACGGTCGTGTTCGGCTGAGCGGGCGGCCGGCAGCCGACCACGCGCTCGAACGCGCTCACGAACGCCGGATCGCTCAACTCGCCGCGCACGTTGACGAGATCGAGGAACGGCCGCTCGCGCAGCTTGAACTTCTTCGATGCGCGCGCCTGGTGCGTCTTCAGCACGTCGGTCGCGCCGACGAACGGCGATTCAAGCGTCACGCCGCCCGCGCCCGCCACCTGCGTCTGGTTTCTCGTTTCATTCCACATGCTGACGCACCCCTTCGGTATCGTAGAAAACCGGGCTCGAGATCTTCGCGGTGATGCGCTTGCCGTTGGCCAGCGGAATCACGACGCTCTCGCCCATCTTGTTCAGGCCGCCCTTCACCACCGCGAGCGCGATCGAGCGCTTCAGGATCGGGCTGTAGTAGCTCGACGTCACGTGGCCGATCATCGGCGTCGGATCGACCGCCGACACCTGCGTGTCCTTCTCGATGATCTGCGCGCCTTCCGGCAGCACGAACTGCTCGTCCTCGGTCAGCAGGCCGACGAACTGCTTGCGGCCCTCCTTCGCGGTGTCCGAGCGCGCGAGCGAACGCTTGCCGAGGAAGTCCTTCGACTTCGCGACGACCCCGCCCATCCCGAGGTCGTACGGCGTGATCGAGCCGTCGGTATCCTGGCCGACGATGATGTAGCCCTTCTCGGCGCGCAGCACGTGCATCGTCTCGGTGCCGTACGGCGTGATGTCGAACTCGGCACCGGCCGCCATCAGCGCCTCCCATACCGCGCGGCCCGCGTTCGCCGGCACGTTCACTTCATAGGCCAGCTCGCCCGAGAAGCTGATCCGCATCACGCGCGCCTTCGCACCCGCGACGGTGCCGTTGCGGTAGCTCATGAACGGGAACGCCTCGTTGCCGAAGTCGATGTCCTGGCACACCTTCTGCACGACCTTGCGGCTCTTCGGGCCGACCACCGCGAACGTCGCCCAGTGATCGGTGACGGACGAGAGCCGCACCTTCATGTCGGGCCATTCGGTCTGCAGCCAGCGTTCGAGCCACGTGAGCACGCGCGCCGCGCCGCCCGTCGTGGTCGTCATCATGAAATGCTGGTCGGCGAGGCGCACCGTCACGCCGTCGTCGAACACCATCCCGTTCTCGTCGAGCATCAGCCCGTAGCGGCACTTGCCGACTTCGAGCTTGTTCCACGGGTTCGTGTACATCCAGTTCAGCAGCTTCACTGCGTCGGGGCCCTGGATGTCGATCTTGCCGAGCGTCGATGCATCGAGGATGCCGACGCTGTTGCGCACCGCGAGGCATTCACGCTTCACGGCCGCATGGAGATCCTCGCCGTTCTTCGGGAAATACCACGGCCGCTTCCAGTTGCCGACGTCCTCGAACAGCGCGCCGTGCTCGACGTGCCATTCATGCACGCAGGTCTTGCGGATCGGATCGAGGAAATCGCCGGTCTCGCGGCCCGCGAACGTGCCGAACGACACGGGCGTGTAGTTCGGGCGGAACGTCGTCGTGCCCGTTTCCGGAATCGACTTGCCGAGCGCCTGCGCGAGGATCGCCATCCCGTTGATGTTGCCGAGCTTTCCCTGGTCGGTGCCGAAGCCCATCGCCGTATAGCGCTTCACGTGCTCGACCGATTCGAAGCCTTCGCGCGCGGCGAGCAGGATGTCGGCGGCCGACACGTCGTTCTGGAAATCGACGAACTGCTTCGGCCCGCGCGCCGCGGCCTCGCGGCTGCCGACGAGCCACAGCGGCTGCAGTGCGCCTTCGACGGTTTCGGCGACCTGCGGCGCGACCGGGCGCTGCGCGGCCGTGAAGCCCGCCGCCTTCGCCGCTTCCGCGCCCGCATCGACCGCGAGCCGCAGTGCACGCGCGAGGCCGAATTCGCCCGCCGCCGCACCGATGCTCGACTCCGCCTGCACGGGCTTGCCCGGCAGGAAGCATGCCTTCTCGTCGTTCCAGCAGGCCTTGCCGCCCGACTGCGCGAACAGGTGCAGCACGGGGCTGAAGCCGCCCGACATCGCGACGAGGTCGCACGGCAGCGTCTGCAGCTTGCCGCCCACTTGCCCGTTCGTGCTGGACGCGACGTCGACCGACGATACGCGCCACTTGCCCGATGCGCCCGTCACGACCGCGCCGCTCATCACCGTCACGCCCTGCCGCTTTGCAGCGGCCGGCAGCGCGCCGTTCGACGACGCGCGCGAATCGACGACCGTCACCTTCGCGCCGCACGCCTTCAGGTCGAGCGCGGTCTGGTACGCGCGGTCGTTGTTCGTGAACACGACCGCGTTGCGACCCGGCAGCACGCCGAAGCGATGCACGTAGGTGGACACGGCCGACGCGAGCATCACGCCCGGCAGGTCGTTGTTGCCGAACACGATCGGACGCTCGTGCGCGCCGGTGGCGAGGATCACGCGCTTCGCGCGGACCTTCCACAGCAGTTCGCGCGTGCCCTTGCGCATCGACACCGGCAGGTGATCGGTCAGGCGCTGCGTGACCGTCACGAGGTTGTGGTCCTGGTAGCCGAACGCGGTGCTGCGCGACAGGATCGTCACGTCGGGCAGCTTGCGCAGCTCGGCCTCGATCTTCTCGACCCACTGCAGCGCGGGTTTCGCGTCGATCTCGGCGCGGCACGACAGCAGGCTGCCGCCGAGCTCGCGCTGGTCGTCGACGAGGATCACGCGTGCGCCGGCCGTCGCGGCCGCATGCGCGGCGGCGAGGCCCGACGGGCCACCGCCGACCACGAGCACGTCGCAGTGCGCGTAGCATTTGTCGTAGCGATCGGCGTCGAGCGCCTCGGGCGCCTTGCCGAGGCCGGCCGCCTCGCGGATCTTCTCTTCGTACTTCGGCCACATGTTGCGCGGCCACATGAAGGTCTTGTAGTAGAAGCCGGCCGGCAGGAAGCGCGAGAACTTCTGGTTGATCGCGTACTTGTCGTTCTCGAGCGTCGGCTCCGCGTTCACGCTGGTCGCGACGAGCCCCTGGTACAGCTCGATTTCGGTCGCGCGCGCGTTCGGCACCGTGTACGGGCCCGATTCGAGCTGCACGACGGCATTCGGTTCCGCGACGTCCGCGGTCACGATCCCGCGCGGACGGTGGTACTTGAAGCTGCGCGCGACGAAGTGCACGCCGTTCGCGAGCAGCGCGGACGCGAGCGTGTCGCCCTGGAAGCCCTGGTACGTGCGGCCGTTGAACGTGAACGTCAACGGAATCGCGCGATTGATGCGGCCACCGGTGCCGAGACGGTCTTTCTGGCTCATTTGCTCGTGCCCTCTTCGTGTGCGTTGCCGGCGGCTGCGCCACCGAACGTTTCGTATCCCTTGATATCGTAGGTCACCGTGTCGCGCGTGGCCTTGAACCAGCGGCGGCAGCCCTGCGTGTGCAGCCATTGCTCCTTGTGCAGCCCGCGCTTGTTCTCGCGCATGAACACGTACTCGCCCCATTCGCGGTCGGTCATGTTCTCGTTGTTGACGGGGCGCACGATGTCGGCTTCGCCGCCGCACGAGAATTCGGATTCGGCGCGCGGCCCGCACCACGGACATTCGATCAGCAACATGTTTGTTTCTCCAATGGTGGGGTTAGTGCGCAACGGCGGCAGCGCCGTGCTCGTCGATCAGGTGGCCCGTGTAGAAGCGGTCGAGTGCGAACGGCGCGTTCAGCGGATGCGGTTCGTCGCGCGCGATCGTGTGCGCGAACACCCAGCCCGAGCCGGGCGTCGCCTTGAAGCCGCCGGTGCCCCAGCCGCAGTTGAAATAAAGGCCCTTCACGTCGGTCTTGGTGATGATCGGGCACGCGTCCGGCGACACGTCGACGATGCCGCCCCACTGGCGGTTCATCCGCACGCGCGAGAACACCGGGAACATCTCGACGATCGCCTGCAGCGTGCTTTCGATGATGTGGAAGCTGCCGCGCTGGCCGAAGCCCGTGTACTGGTCGATGCCCGCGCCGATCACGAGGTCGCCCTTGTCGGACTGGCTGATATACGCGTGCACCGCGTTCGACATGATCACCGAGTTGACCACCGGCTTGATCGGCTCGGACACCAGCGCCTGCAGCGGGTGACTTTCGATCGGCAGGCGCACGCCGGCCATGTCGGCGAGCGTCGTCGTGTTGCCGGCTGCCACCACCGCGACCTTCTTCGCCTTGATGAAACCCTTCACCGTATCGACGCCGACCACCGCGCCGCCTTCGCGGCGAATGCCGGTCACCTGGCAGTTCTGGATGATGTCGACGCCCGCACGGTCCGCGCCGCGCGCGAAGCCCCAGGCCACCGCGTCGTGGCGTGCAACGCCCGCACGGCGCTGGATCGATGCGCCGAGCACCGGGTAGCGGCTGTTCAGGTTGATCGTCGGCTCGATTTCCTTGATCTGCGCGGGCGTCAGGAATTCGGCATCGACGCCGTTCAGCCGGTTCGCGTTGACGCGGCGCTCGGTGTCGCGCACGTCCTGCAGCGTGTGCGCGAGGTTCATCACGCCGCGCTGGCTGAACATCACGTTGTAGTTCAGGTCCTGCGACAACCCTTCCCACAGCTTCATAGCCTTCTCGTACAGCGCGGCCGATTCGTCCCACAGATAGTTCGAGCGCACGATCGTCGTGTTGCGCGCGGTGTTGCCGCCGCCGATCCAGCCCTTCTCGAGGATCGCGACGTTCGTGATCCCGTGTTCCTTCGCGAGGTAGTAAGCGGTCGCGAGGCCGTGGCCGCCGCCGCCGACGATCACGACGTCGTATTCCTTCTTCGGTTCCGGGCTCTTCCACTGCTTTTCCCAGTTCTCGTGATACGAGAGGCCGTTGCGGAACAGGCTGAATATCGAGTAGCGGCTCATGATGATTGACCCTTCGTTAGCATTCGATGACGTTCACGGCGAGACCGCCGCGCGACGTTTCCTTGTATTTCGTCTTCATGTCGGCACCCGTCTCGCGCATCGTCTTGATCACGGAATCGAGCGACACGTAGTGCTGGCCGTTGCCCTTGAGCGCCATGCGCGATGCATTCAGCGCCTTGATCGCGCCCATCGCGTTGCGCTCGATGCACGGGATCTGCACGAGCCCGCCAACCGGGTCGCACGTCATCCCGAGGTTGTGCTCCATGCCGATCTCGGCGGCGTTCTCGACCTGGTCGGGCGTGCCGCCCATCACCGCGGCGAGGGCGGCCGCGGCCATCGAGCACGCGACGCCCACTTCGCCCTGGCAACCGACTTCCGCGCCGGAAATCGACGCGGTTTCCTTGTAGATGATCCCGATCGCCGCGGCCGTCAGCAGGAATTCGACGATGCCGGCTTCGTTCGAGCCCGGCACGAACTTCACGTAGTAGTGCAGCACCGCGGGAATCACGCCGGCCGCACCGTTGGTCGGCGCGGTGACGACGCGCCCGCCCGCCGCGTTTTCCTCGTTGACGGCCATCGCGTACAGGTTGACCCAGTCGAGCATCGACAGCGGGTCGCGCAGCGACTCTTCCGAACGCGCGCGCAGGTGCCCGTTCATCTCGGCCGCGCGGCGCTTCACGCGCATCGGGCCCGGCAGCTCGCCTTCGACCTTGCAGCCGCGCTCGACGCATGCGGCCATCGTGCGCCAGATCGCGAGCAGCCCGGCGCGCACTTCGTCGGCGGGGCGCAGCGCGCTTTCGTTGCGCAGCATCAGCTCGGCGATCGACAGCCCGTGTTCGCGGCACTGGCGCATCAGGTCGTCGCCGGTGCGGAACGGATAGGGCACCTCGACCGCCGCGCGCACGCCGTTCACGCGATCGCCGTCGCGGTTCACGACGAAGCCGCCGCCGACCGAGTAATACTCTTTCTCGACCAGCAACTGGCCGTGTTCGTCGAATGCCTGGAAGCGCATCCCGTTCGGGTGCACGATGCTCGTGCCGCTCATCAGCTTGCGAAAGAAGCCGATGTGCTCCTTTTCCTCGAAGCGGACCGTCTGCTTGCCGAGCAGCGACAGCGACTTCTCCGCGCGGATCGCGGCGAGCCGCGGCTCGATCAGGTCCGGATCGATCGTGTCGGGCAGGTGGCCCTCGAGGCCGAGCAGCACGGCCTTGTCGGTGCCGTGGCCCTTGCCGGTCGCGCCGAGCGAGCCGTACAGCTCGACCCGCACGCGGCGCACGAAGCCGAGCAGGTTCGCGTCCTCCACGTGCGACGCGAAGCGGCACGCGGCGATCATCGGGCCGACCGTATGCGAACTGGACGGGCCGATGCCGATCTTGAACAGGTCGAACGCGCTGACGTTCATCTGGCTTCCTCTGGATGACATGCGTGGAATGACGTTGGGCACCAGTACATCAAAGCGTAAAATTGGCCGATAGAACAAAAACGGCATCGGCGTGGGATACCGCCGCCAAGCGCCGCGCCGGCCGGTGCAAAAGTACGGTTTGGCGATGGTTCGCGACGGAAAACCACAAGTCCGGCCGAAGCCGATCGGCGACGCTGGCACCATCCGCGCCGCCCCGGCAGCCGTACCCGCAACCAGAGTGAAACGAGTGAGACCGCCTGCCCGGCGTGACGAGATTGGCCGCGATGACACCCGACGTACCCGCTTCCCCCCTCGCAGAACCCGCGCCGCGGCGCATCCGCTTCGGCATCGTGCTGCTGCCGAACTTCACGCTGACGGCCTTCTCGGGCTTCGTCGACATGCTGCGGCTGTCGGCCGACGACGGCGACTACAGCAAGCCCGTGCGCTGCGCGTGGAGCGTGATCGGCGAGACCCTCGCGCCGGTGCGCGCGAGTTGCGGGATCCAGATCACGCCGTGGGAGACGTTCGACGCGGCCGAACCGTTCGACTATGTGGTCGTGGTCGGCGGGCTGCTGCATTCGGGGCCGCAAGCCGGCCCCGAAACGCTCGACTTCGTCCGCCGCGCGGCGACGGGCGGCGCGACGGTCGTCGGGATCTGCACCGGCGTGTTCACGCTGATGCGCGCCGGCGTGCTCGACGGCTACCGCACCTGCGTGAGCTGGTTCCACTACTGGGATTTCATCGAACGCTTCCCGTCCGCCGACCCCGACCTGCTGATCGCCGACCGGCTGTTCGTGATCGACCGGCGCCGGATCACCTGCTCGGGCGGCCGCGCGTCGATCGACGTCGCCGCCGCGATCCTGCTGCGCCATTTCGACCACGCGACCGTGCAGAAGGCGCTGCGCATCCTGCTGGTCGGCGAGATGCAAAAGGGCAACGCGCCGCAGCCGCATCCGCCAGGGCTTGAACCCGCGACGCATCCGAAGGTCAAGCGCGCGATTCTCCTGATGGAACAGCATGTCGGGCGCACGCTGCCGCTCGATGAACTGGCGTGCAAGCTCGACCTGTCGACACGGCAGCTCGAGCGGCTGTTCAAGGCCGAGACGGGCAAGAGCCCGCAGGTGTTCGCGAAGCAGGTGCGGCTGCGCACCGCCGCGTGGCTGCTGACGAGTTCGGATCGCACGGTCGCCGATATCGCGTCGAGCTGCGGGTTCGCCGATGCGTCGCACCTCGGGCGCGAATTCCGCAAGCAGTTCGGCGTACCGCCAGCGACCTATCGCGAGCGCGGCGGCGAAGCGGCGGAAGCCGGCGCGGCGCCGGATGCGACGGTCGACCCCGTCGAGGACATCGCCGACTGACGGCCGAAGGCACCCGCACTTCTCTTTCCAGACCAGCCGACCAACTGCAAAGCGACATTCGCTCGCGCCGATTTCAATTCAATTGGAACCGGTTTCAATCAACTTGACCGACGTTGAACGACATTGATCGAGGGTTATCCCGGATGCTTCACTTCGCTCAAATTTGTATGATGACCACATCACCTTACAAGCCAGAGCGCCATGTTCGAGAAAATTCCCGCCCGTGCGATGAGCGATCACGTCGCGCAGCAACTGCTCAAGCAGATCGAAGTCGGCAGTTTCTCGGCCACCGGCAAGCTGCCGACCGAAGCCGTGCTCGCGCAGGAATTCGGCGTGAGCCGCACCGTGATCCGCGAGGCGATCTCGCGGCTGAAGAACGAAGGCGTGGTCGAGCCGCGCCAGGGCAGCGGCGTGTTCGTGAACCAGCACGGCGCGATCCGGCCTCTGCGGATCGACTATGCGGAAGCCGTCGAGGCGAGCTCGATGCCGCACCTGCTCGCGGTGCGCCGCGCGATCGAGGCTGAAGTCGCGGCCGAAGCCGCGCTGCATCACAGCGACGACGACATGGCCGACATCGACGACGCGCTGCGCAAGATCGACGAAGCAGTAGCCGAGGGGCGCGACGGCGTCGCGGAAGACGTCGCGTTCCACCGCACGATCGCGGCCGTCACCGGCAACCCGTATTTCCTGAAGACGCTGCAGTTCCTGAACCAGTACCTCGAAGCCGGCGTGAAAGTCACGCGCAGCAACGAAGCGACGCGCGAGGATTTCTCGCGCCAGGTACGCGAGGAACACGCGGCGATCGCCGACGCGATCCGCGCGCGCGACCCGATGGCGGCGCGCAACGCGGCGCGCACGCACATGTACAACGCCGCCCGCCGTCTCGCGGAAGCCGGCATCTGCTGAAGCCGGCGGCGCCTGCCGAGCCAGGCGCCGCCGTTGTCCCGAACCTCTTCCGAATCGATCAAGGTTGACCATGTCACGAAATGTTGGAGTCATCGGCCTCGGCGCGATGGGCCTCGGCGTCGCCCGCTCGCTGCTGCGCGCAGGTTTGCGCGTGCACGCATGCGACGTACGCGACACCGTGCTGCAGGCGTTCGCCGCCGAAGGCGGCATTGCCTGCGCGAGCCCGGCCGAACTCGGCGCGCAGTGCGACGTCGTCGTCACGCTCGTCGTCAATGCCGCGCAGACCGAAACGGTGCTGTTCGGCGAGCACGGCGCGGTCGCGGCGATGAAGCCGGGCAGTGTCGTGATCGCGAGCGCGACCGTCGCGCCCGAATTCGCGGTCGCGCTCGGCGCACGCATCGAGGCCGCCGGCCTGCAGATGCTCGATGCGCCGGTGTCGGGCGGCGCCGCGCGCGCGGCATCGGGCGAGATGACGATGATGACGTCGGGCCCGGCCGCCGCGTACGCGGGCTGCGAGGACGTGCTCGCCGCGATCGCCGGCAAGGTCTATCGCCTCGGCGACGCGCACGGCATCGGCTCGAAAGTGAAGATCATCAACCAGTTGCTGGCCGGCGTGCACATCGCGGCGGCCGCCGAGGCGATGGCGCTGGGCCTGCGCGAAGGCGTCGATGCCGACGCGCTGTACGACGTGATCACGCACAGCGCCGGCAATTCGTGGATGTTCGAGAACCGCGTGCCGCACATCCTCAACGGCGACTACACACCGCTGTCGGCCGTCGACATCTTCGTGAAGGACCTTGGCCTCGTGCTCGATACCGCGCGCCGCAGCAAGTTCCCGCTGCCGCTGTCGGCCACCGCTCACCAGATGTTCATGAGCGCGTCGAGCGCCGGCCACGGCGGCGAGGACGATTCCGCCGTGATCAAGACTTTCCCCGGCATCACGCTGCCGCCCGCCCGCTGATTCGAACGACGTTCCCGCCATGACCGCTTCCGCTTCCCGTCCCCTGCTCGGCTGCATCGCCGACGATTTCACCGGCGCGACCGATCTCGCGAACATGCTCGTCAAGATCGGCATGCGCACCGTGCAGACGATCGGCGTGCCTGCCGGCAACGCAACGCTCGACGCCGACGCGATCGTCGTCGCGCTGAAGTCGCGCACGATCCCCGCGGCCGATGCCGTCGCGCAATCGCTCGCCGCGTACGAATGGCTGCGCGCGCAAGGCTGCCGGCAGTTTTTCTTCAAGTACTGCTCGACCTTCGACTCGACCGACGCGGGCAACATCGGGCCGGTGGCCGACGCGCTGCTCGATGCGGCCGGCGGCGGCTTCACGATCGCGTGCCCGGCGTTCCCGGAGAACGGCCGCACGATCTATCGCGGCCACCTGTTCGTCGGCGACGTGCTGCTGAACGAATCGGGCATGGAGAACCATCCGCTCACGCCGATGAAGGACGCGAACCTGGTGCGCGTGCTGCAACGGCAGACGAAATCGCCGGTCGGCCTGATCCGCTACGACACGATCGCGCTGGGCGCGGCCGCGGTGCGCGCGCGGATCGACCAGCTGCGCGCGGAAGGTGCGCGCTTCGCGATCGCCGACGCGCTGTCCGACCGCGATCTCTACGTGCTCGGCGAAGCATGCGCGGGCCTGCCGCTCGTCACCGGCGGCTCGGGCATCGCGCTCGGCCTGCCCGCGAATTTCCGCCGTGCGGAGCAACTGCCCGAGCGCGACAACGCAGCGTCGCTGCCGCGCATCGACGGGCTGTCGGCCGTGCTCGCCGGCAGTGCGTCGAAAGCCACCAACGCGCAGGTCGCCGCATGGCGCGCGACGCGGCCGAGCTTCCGCATCGATCCGCTCGCGGCGGCGCGCGGCGAGCCGGTCGTCGCTGAAGCGCTCGCCTTCGCGCGCGAGCACCTGCCGCGGCCGGTGCTGATCTACGCGACCGCCACGCCCGACGAAGTGAAGGCCGTGCAGCAGGCGCTCGGCGTCGAAGCGGCCGGCCATCTCGTCGAAAGCACGCTCGCGGCGATCGCGCGGGGCCTGCGCGAACTCGGCGTGCGCAAGTTCGTCGTCGCCGGCGGCGAGACGTCCGGCGCGGTCGTGCAGGCGCTCGACGTGAAGTCGCTGCAGATCGGCGCGCAGATCGATCCGGGCGTGCCCGCCACGGCCACCATCGACGCGCAGCCGCTCGGCCTCGCGCTGAAATCCGGCAACTTCGGCGCGACGGACTTTTTCGACAAGGCGCTGCGCGCGCTGGACGGAGTCGCATGATGAGCGACGAAGCGAAACTGCGCGAAGAGATCTGCATCGTCGGCGCGAGCCTGTACGCACGCGGCCACGCGGTCGGCAGCGCCGGCAACATCAGCGCGCGCCTGCCCGACGGCTGGCTGATCACGCCGACCGACGCGTGCCTCGGCCGGCTCGACCCGAACGACATCGCGAAAGTCGGCCTGAACGGCCAGCCCGTCTCGGGCGGCAAGCCGTCGAAGACGCTCGCGCTGCATCGCGGCATCTACGCGCGCAACGCGGAAGCGAACGGCGTCGTCCACACGCATTCGACGCACCTCGTCGCGTTGACGCTCGCGGGCGTGTGGCGCGACACCGACGTGCTGCCGCCGATCACGCCGTACTACGTGATGAAGGTCGGCCACATTCCGCTGATCCGTTACCGCCGCCCCGGCGACCCGGCCGTCGCGGCCGAAGTCGCGGCGCTCGCCGACCAGGTGCGCGGCGTGCTGCTCGACCGTCTCGGCCCCGTGATGTGGGGGCCGTCGGTGTCGCACGCGTCGTATGCGCTCGAGGAGTTCGAGGAAACCGCGCGGCTGTGGCTGATGACGAACCCGAAGCCCGAGCCGCTTTCCGACGCGGCGCTCGACGAACTGCGCCAGACCTTCGGCGCGCGCTGGTAACGCGGCGCGCACCACGTACCGATCACGCACCGATTCCCATGCCCGCCGTGTGCGCGGGCCTTCCGTCAGCACACACAAACGATCCGGCGGCCTACGCGCCGCCGGCACACGACATCCTTGGAGACACGACGATGACTGCTCTCGACGCGGCCGCAAGCCGCTCGCCCGCTGCGCCCGCCCATGCCGCGGAACTCGACCGCACCTACAAGAAAGTGTTCTGGCGCATCGTGCCGTTCCTGATGCTCTGCTACGTGGTCGCGTATCTCGACCGCGTGAACGTCGGCTTCGCGAAGCTGCAGATGTCGCAGGATCTCGCGTTCAGCGAAACCGTATTCGGGCTCGGCGCGGGCATCTTCTTCCTCGGCTACTTTCTGTTCGAACTGCCAAGCAACCTGCTGATGCACCGCCTCGGCGCGCGTATCTGGATCGCGCGGATCATGATCACGTGGGGCCTGCTGTCCGCGCTGTTCGCGTTCGTGAAGACGCCGACGCAGTTCTACGTGCTGCGCTTCCTGCTCGGCCTCGCGGAAGCCGGTTTCTACCCCGGCGTGATCCTGTACCTCACGTACTGGTTCCCGTCGCACCGCCGCGCGAAGATCATCGCGGTGTTCATGTCCGCGATTCCCGTGTCGGGCATCTTCGGCAATCCGCTGTCGGGCTGGATCATGGAGCGCTTCCACGGCGGCTCGGGTTTCCACGGCTGGCAATGGATGTTCATGATCGAAGCCGTGCCGGCCGTGCTCATCGGCATCGCGACGATCCTCTATCTCGACAACAGCATCCGCGGCGCGAAGTGGCTCGACGAGCGCGAGAAGCAGCTGCTCGAAGACGAAATCGCCGCGCAACCGCAGGAACAGCAGCAGCACGGCCATTCGCTGAAAGCCGTGTTCTCGGACCCGCGCATGTGGTGGATGTCGCTGATCTACTTCGCGTTCGTCACGGGCCAGTACGGCCTCACGTTCTGGATGCCGACGCTCGTGAAATCGACCGGCATCACCGATACGCTCCAGATCGGCCTGCTGTCCGCGATCCCGTTCGCCGTCGCGATCGTCGTGATGAACCTGTTCGGCCACAGCGCGGACAAGCGCCGCGAACGCCGCTGGCACCTGATCGTGCCGGCGCTGATGGGCGCGGTCGGGTTTGCGGTCGCCGCGTCGTACTCGCACAATACGGTGGTGTCGATCGTGTTCCTGTCGCTCGCGGCGGGCGGCGTGCTGACCTGCGCTCCGCTGTTCTGGTCGCTGCCGACCGCGTTCCTCGCGGGCTCCGCGGCCGCGGCCGGGATCGCGATCATCAACTCGATCGGCAACCTCGCCGGTTTCGCGAGCCCGTACGTGATCGGCTACCTGAAGGACGCCACGCACAGCACGTCGTCCGGCATGTACGTGCTGGCGGCGATGCTCGTGATCGGCGCGATCGCCGTGTGGCTCACGCCCGCGAAACTCGTGAACCGCTGAGTTGCCGAGGCGCTGAGCCACCATTCGACGCGGGGCGCGGTACGCCCCGCCCCATTCATTCACAGGACCCGCTGCCATGCCACGCTTCGCCGCCAACCTCTCGATGATGTACAACGAGCACGCGTTCCTCGAACGCTTCGCCGCTGCCGCCTACGACGGCTTCAAGGCCGTCGAGTACCTGTTCCCGTACGACTTCGCCGCCGAGGACATCCGCGCGCGCCTCGACTCGCACAACCTCGAACAGGCGCTGTTCAACGCGCCGCCGGGCGACTGGGCCGCGGGCGAACGCGGCATCGCGTCGCTGCCGGGCCGCGAGGACGAATTCCGGCGCGGCATCGACCAGGCGCTCGACTATGCGCGCGTGCTCGGCAACAAAAAGCTGCACGTGATGGCCGGCATGGTCGCGCCGGGCGCCGATCGCGCGCGCCATCGCGACACCTACCTGTCGAACCTGCGGCATGCGGCACAGGCCGCCAACGCACGCGGCGTCACGATCCTGATCGAGCCGATCAACCAGCGCGACATGCCCGGCTATTTCCTGAGCCGCCAGGACGACGCGCAGGCGATCTGCGCGGAAGTCGGCGCGCCGAACCTGAAGGTGCAGTTCGACTGCTACCACTGCCAGATCGTCGAAGGCGATCTCGCGATGAAGCTCAAGCGCGATTTCGCGGGCATCGGCCACATCCAGATAGCGGGCGTGCCCGAGCGCCACGAGCCGGATCTCGGCGAACTCAACTACCCGTACCTGTTCGAGCTGATCGACGCGCTCGGCTACGACGGCTGGATCGGCTGCGAATACCGCCCGAAGGCCGGCACGTCGGCCGGCCTCGGCTGGATCAAGCCGTACCTGTAATCCAGTATTCCCACGAGGATAAAGAACATGAAAGTACTGATCACCGGCGGCGCCGGCTTTCTCGGCCAGCGTCTCGCGCGCAAGCTGCTCGAACGCGGCGAACTGAGCGGCCCCGACGGGCGGACCAGCAAGATCGACGAGCTGGTGCTGCTCGACGTCGTCAAGGGCAGCGATTTCGGCGATGCGCGCGTGACGTCGATCGTCGGCGACATCGCCGATCGCGCGGTGCTCGAAAGCGCGATCGACACGCAGACCGGCGCGATCTTCCACCTCGCGGCGATCGTCAGCGGGCAGGCCGAAGCCGATTTCGATCTCGGCATGCGGATCAACCTCGACGCATCGCGCACGCTGCTCGAAGTGTGCCGCGCGCGCGGCCACCAGCCGCGCGTCGTGTTCACGAGCTCCGTCGCGGTCTACGGCGGCGCGCTGCCCGACGTCGTGCAGGACGACACCGCGCTGAACCCGCAATCGTCTTACGGCGCCGAGAAGGCGATCGCCGAACTGCTGCTGTGCGACTACGCGCGGCGCGGCTTCGTCGACGGCCGCGTGCTGCGCCTGCCGACCATCAGCGTGCGGCCCGGCCGCCCGAACGCGGCTGCTTCGTCGTTCGCGAGCGGCATCATCCGCGAGCCGCTGAACGGCGAGGAAAGCGTGTGCCCGGTACCGGGTTCGACGCGGCTGTGGCTGCTGTCGCCGCGCGGCGCGATCGAAGCGCTCGTCGCGGGCTGCGAGATCGACAGCGCGAAGCTCGGCAACAAGCGCGTGATCAACCTGCCCGGCCTGTCGGTGTCGGTCGACGAGATGATCGACGCGCTGCGCGAAGTCGCGGGCGACGATGTCGTGAAGCTGATCCGCCATGCGCCCGACGAGCGCGTCGAGAAGATCGTCGGCAGTTGGCCGGGCCGCTGGGACACGACGCGCGCGGAAGCGCTCGGGTTGAAGGGCGACACGTCGTTCGCGGACGTGATCCGCAGCCATATCGCCGACGAACGGCGCTGATTCACGCGTCGCGTCGCGTCGGCTCAAACGTGCCCGCCCGGGCACGCACGCGGCGTCGCCGGGCCGCGTCAGCGCGGCCTGGCGGATTCCCCGATGCTGAGCGACGCGCGCTTCGCGCCGCCCTGCCGGTTCGCCGAACCGGCCGCCCACTGCCACGCCAGCAAGCCCGGCAGATAGAACAGCAGATCGCGCACGCGGCGGGCGCCGGCCAGCGCGAGACAGGTCGGCGCGTCGAACCCGAGCAGCCCGCCGATCAGCACGAACCCGCCCTCCTGCACGCCCAAACCGCCCGGCATCACGAACGCGATGCTGCTCACGAGCTGGATCAGTGCCTCGATCGCGAGCGCCTGCGCAAAGGTCGGATCGGCGCCGAGGAAATAAAGCGCGAGCCAGATTTCCAGCGCATAACCCGCAAACTGCAGCGTCTGCCAGATCCCCAGATAGCGCACGACGATGCCGGTCTTTCTCCAGATCATCCGGATCGACTGATCGGTGCGTGCCGATTCGCCGACCAGCGCAACCACCTTGCCGCTCGTGATCCGGTTGATCACGCGCATCGCTCGCTCGAACGGCCGCGCATGCTGCACCAGCGCGAACAGCAGCAACACCGGCACCAGCGCCGCCATGCCGATGGCGAGGTGCGCGGCCACCTTCGCGGCGTCGGACGACACGTGTTCGAGCACGTAGCCGATCGCGATCAGCGCGAATATCAGCTGGCTGATCAGCGTGAGCTGCATGTCCGCGACGAGGCTGGCCACGATGGTCGCCGGCCGCACACCCGCCTGCCGCAGCAGCCCGAACGACACGATCTCGCCGCCGATCCGCGCGACCGGCAGCAGCCCGTTGATCGATTCGCGGATCCACACGAGCTTCAGCATCGTCGCGAACGACGGCCGGCGCGGGCCGCGGATCAGCATCCGCCAGTCCCACGCATTCGCGAGCATCGGCAGGATGTGGGCCAGCGCGGCGACGAGCAGCCCTGCGCCGGCGATCCGCAGCCGATGCAGGATTTCCAGCGGATGCTCGCGCCAGATCAGCCACACCGCGAGCGCGAGCCCGGCCAGCGCCGCCGCGCGCGCCGCATACCGGAGCCGCGCCTCGTGACGCGCGGACACGCGGTCCGCGTCGGCGTTGGCGGTGTTCGTGTCCGTCGTCATGATTCACCCGCCGGCGACAGCAAGCCTTCCCGGTCGACGCGAAAGCGCGTGCCGCGCCAGACGACGTGCGACGAGAAGAAGCTCGACACGAACACCAGGAACTGCAGGAGATCGACGAACGGCAGCCAGAGGGCGCCGCGCAGGCCGGCGCCGGTTGCCCGGCTCGCTTTCAGCATCAGCAGCGCCCGCGCGGCGAGCGCCGCGACCGTCAGCCAGCAGGCGGCGAGCGTACCGCCGGAGAACAGCACGGCCAGCAGCGCGAGCGGCACCGGGTGCATCAGCACCGAGCCGGCGTGGCCGAGCCGGTCCGCCGCGCGAATCGTGCAACTCCAGCGCAATTCGTGCGCATACAACTTGGCGAACGTCTCTTCGACACAGGCATGCCCGACGACGAACGGCGGGATGACGACCTGCGCGCCCACTTGCCGCACCGCTTCGCCGAGCGCGTGATCCTCGGCCAGGTGATGCGCGAAACGCGTGAGCCCGCCGATGCGTTCTAGCGTCGCGCGCGTGATCGCAATCGTCTGTCCAAAACATGGCCGTGCACGCCCGATGAAAAGCCCGGTAATCACGCCGGGCAGGAAATGGTAATTCGTCATCGCGACGGCGACACCGGGCCAGAAGCCCGGCGACGCGACACCGCGATACACGCTCGTCACGATGCCGACTTCCGGCTGCTGCAGCGCGCCGACGACCGCACGCAGATAATCGCGCTCGACCAGCACGTCGCTGTCGGCGAGACAGAGCACCGAATGCTCCGCATGTTCGAGCATGTTGACGAGATTCGCGATCTTGCGGTTCGGCCCGTACAGCCGCGCATCGGCGACGACCTTGATGTTCGCGTCCGGATAGCGCGCACGCAGCGTCTCGACGGCCGCGAGCGCCGCGTCGCCCGCATCGTGCACGCCGAACAGGTGCTGTACCGGCCCCTGATAATTCTGCACGAAGCAGCTTTCGAGATGCTGTACGAGATCCCATTCGTCGCCGTGCAGCGGCTTCGCGACGGTGACGCCCGGGAAATCGCGCGGCTCCGCCGCCGGCCGGGAAAAGAACCTGCCGACCAGCACGCTGGCCGTGACCGTGTACGCAATCCCCAGCAACGCGCCCAGCCCGCAGACGAGCGACAATGCCTCGGCCAGCCCGTGCAGCACATGCAGCAAAACCATGCTTCTCCCCAGTGGTGACCCGTACGACCGCAACCGGCCGCGCACGCGGGCTCACCCGTGCACGCTGCCGTATCGATTCCCGTTGAGCCGGATGTGAAGGACGACCCACCGACGATACGCGCAATCAGATGACACAACTACCGTCCGGCGATCGATTCCGGTCACGCGCACGTATCCGCACGCGAGCGCGGCCCTGAACGCCGCATCGGCAAGCTTGCGGGCCGAAAGGATCGCGGTCGCAACCGCGACGACGGTCCAGACGCGAAATGTCATCGTCGTGAAAAACGCTTCGGGTATGCGCAATGCAAGCAGCGAAACCAGCACGAAACACTGAATGAACATGCCGGCCAGCGCGGCGATCAGCAGGTGGGCGCGCCATCGCTCGATCGTCGAGGGTGCCATGAAGAATGAACCTCCCGTGCGGGCGCCCCGGATCGATCTGAAATCAAACTGAAGGGTCGCGAATTCGTGAGCCGGTGCGTTCGGTCCGTGCCGGACGCGGCAAACCCGGGTCGGGGTCAGGGGGAGAAATGTCGTGGCCGATAGTAGCGGGAATGCCGGCGGCAAACCTTAAGCGTTCTTCAGAATCGGGCGATGTTTGAGATCGCTCAACTACAATCGGTTGCCTGGCACGCACAGTCGGGCTCGTACAATCGCAGACACCTGCACGCGAATCGACCATGCGACTCCTCCTTGTTGAAGACGACGATCTGATCGGCAGCGGCCTCGAGGTCAGCCTGAGCCAGGCCGGCTATCACGTCGACTGGCTGCGCGACGGACACGCCGCCGCCGCGGCCCTCGCGACGACGCGCTTCGCGCTCGTCGTGCTCGATCTCGGCCTGCCCGGCATCTCGGGAACGGAACTGCTGCGAGCGTTGCGCGATGCGGGCGATACGGTGCCGGTGCTGGTGCTGACCGCGCGCGGCACCGTGGCCGACCGCGTGCGCGGCCTCGACGACGGCGCGGACGACTATCTCGCGAAACCGTTCGAACTGTCCGAGGTGCTCGCCCGCTGTCGCGCGCTCGTGCGCCGCTCGCAGGGCCGCGCCGGCGACGAGATCGTATGGCGCGACATCACGATCGACCTGACCACCCACACGGTGACACGCGATGCGTCGCGCGTCGCGCTCACCGCGCGCGAATGGACCATCCTGGTTCAGCTCGTCAGCCACCCGGGCACGCCCCAGTCGCGCGCGCGCCTCGAGGACGGCCTGTACGGCTGGCAGGAAGGCATCGAAAGCAATGCGATCGAGGTCCATATCTCGAACCTGCGCAAGAAGCTCGGCGCGGAATTGATCCGCACCGTCCGCGGCATCGGCTACGTCGTCGACCCGCCATGATCTCGCGCTCGATACGCCGCCGCGTGTCGGCGATGGCGCTCGGCTGCGTCATCGTCGTGTGGATCGTCGCCGTGTTCGGCAGCTTCCGGCACGCCACGCGCGAGATCGGCGAATGGGAGGACGCGCGCCTTGCCGAGTACGCGTCGCTGCTCGTCGGTCTCTCGCCGGCCGACCTCGCCCGCCTCGCCCGCTTTCCGCCCGACGCGCGCGTCGAACTCGCGCTCGGCGAATCGAGAGCGGGCCCCGACAACGACGGCGATCGCCTGCCGCGCGACATGCTGTTCGAGGTGCGCGACGCGCAGGACCACGTCGTCGCATCGAACCTGCCGGCCGACGCCGCCGGCCTGCCCGATGCACGCGAACCGCGCGGCGCCCCGCGGACGATCGTCATCGGCAACACGCAATGGCGCACGCACACGCTGCGCGACAACGCGTCGGGGCGCTGGATACGCGTGATGGAAACGCTCAACACGCGCAGCGACCTGGCGACCGGCATCGCACGCGGCATCGTCTTGCCGCTGATCGTCGCGCTCCCGGTGCTGGCGCTCCTCCTCTGGTATCTGATCGGGCGCAGTCTCGCGCCGTTGAAGACGCTGTCGACGCTGATCGGCGCACGCGATGCACGATCGCTCGAACCGCTCGGCATCGCCACCGTGCCGGAGGAAGTGCGCACGCTGGTCGACGCGATCGATCGCCTGCTGGCGAGGCTGCGGCAATCGATCGTGCGCGAGCGTGCATTCACGTCAGACGCTGCGCACGAACTCAAGACGCCGCTGGCCGCAATCAAGGTTCAGGCCCAGGTGGCGATCGCGACCGACGATCCGGCGCGCAAACAGCTTGCAATGCAGCGCGTCGTGCAAGGCGTCGACCGCAGTGCGCGCCTCGCCGAACAGTTGTTGTTGCTCGCCCGGCTCGACGAATACGAACGCATACCGACGCGCGCCGTCGTCGTCCGCGAACTCGTCGACGCCGCCGTCGATCGCCATCTGGGAAAGGCGTCGGACAAGGCCATCGAGATCGTGACCGGCGACACATCCGAACGCGCGATCGAGGCCGATCCGATCCTGATCGGCATCCTGCTCGACAATCTCGTCGACAACGCCGTCAAGTACGGCCGCCGCGGTGGCCGCATCGAACTCGGCGTGCACGACGATGGCACGCTGCAACGCATCGTCGTGCGCGACGACGGGCCAGGCGTCGCTCCCGGCGAGCACGAGCGGCTCGGCGATCGCTTCTATCGCGGCAGCGGCACGCAATCGCCCGGCAGCGGGCTCGGGCTGTCAATCGTCACACGAATCGCGCAATACTTCGGCGGCACCGTGCAGTTCGAGCCTGGCATCGGCGGTCAGGGCCTTGGCGTCGTCGTCGCGCTGCCGTCGGCGAACACGGCCGGATCGATGCCGCGCACTGCGCCGGCCGACGAACACGACGATCGATCGCACGCGATGCCGGGTGCTTAACGTTTCGTTAAGGATTCACCCGTAGAATTCGCCGATATATATGATTCCCGCCATTCGTCAGGAGTTTTCATGCCCACGCCCACCCGATATGACGCAGTTGCACGCTTTCTTCACTGGCTGATCGTGGCGCTGGTCGTCGCGCAGTACGCGATCGGCTGGACGATGCCCGACGTGCATCGCGATACGCAACCGATCGGCCTGATCGCCGCGCACTTGATCGTGGGTACCGCGTTGCTCGCGGCGATGGCTTGCCGCGTGCTGTGGCGCGTGACGCATCGCCCGCCCGAGAGCGACCTGTCGCCCGCGACGCGCGCGCTGTCCGGCGTGACGCATTTCGCGCTCTACGCACTGCTGATCGCAGTGCCGCTGCTCGGCTGGATCAACGCATCGTCGCGCGCATGGGCCGTGACGCTGGTCGGTGTCATCCCGTTGCCGGCGCTGTCGGCGGCCGGCTCCGGATTCGGTCACGCGATGGGCGACGTGCACGGCATCCTCGCATGGGTGCTGTTCGCCGGCATTTGCCTGCACGTGGCAGCCGCGCTGGCGCACCGCTTCGTGCTGCGCGATCAGATCGTTCAGCGCATGATGCCGTGGTGATCGCCTCGCCCCTGTTTCGGCGCACCATCGCATTGCCGGCATGAACCGGATTGTTCCGGTTCGCGACATCGCCTGCCCTCCTGTTCATCGCGCGATCAACCTGCCGACCCATCGGGACCGGTTGGCGAGATGATCGCGACGCCGCGCGAAGCGGCGTGCGACGAGCGGCACTGCTGCCGGCGCCCTTCGGCCACGTCGAGCGGTGCGCAGGGCACGCGGATTGCCGTACCGCGAACACGACGGCCACAAGCCACACGCGTACATATCGACACCTAGTTGCTGATCTGAGCCGGCATACCGGGGGCCGGCGCATGCGTGGCGGCGGCCGCCTGCCGGGCCCGATCCTGCTCGGCGAGCTTCGCTTCCGCGGCCTGGATATCCGCCGGATACTCGCCGTCGTCTCCCTTCGCCGGGTCGTACCCGGCCGCTTCCAGGCGCATCAGCTCGTCGCGAACCTGCGCGCGCGTCAGCGGTGCGGCCGATTGCGCGAAGGCCGACTGACCGACGATCGCTCCGATCATCATCAGTACTGCGATATATGTTTTCATCATGAACTCCTTCAATATTCCATATCGATCAACCGTTGTGAATACCTGACCTGCGAACGCCGGCAGTTGAATCAGCTTCCGAAATAGATCGTGCAGAAGCTCGCAGGGCCGACGCACGCGGCCGGGCGCTGCTGGCGCGGCGACATCGCCGCCGGCTTGCCGGCTTCGGATGAAACGGCCGGATCGCTACCGACCGCCGTGCTGGACTGACGCTGCGGCATCTGTTCTGCCTGCCGCTGGAAGAGCGGGCTCACGTCCGGATACGACGTATCGGTCACGAAGCGCAGCCCGTTGTTCTCGGCGTCGATCAGTTCCTGCCTGACCTGTGCTCGCGTGAGCGCCTGTGCCGACGCTTGCGTCGCGACACCCGCGAGAGAAATTGCCGCCGCGGTGGCAGCCACCAGCCAATGCTTGTTCATGTTCCACTCCTCAAGAAGTCAACGAGACGATGTGCTACACCCGTATGACGACGGAGGAGGTTCGTTTATTCCCGCGCGTCGCGGCTCGGGCCGTTTGTGTTTTCCTGCTTTCCGGGCCGCTTGCGTCGGCCGGTCATCGAACTGTCATTCTTTCGTCAGCCGGCGTAACCTGACGTAACGCAGCGCCCGTCGCGCTTCGGGCAGACTGACGCCACCTCATACGGATCGCTCATCGATCGACCATGTCCGCCGCTTACGATTACGCAGCCGGCCTGCTCCGCACGCTGTACGACCGCCATATCGACGGCGGCGCGGTGCTCGATACGGCCGCGTTCCCGGATGCCGAGCGTTTCGTGCGCGCATGGCCTGCCATCCGCGCGGAAGCGCTTGCGGTAGCGCGCGACATGCCGCGCATCCCGCGCTTCCACGAGATCATGCGCGAGCAGTACGACATCTCGGCCAACGATGCGCGCGACTGGCGGATGTTCATCATGCAGGCGTACGGCCAGCCGTTCCCGCGCAACCTGTCGCGCTGCCCGACGGTCGCGTCGATCGTCGCGGCGTCGCCGGACGTGCTGTCCGCATCGTTGTCGTTCCTCGCGCCGGGCAAGCACATTCCGCCGCATCGCGGGCCGTTTCGCGGCATCCTGCGCGGCTATCTCGTGCTGTCGATGCCGAAGCGCGCGGACGGCACGCCGGCCGCCGTGCTGAAAGTGGATGGCCGCGAATACCGGCTCGACGAGGGCCGCTTCCTGCTGTGGGACGACACGTTCATGCACGAGGCGTGGAACGACAGCGACGAAGTGCGGATCGTGCTGCTGCTCGATGTCCGCCGGCGCGGGATGCCGCGTTTGCTCACGTGGCTATCGAATGCGGTGATCGGCGTCGTGCGGCTCGGGATTCGGGTGCGGGGGCGGTCGATTCCGGTTTAGCGGCAACGGGGCAGCACGCCGGACCGGCCGCGCCCGTGCGACGCCGTCCCGACTTTCACCCCCCGACGGATCGCCTAAACTACAGACCGTCCCCTTCGCGCGGCTCCTGCCAGCCACTGCCATGGCGCATATCTTCTTCGCCGCTTCGATCCAGCGGCACGTCGAAACGCCCGAGCGCGAGATCGACGCACACACGCTCGGCGAAGCATTCGACACCGTTTTCAGCAAGCAGCCGCGACTGCGCGGCTACATCGTCGACGACCAGGGTGCACTGCGCAAGCATCTGTCGGTATTCATCGACGGCCAGCCGGTGCGCGACCGACAACGCCTGTCCGATGCGCTCGGCGACGCCAGCCGGGTTTATGTCGTGCAGGCGCTGACGGGCGGATAAAGGGACTTATGCATCAGCCCCGACCAAACGCTGACGCACCCGGTCAGGCAATCAGGAGACACCCGACATGAACGATCGATTGCTCGTCGCCACCCGCAAGGGCCTGTTCGTTCTGCAGCCCGACGGCAACGGCGGCTGGACGCTCGGCGAACCGCATTTCGTCGGCGAACCGGTCAGCATGGCACTCTCCGACCCGCGTGACGGAACGCTGTACGCCGCACTCAACCTCGGCCATTTCGGC
This sequence comes from Burkholderia sp. BE17, assembly GCF_009362305.1. Taxonomy (NCBI): domain Bacteria; kingdom Pseudomonadati; phylum Pseudomonadota; class Betaproteobacteria; order Burkholderiales; family Burkholderiaceae; genus Burkholderia; species Burkholderia sp. BE17. Next base: position 47,813 of record NZ_WHNU01000007.1, read on the forward strand.
GTAAAGCTGCACCGCAGGCGAGCGGGCGCCACCGACTGGGAAGAATGCGCAGTCCCCGTTTATCCGCCGCAGCCTGCCGACGAACCGCCCGCCAGCGCCGTCGCACGTGCAGGCACGGGCAACGCGGACGACGAGCCCCCCGTCCCGCCGCAGCCGCCCTGGACGCTTCAGCAGATCTGGTCGCTCGAAGCCGGCGGCACCGACGAGCCGGGCGCACTGTGGGCCGGCACGATACCCGGCGGGCTGTTCCGCTCCGACGATTACGGCGACTCGTGGGTGCTCAACCGCCCGCTGTGGGATCGCCCGGAACGCGCCGAGTGGGGCGGCGGCGGGTACGACGCGCCGGGCATCCATTCGGTGATGGTCGATCCGCGTGACAGCCGGCACGTGACGGTCGGCATCTCGTGCGGCGGCGTCTGGCAAACCGTCGACGGCGGCGCGACCTGGCGCGTGACCGCCGACGGCATGGAAGCCGACTACATGCCGCCCGAGCGGCGCGGCGAGCCGAACGTGCAGGACCCGCACCGCGTCGTGCAGTGCGCGGCCAACCCGGACGTGCTGTGGACGCAGCATCACTGCGCGATCTTCCGCTCGACCGACGGCGCCGAGCACTGGCGACGCATCGAGGCGCAGCCCTCGAGCTTCGGCTTCGCGGTCGCCGTGCATCCCGACGAACCGGACACGGCGTGGTTCGTGCCGGCCGTGAAGGATGCCTGCCGGATTCCGGTGAACGGCCGGTTCGTCGTCACGCGCACGCGCGACGGCGGCCGCAGTTTCGAGAGCCTGTCGAACGGGTTGCCGGCCGCGCCCGCGTACGACCTCGTGTACCGGCACGGGCTCGCGGTGGACGATTCCGGCACGCGCCTTGCGATGGCGTCGACGACCGGCGGGTTATGGACCTCCGGCGACGGCGGTGAAAACTGGCAGATGGTGTCGGCGCATTTGCCGCCGGTGTATTGCGTCAGGTTCGGGTGACGGCGTAACGCGGGCAACCGGAGGCCGATACGTCCGGATTCCCGATCACTCGCCGGATCGCGCGTCGATAGGTACGTCGATAGGCGCATCGACGCGGCGCTCGCCCGGCGCGATCCGCGCCACCGCCGCACGCGTGTGCGCGATTTCCGCTTCGAGCCAGTCGAGAAACCGCCTGACCTGCGGCTCGCGTTCCCGCCCGGGCCGGCACAGCGCGACGAAGCGTGCGCCGTCGAGCCGCACCGACGGCTCGATCGGCATCAGCGCGCCGCGCTCGACGTGCTCGGCCACCAGCACCGAACTCAACAACGCGACGCCCTGCCCGAGCAACACCGCCTGCAACGCGTATTGCTCGTCGTCGTAATGCCGGAACACCGCGCGTTCGAGCCACGTCTCGCGACTGGCCGCGCGACACCACGACGCCCAGTCGATCGACACCGGCAGCGGCGTATCCCACACGGTCTCGATCAAATCGAGACGCTCGTCCGAACGATGCGCATCGAACCCGGCAGCAGCATACGCGCCGAAATACTCGTCGATCAGCGCGATCTCGCGCAGCGCCGGAAACGTGCGCGACGTCGCGCGGATCGCGAGATCGATTCGCGCGTCGCGTTCGAGATCGGCGAGCGCGTTGCCGGTTTCGACCTTGATGTTCAATTGCGGATCGACGCGGCGGAACCGGCCAAGGCGAGGAATCAGCCACATCGAGGCAAATGCCGGCGTGGTGGTCAGCACGAGCGTCCGCTCGTCGGCCGCTTCGGGCCGCACCGCGTCGAGCCCGCGGCTCAGCGCAAGCAATGCATCGTGACTCGCGCGAAACAGCCGCTCGCCCTCCTCCGTGAGCCGCACGCCGCTCGCGCCGCGCTCGAACAGCAACACGCCGAGCCGGCTTTCGAGCGCCTTGATCTGGTGCGACACGGCGGCCGGCGTCACGGACAGCTCGTCCGCGGCGGCCTTGAACGTGCCGAGCCGCGCCGACGACTCGAATACACGCAATGCGGTCAGGGGAATTTTCGAGAACACGGAGCCTCGCGGGCCGGATGCGGCCGGGTTGAATTCGATTCAATCGGGGTGAGATTAGGTGAATTGAAGCAGGCGTGCAACGCGAATAGCCTTGCGGAACGTCGCGGCACGGTGCCGCGGCGGTTGCCGTCGAACCGGAGAAACCACGTGCAAGGCCTACCGCGCAGGATCACGCAGGCGGTGCTCTACGAAGCGATCGCCATCTCCTGCATCTCGCCCGCGATCGCGGCGATCTTCAAGCAGGACCTCGTCTATTCGGGCGCGCTGTCGGCGACGATGTCGGCGATCGCGCTGCTGTGGAACATGATCTTCAACGCGCTGTTCGAGCGCTGGGAAGCGACGCGCCGGCAGCCGGCGCGCACGCTCGGGCGCCGCATCCTGCACGCCACCGGATTCGAAGGCGGGCTGATCTTCATGCTCGTGCCCGTCGTGTCGTGGTGGCTCGACATCTCGTGGTTCGACGCGTTCGTCGTCGACATCGGGCTGTTCGCGTTCTTCTTCTGTTACGCGTTCGTGTTCCAGTGGGCGTTCGATCGTGTGTTCGACGTGCCGGCGGCGACGAAGGGGTTGTGACGGTCGTTCGCTGCCCGGCGCTTCGCCAGTCGACTCGAGGCCCAAAAAGCAACGCGGCCCGCCCGCACGATGCGGAAGGGCCGCGCTTCATCACGCCGGCGCGCCGCCTTCAGCAGGCGCGCCAGCCACGTCGACGCTCAATGCACGCCGAGATAAGCCTTCACCGCCGGCAGACCCGGCTTCCCGTCGAGGGTCGTCACGCCCGCGAGCCACTTGTCGAGCGCCTGCGGGTTCGCCTTCAGCCACGCGGCCGCCGCCTTGTTCGGGTCTTCCTTGTTCATGATCGGCATCATCACGTGATTCTCGATCGTCGTCGTGAACTGCAGGTTCGACACGAACTTCGCGACGTTCGGGCAGCGCTGCGCGTAGTCGGGCGGCGTTGCCGTCAGCACCTTCGCCTCGCCGTAGTTCGGGCCGAACACGTCGTCACCGCCGCTCAGGTAGTCGATCTTCATCTGCACGTTCATCGGATGCGGTTCCCAGCCGAGAAACACAATCCACTGCTTGTCGCGGATCGCGCGGTTCACCTCGACCAGCATCCCGGCCTCGCTCGACTCGACCATCTTGAACTTGCCGAGGCCGAACTGGTTGCCGTCGATCATCTTCTTGATCAGCAGGTTGCCGTCGTTGCCCGGCTCGATCCCGTAGATCTTGCCGTTCAGCTTGTCCGCGTACTTCTGGATGTCCGCGAACGACTTCAGGCCGCCCTGGTACACGTAGTCGGGCACCGCGAGCGTGTATTTCGCGCCGGTCAGGTTCGGCGTCGAGAGCACCTTGATCGAGCCGGCCTTCGTGAACGGCTGGATGATCGGGTCCATCGTCGGCGACCAGTAGCCGAGGAACACGTCGATCTGCTTGCTCTTGATCCCCGCGAACGTGATCGGCACCGATGCGATCGTCTTCGTCGGGCTGTAGCCGAGCCCCTGCAGCATCGTCGATGCGAGGCCCGTGGTCGCCGCGATGTCGGACCAGCCGACATCCGCGAAGCGCACGTTCTTGCATACGGGCGGATCGGCCGCATAAACGGCCGACATCGGCGCGGTTATCCCGATCCCGCACACCGCTGCGATCAATAGGCGCTTCATCTTTCTTCTCCTCAAAGTGATGTCGTTTGCATGAATGCGGGATCTCTTATTGAAACCGCGCGCCGCGATCCCGGCGACGTCGCGGGCCGTACAAACTGTCAGCGCCCCGGCAGCCTGCGCTCGTAGCTCGGCGCATGGCCAAACTGCGCGCGGTACGCCTTGCTGAAATGACACGGCGAATGAAAACCGCAGACCGTCGTCACGCGTGCGATCGACGCATCGGTCGTACGCAGCAGGTCGCGTGCGCGTTTCAGGCGCAGCGTCAGGTAATAGTGGGTCGGCGACACGTTCAGGTACACCTTGAACATCCGCTGCAGATGCCGCTGCGACAGCCGCACGAGCCGCGCGAGCTCCTCGAGCGACAGCGGCTCCTCGATGTTCGCCTCCATCAGCCGCACGACCTCGATCAGCTCGGCGCGCGAGAAGCCGACGCGCGCATCGACGGGAATCGGCTGCGTGTCGGTCGAGCTGCGGATGCGCTCCAGGATGAACTGCTCCGACACCTGCGCGGCAAGCTGCTGGCCGAACCGCATGCCGACGAGGTTCAGCATCAGGTCGAGCGGCGCGGTGCCGCCCGTGCAGGTCAGCCGGTCGCGGTCGACGACGAACAGCTCGTCGGCGAAGCCGACCTGCGGAAACTCGGAATGCAGCGCGGACAGGTTCTCCCAGTGCACGGTGCAGCGATAGCCGTCGAGCAGCCCGCTCGACATCAGCGCGTACGCGCCCGTGCAGATGCCGCCGAGCGGCAGCCCGCGTTCGGCGAGCGCCGCGAGCGTATCGCGCGCGCCTTCGTCGACCACGTCGCGGATGCGGATGCCGCCGCACACGATCATCACGTCGGGCAGGTTCGTGTAGTCGAGCGCCTGCGTGGGTCGCACCGCAATGCCGTTGCTGGCATGCGCGGGGGCGCCGTCGAGCGAGTAGATCGACCACTTGTAGTGATCGGCGCGCCCGACGTAGTTCGCCATCCGAAGCACTTCGACGGCGCTCGAAAACGCGATCATCGAGAAGTTCGGCAGCGTCAGGAAGCCGAAATGGGCGAGGGACGAAACCGGTGAAACGCAGGCGGCGGGCGCAACAGCGACGGCGGACGTCACATCGGTCTCCTAGGGTCTGTTTCCAGATGGAACGCGCATGCGTTGCCACGAAAACGGCCGCTCGCGAGGCGCGCGACGCCGCGAATACTCGGCGTATTCGCAAGGAGCGCCTCGCGGCGAGCGGCCGTTCTCGTGGCAACCCCAAACTTGATAATCATTCCACGGGAATGCCCGAAATCGCCCGCATGGCGGCGTCGCTCGTCGCTTGTTTGGCTCGGCCAAACGGCGCTCCTCCCTCCTTGCCCTGCGAGCGATTTCGGGCATTCGCATGTGCGTTCCATCTGGAAACAGACCCTCGAGGAGGTTGCAGGGGGCCAGCCCCGCGGCGAATGCCGCGAAAGCCGTTATCGATTCAGGGAAGGCGGCCGGAAGTCCGGCCGGCCGCCAGCCGGTCAGGCCTGCGCGGGCGCAGCCTTCACACGAAAGAGCTGCTTGAGGCCCGAGAACAGCGGCGCCTTAACGGTGCCCGGCGCGCGGCCGAAGCTCTCGGTAATGCGGTCGAGAATGATCGCGAGCAGCACGACCGACAGACCGCTTTCGAAACCGAGGCCGATGTCGAGGCGCTGGATACTCGCGAGCACGTCGTTGCCGAGGCCGCCCGCGCCGACCATCGACGCGATGATCACCATCGACAGCGCCATCATGATCGTCTGGTTCACGCCCTGCATGATCGACGGCAGCGCGTTCGGGAACTGCACCTTGTACAGCAGTTGCCACGGCGTGCAGCCGAATGCCTGGCCGGCTTCGACGATCTCGCGGTTCACGTGGCGGATACCGAGGCTCGTCAGGCGCACGGCAGGCGGCATCGCGAAGATCACCGTCGACAGGATCCCCGGCACGCGGCCGAGACCGAACAGCATCGCGGCCGGAATCAGGTAGACGAACGCCGGCATCGTCTGCATCAGGTCGAGGATCGGACGCACGGTCGCGGCGACCCACTTGCTCTTCGCGGCCCAGATGCCGAGCGGGATGCCGAGCACGAGGCTGATGATCGTCGACGACAGCGTGAGGCCGAGCGTGATGACCGTCTGATCCCAGAAGCCCGTCGCGAAGATCAGGAGCAGCGACGCGGTGGTGAACAGCGCGAAACGCCAGCCCACCCGCCACAGCCCGACGCCGATGAAGATTGCCATCATCAGCCACATCGGGATCGCCTGCAGACCGTGTTCGACGATCGCCGCGAGACCCTCGATCGCTTGACCGATCGCGTCGAACGTCTTCGCGTCGTGGTCGAGCAGGTAATGAACGGACTGGTCGACCCAGGTACCGAGCGGAATCATTTCAGACATGGGAACCTCGCGAACGCGTGATGGCCTTCAGGATGAGCGCACGATCGACCGAGCCGCAGTAGCAGCCGTCGTCGTCGACGACGGGCAGTGCATTCGGGCTCGCGACCACGCGCGCGACGACATGTTCGAGCGACGCATCGCGCCGGATGCTCTCGACCGGCCGCACGGACGGCGTGTCCTGACCGATCGCATCGCGCGTGACGAAGCCGCGGATCTTGCGTTGCGCGTCGAGCACGAACGCGTATTCGGCGCTGCCGTTCAGCGTCGCCGCGACGTTCGCGGCATCGCACTTCGACATGGTCGGCACGGCACCCGTCTGCATCAGGTCGCCGGCAGTGAGGTAGCGGCTCGTGTCGATGCCGTCGAAGAACGCGCGCACGTAGTCGTCGGCCGGGTTCGCGATGATGTCCTGCGGCGTGCCGACCTGCACGAGCCGGCCGCCTTCCATGATCGCGATGCGGTTGCCGATGCGCAGCGCTTCCTCGAGATCGTGCGACACGAACATGATCGTGCGGCGCTGTTCCTTCTGGAGCTGCAGCAGCACGTCCTGCATTTCCCTGCGCTTCAGCGGGTCGAGCGCGGAGAACGCCTCGTCCATGATCATCAGCGACGGGTTCACGGCAAGCGCGCGTGCGAGGCCGACGCGCTGCTGCATGCCGCCCGACAGCTCGGACGGCAGCTTGTGCGAAAACGGTGCGAGACCGACCTGCTCGAGCACCTCCATCGCGCGCCGTTCGCGTTCCTTCTTGCCGATGCCCGCGACCTCGAGGCCGAACGCGGCGTTCGACACCACGGTGCGATGCGGCATCAGCGCGAACGACTGGAACACCATGCTCATGTCCTTGCGGCGCAGCGCGGTGAGCGCCGAGCGGCGCGCCGACGCGACGTCGAGCCCGTCGATCATCACCTTGCCCGCGCTCGGGTCGACGAGCCGGTTCACGAGGCGGATCAGCGTGGATTTACCGGAGCCGGACAGGCCCATCAGCACGAAAATCTCGCCTTCCTGCACATCGAAGGAGACGTTGTGCACGCCGACGACCTGGCCGGTGCGCTTGAGCACGTCATCCTTCGTCGCACCGGCGGCGAGCATGTCGAGCGCCTGCTGCGGGTTACTTCCAAATACCTTGCACAGACCTTCGACTACAACCTTGGGGGCATCCATCGAAACCTTCTCCTCGTGTAGCGGGGACTCACGCGAGTCATAGCGTGCCTACATAGTTGCTAGAAAAAACCCCGGCCTGCCGACGAATTACGACAAACGCTTGCGCAAATACGACACGGCCTCCAGCCCCGCCAGGCGGGCCGCGGCACGCGGCGACCCCCGATTGCGGCGGCGCAATACGCGCGCGCCCAATAACGACGGGCATCGCACGCCGGCCTTGTGCGCAGCAGCGCGGCGCGCATCGCATGGTTTTTTGCGCCAACTCGCAGCGGGCGCACGTCGTTTTGCGACAATTTCACGTCCGATCAGCCGGCGTCGCGACTGTCGTCAGATCAATGCATCCCAGCGGCCGTCTCGCCGTGCCTTTCGGCCAGCCGAAAAAAGCATGACCGTACAGAAAAACACGTGCCGCGCGGTCGTCATTACCGGAGATCACGCACGCATCGGGGCCCGTCCGCAACCCAGAAAATCCCGCATGCTCGCTGTGATACATTGCCGGCAAACACGCCGATCGCGCCGTTGCCGCGCGCCTTGCGCGCGACGATCCGCCAACGGCGCGCACTTGCCGGTTCGCCTGCCGGCCGTGCTGAACCCGCCTCGATCCGGTGCGAGCCGCGAGCGAAGGACGATAACGATACGAGAGAGGGAGTAAGGCGTTGAACTGGGCATTCGCCGTAATCGGCTTCATCGTGGGCGGCATCGCCGCATCGATCGGGGATTTCTCGGCCGCGAACGGCTCGCTGCTCGGCGCCGCCGTCGGGTTCTGCATCGGTCATGCGCTGCGGCAACACACACTCAAGAGCAACAGCACAACACCCGACACGTTCGCGATGCCCGCGACGCCGCCACCCACGCCGGCGCCGCTCGCCGATCGCGTCGCGCGCCTCGAAGCAACCGTTGAAACACTCACGCGCGAACTCGATTCGCTGCGCGCCCAGCTCGCCGGCGCGAAGGCCGGTGTGGCCGGTGTGGCCGGTGCCGGCAGTGCCGCGCAAACGCCTTCGCCCGCTGCGGCCGGCGCCCCGCCCGCTCCGCTGTCGCCCCCTGCTTCGGCAACGCCACCGACGATACCTGCGCAACCCGCCACCGCAGCCGCCGCGCGCGCGGGCACGCCTGCCTCTGCATCGATGCCGGCGCCTGGCGCGGCGCCCGCAACCGCGGCGCGCGCCGCCGTTCCCGCCGCCGCCGACGCGACGACGAATGAGACGACGAACGCACCGGCCGCACCCGCTCGCCCCACCCCGCCCGCGCCGCGCGAACCCGGCATCGCCGAACGTGCATTCAGCGCCGCGCGCGACTGGCTGCTCGGCGGCAACACGGTCGTGCGCGTCGGGATCATCGTGCTGTTCTTCGGCGTCGCGTTCCTGCTCAAGTACGCGGCCGACAACAACATGCTGCCGATCGAATTCCGCCTCGCGGGCACCGCGCTCGCCGCGGCCGCGCTGCTCGCGATCGGCTGGCGCGTGCGCGCGCGCCGCGCCGCGTACGGCCTCGTGCTGCAAGGCGGAGGCGTCGGCATCCTGTACCTGACGATCTTCGCCGCGACCAAGCTTTATGCGCTGCTGCCCGTCGGCGCCGCGTTTCCGCTGATGGTCGCGGTCTGCGCGCTGAGCGCGTTCCTCGCGGTGAAGCAGAACGCGCTGCCGCTCGCGTTCATGGGCAGCGCGGGCGGCTTTCTCGCGCCGGTGCTGCTGTCGACCGGCCAGGGCAACCATGTCGCGCTGTTCAGCTACTACGCACTGCTGAACGCGGGAATCTTCGCGATCGCGTGGTTCAAGGCGTGGCGCCCGCTGAACCTGCTCGGCTTCGTGTTCACGTTCACGATCGGCTCGGCATGGGGCGTGACGGCCTACCGCCCCGCGCTGTTCGCGAGCACCGAGCCGTTCCTCATCCTGTTCTTCCTGATGTATGTCGGCATCGCACTGCTGTATGCGGTGAAACGCGAACTCGCGCTGCGGCACTACGTGGACGGCACGCTCGTGTTCGGCACGCCGATCGTCGCGACCGCGCTGCAGGCGTCGCTCGTGAAGGGCATGCCGTTCGGGCTCGCGTGGAGCGCCGTCGCGCTGTCGGCGTTCTACGTCGCGGTCGCCGCATGGCTCGCGCGGCGCCGCGACCGCCTCGCGCTGCTGTTCGAGGCGATGCTCGCGCTCGCGGTGATCTTCGCGACGCTGGCCGTGCCGCTCGCGTTCTCGGGCCCGACGACGAGTGCCGCCTGGGCGATCGAAGGCGCGGCCATCGTGTGGCTCGCGGTGCGCCAGAAGCGCCTGCTGCCGTTCGGCTTCGGCCTGCTGATGCAGGTCGCCGCGGCCGGCGCGTTCTTCACGAGCCTGCTCGGGCCGGCCGACGCAACCGCGCTGCCCGTGCTCAACAGCCCGTATATCGCGATGCTGCTGATCGCGCTCGCCGGCCTGTTCACCGGCTGGTGGCTGCACGGGCGCGGCGAAGCGCGCGCGTGGCACGCGTGGATGCCCGAGATCGGCGCCGCGGCCGCGGCGTGGGGGCTGCTGTGGTGGGTGAGCGGCGGGCTGCACGAGATCCTCGTCTACGCGAGCCGCCACGTCGACCTGCATGCCGACCGCTTCGTCGTCGACGCAACCGCGCTGTTCGCGGCCGGCACCGCGTGGCTCGCACACGTCGCGCGCCGCAGGCTGGCATGGCCGCTCGCCGAATGGCCCGCGCTCGCGCTGACGCCGGTGCTGGCGCTGCTCGCGTTGCGCGCGTTCGATGCGTACGAAGCGCCGCTGTCGGGCATGGGCGCGTTCGCGTGGCCCGTCTCCGTCGGCGCGGGTCTTGCGCTGCTGTGGCGCCGGTCGCGCGGATCGGCAAGCGCCGATGCCGCGAAGGGTGCGGCATCCGGCATCGGCCCATCCATCGCCGCAGGCGTGATCGCGCCGCTGCATACGCTGATGTTCTGGACCCTGTGCGGGTTGCTGTCGCTCGAAGGCTTCTGGCGCCTGCGCGCATTCGTGCCCGAAGGCGCGTGGAGCTGGAGCGCGTGGGCCTACGGTTTCGGTGCGCTGCTCCTGCTCGTATCGGGCCCCGGCTCGCGCCTGCGCTGGCCCGTCGCGGCATTCCCGCACGCTTACCAGGTATGGGGCGCGGCGCCGCTCGCCGCGCTGCTGTGGCTGTGGAGCATTGCCAGCGCGACCAGCGACGGCGACGCATCGCCGCTCTTCTGGCTGCCGCTGCTCAATCCGCTCGACATCGCGCAATTCCTGGTCTTCGTCGCGTTCGCCGCGTGGCTGCGCCGCCTGAAGACGCTCGGCATCGCGTGGCATCCGCGCGCGGTCGACTATGTTGCGATCGCAACCGTATTCCTGTGGTTCAACGCGCTGATGCTGCGCACGCTGCATCAGCGCTTCCACATGGCCTACGGCATCGACACCGTGCTGTCGTCGTTCGGCATCCAGCAGGTGTTCATGGTCGGCTGGAGCCTGTTCGCGTTCGCCGGCATGTGGCTGACGCGCCGCGACGGCATCGCCCGCGTGTGTGCACTCGCGTCGCTGCCGCTGATCGTCGTGATGTGGGTGTGGACCTTCTATGCGAACTTCACGCAGGACGGCGGAAGCTGGGCGCGCGTGCCACTCTTCAACCCGCTCGATCTCGTGCTCGCGGTCGTCTATGCACTCGCCGCGACGTGGTTCGTGCGTGCGCGCAAGCTCGGCTGGTCGTTCGACAAATATCGCGTCGAACTGACGAGTGCGGCCGGTGCGACCGTGTTCCTGTGGCTGAACGCGATCCTGCTGCGCGCGCTGCATCACTGGGCCGGCGTGCCGTACGAGTTCGGCGCGATGGCCGAATCGACGCTCGTGCAGGCGTCGGTGTCCGTGTACTGGACGGTCTGCGCGCTCGCGACGACGATCTGGGCCACGCGCCGCGGGCTGCGTCCGCTGTGGTTCGTCGGCGCCGCGCTGCTCGCGCTCACGGTCGTCAAGCTGTTCCTGTTCGACCTGTCGCACGTAACCGGCATCGAGCGCATCGTGTCGTTCATCGGCATCGGCGTGCTGCTGCTGTTGATCGGCTATTTCTCGCCGCTGCCGCCGAAGGCCGCGGCCCACCAGGACGACCCGCAATGAAGCGACTCGCCGCCCTGCTCGGACTGAGCCTGCTCGCGTCGTTCGCGTCGTTCGCGGCTGCCGACGGCACGCCGGGCGCCGGGCGCGTCGCGCAGCGCTTCTCGCTCGACCTCGACGGCAACGCCGCGTATTACCAGCTCACCGTGCCGCAGCCCGTGTATGCGGCCAGCCGGCGCGACGATCTCGGCGACGTGCGCGTCTTCAACGGCGCGGGCGAGCCGGTTCCGTATTCGCTCGACGCACCCGCGGCGGCCGCGCCCGCCGTGCCGACCTCGCGCACGCCGGTGCACTGGTTCCCGCTGCCGCCGGTGCGCGCCGATAAAGGCAACGCGCCGCTCGGCGTGACGGTCGGCCCCGACGGCTCGCTGCGCGCGGCCGTCGCCACGCCGTCGCCGGCAAAGCGCGGCGCGGATCTCGTCGACCTGTCGCGTGCGAACGGCGCCATCGACGCGCTGCTCGTGCACGTGGGCGACGACAGCTACCAGGGGCGCGTCGCCGTCGACGCCAGCGACGACCTGCGCAACTGGCGCTCGCTCGGCAGCACGCAGCTGCTGAAGGTCGGCCGCGGCGACGACATGCTGGTGCAGGAACGCATCGGGCTCGATGGCGCGGCGCCGCGCTACCTGCGGCTGGACTGGCTCGACGGCGCGCCCGCGATCGCGTCGATCGACGTCGAGACGCATCCGCGCGACGCGCGCGGGACGGACACCGCATCCGTGCCGCGTCAATGGCGCGACGCCGCGCGCGTACGGGCCGGCAGCGCGCCCGGCGAGTATCTGTTCGACACCGACGGCGCGTATCCGATCGACCGCGTACGCATCGACCTGCCGCAGCCGAACACCGTCGCGCGCGCGACGCTGCAAAGCCGCGCCGATGCACAGGCGCCGTGGCGCGACGTCGCGGGCGCCGTGCTGTTCCGGCTGCAGGGCAAGGCCGGCGAGCAGCGCAATCCGCCGCTCGAGTTCGCGGCGAACACGGATCGCACGTGGCGGATCGTCGTCGACATGCGCAACGGCGGATTCGGCGCCGGCCAGCCGGCCGTCGTGATCGGCTGGCACCCGGCCGCGCTGACCTTCGTCGCACGCGGCACGCCGCCGTTTACGCTCGGCGTCGGCGACGCGTCGCTCGTGTCGTCGGCCGTAAACCGCGACGCACTGCTGGTCGGCATGGCGCCCGAAGTCCGGCCCGCGCGCGTCGGCACGGCGCTGCCGGTTTCGGCTGTCGCGCCGGCGGCGGCCGATACGGACGCGAAGCGCCGCTACGTGCTGTGGGCGTCGCTGGTGATCGCGGTCGGTGCGCTCGGCACGATTGCCTGGCGTCTCGCGAAAGGCGGCGGCGAGCCGCGCAACCGCGACGAGTGACGCGACGCGCCCGCATCCATCGCCCGCCTTTATGCAGCGTTTATCCGGCACACCTGTTTCTTTCGACGGCCGCAACGCGTAACTGCGAAGAGCCGTCGTGGCGGCGTTCGGCATCGATCTTCGCGGGCCGACGCCGTCGCGCGCACGGTCGTGCAGCATCCGTTTCCACGTGAACCATCTTATGAAGGTTCGCGTGAATATCTCGGCAAAGGATCGCAGCAACGCATAAAAAGCGCGTAAACATCCGTTTCGCCGCAGCGCGGCGGGGGGGTCTCATGGGCCGTACTCGAGCGGAAGCGCCACACTCCGCTCACGCGACGTTTACGCGGTAAAACCAGGGAAAAGCCGGTGCGCGACGCTCAGCCGAACGTGTAGCGCCCGTGCTGACGCGGCCGCCACGGCGACGAACGGCAACTCGCGGCGCCGGCCGCGAGTCGTGCCGCCCATCCCGCGCCACGGCGCACGCGCAGGTCGCGCCGTGCCACTGCAACGACGCGCGCCGGCAATGCATACGCCAAACGGCGCACGGACGCCACGCGCGCGGCCAGCCGCGACGCCGGCGACACGCGGCGCACGACGTGCGCGACGGGCCGCTTGCACAGGATCGCGCTGTCGTAACGCTTGCCGGCGAAGCGCATCACGTCGACGACCTCGAAACCCTGCGCGCCGTAGAACGCCAGCAGATGCGAAGCGGGATGCGGCGTATCCAGCGCGAGCAGCGTATAGCCGCGCAACGCGGCCCACTGCTCGGCGAACGACAGCAGCAATGCGCCGATCCCGCGGCTCTGGCAATCGGGATCCACGGCTACCTGACGCACGCTCGCGACGCCGTCCCGCCGGTACAGCGAGCAGGCCGAAGACGGATCGGCCCCATACAGCGTGGCCGTGCCGATCACGCGCCCGCCACACACGGCGACGTAGCACTCGCCCGCTTCCGCGCGGCGGCGCGTGACGTCCTCGTCCTGATCGACGCACGTGCAGTTGAGCCCCATCGCGCCGAGCCGCGCGAACGCGCGATGCAGCATCGGCGTGAGTTGCGCATAGCTGTCGACTGCCGGATCGAAACGCCGTACGACCACCCGGTCGGCGCACACGGAAGGCGGCGCGGCAGGGAGACGTTCGGCAATCGCGTTCCAGGGGTTCGACATCGCAGTGCTCCGTGGTTGGGATGCCCGAAGTCTATGAGCGCGCCAGTCCCCGTCGCAAGAAAAAATGTCGTAAAAGTTTGGGGAAATGCGCGCGGGAAAATCGGTCGCGACGGTACGTGGCGCCGCTCTGCCAACGTCGTTGCGAACGCATGAAAGTGCGCCGATCGTTGTTCGCGCAAGCAACGAATCCCGCGACGGTATCGACGCCCCGCACGCGCTCCGTTGACACCTGCGGCGACGCGATCCAGACTCGCTGTTCCGTCACCGCACCGCGAGCGCTCATGGTCACCTGCTTCCTCCGCTACGTCATCGATCCGTACAAGCTCGACCAGTTCGAAACCTACGGCAAGATGTGGATTCCGCTCGTCGAAAAGTTCGGCGGCACGCATCACGGCTATTTCCTGCCGTCCGAAGGCGCGAACGACATCGCGCTCGCGATGTTCTCGTTCCCGAGCCTCGCCGAGTACGAACGCTACCGCGAACGCTCGAAGGACGATCCGGCGTGCCAGGCCGCGTTCCGCTATGCGGAGGAAACGCGCTGCATCGTCAGCTACGAACGCAGCTTCTTCCGGCCGGTATTCGAGTAACCGGCGACGTCCGCCGGCATGGCGCCCCGTTTCCCGGCCGGGACGAAAAAAAGCCCCGCCTGCATCCGCGCGGCGGGGCCAACCCATGTCAGTAGAGACATCATGGAGGAGACGGGCCCATCTTATCGACCGTGGTGCACCGTCCCAACCAAGCATTTCTGCTATCGATCTGCGCGGCCGCGCACACGATTGCCCCCGCCGCGCGGCATATCGATAGAACGAAAAGTCGTTTTCAGAGTGGCGACGGGGTCGTTACCATCTGGTTTTAAGCCTGTGCTTAGCCGGGCAAGCCATCCCCGAGGAGCGCCCCTTGACTGCATTCGATCAACACCGCCGCCCGTTCGTCGTCGGCATCGGCGGTACCACCCGAGCAGCGTCGTCGACTGAACGCGCGCTGTCGTTCGCGCTGCGCGGCGCGCAGGCCGCCGGCGCGCGCACGCGCCTGTTCGACGGCCCGTTCCTGCATACGCTGCCGCACTACGCCCCCGAACACAAAACGCTGACCGACGCGCAACGCGAACTGATCGACGCCGTGCGCCAGGCCGACGCGATCATCATCGCGACGCCCGGCTATCACGGCGGCGTCTCCGGCCTCGTGAAGAACGCGCTCGACACGCTCGAGGAACTGCGCGCGGACGATCGCCCCTATCTCGACGGCCGCGCGGTCGGCCTGATCGTCACCGCGTACGGCTGGCAAGCAGCCGGCACCGTGCTGACGTCGCTGCGTTCGATCGTCCATGCGCTGCGCGGCTGGCCGACGCCGTTCGGCGCGACCGTCAACACGCTCGAAACGCGCTTCGAAAGCGCCGACAGCTGCTCGGATCCGAAGGTCGTCGCGCAGCTCGAGACGGTCGGCGCGCAAGCCGCCGAGTTCGCGCTCGCATTCGCGTCGCATCGCGCGACCACGCACGCGGCATCGGTCGACGCACTCGCACCCGTGCTGAAGGTCGCCAACCAGTAATCCCCTTCACTCCGCCGCCCGCGCCCGGCCGACGAGGTTCGCCGTGCGCGGGCGGCGCGTCTTCGGACGCGCGGCGATGTGCGGCATGTGCTGCGCGCGCCGACGCAGCGCGACGCTCAGGCCGCGCCGACGCTTCGCGTCGAATACCCTTCCCCGGCATCCCCGCTCGATAACGATTCGGCCCGCCGCGTGATTTGCATTGGCCGAAAGATTGGTTCACGCGGCCGGCGGGTTTTCGTACGCTGAAAGTCCGAACTTTCTCCGCGCACGCCATGACCCGTACGATCCGCTACAAGGGCTATGAAGTCGCCCCCGCTGCCGCCCGGTTGCCGAACGGGCTGTTCGCCGCCAACCTGACGATCGAGAAGGCGAGCGGCGGCTCGTCGCCGCGCTCCGTTTCGTTCGACGCGATCGATTTCTTCTTCGAGGAGGAGCACGCGCTCGCCTATGCGTCCCGCTGGGGCCGCCTCTGGGTCGACACGCACGCGTGACGCACGCCTGGCCGGCGCGCATGGCCGCTCGAAAATACGCGTTTACGGAAGCTATGCAAGAATCTTTCGGCCCGTAATCGCATAACAATAGCCATGACTGACACGCTGCAGGAAGAGCACGCAGCCGCAGATCACGCGATGCGCAACTGGACCTTCGAGAGGCAAGGTCCGGTCAGGATCGGTTCCGATGCGCACAAGCAGATGTTCTGTCGCATGCTGCTCGACACACACAACCCGTACAAGCCGGCCGTGATCGACTGGCCGGCGCTCAAGCCCGACGAACTCAGGCGGCTCACGTCGCTGCCGATCTGGGACATCGCGGTGCAAACCGAAGGCCGCGCGTCGATTCGCGTGGCGACCTACGCAGCGACGGTCGGCGATCCGCTGCTGCGCCGCGCGCTCGAGATGGACGGCGGCGAGGAAGCGCGCCACAAGGTCGTACTGTCGAAGCTCGTCGAGGCCTACGGCATCCGGCTCGCGCCCGAGCCGGCCTACCCGGCGCCGAAGGACCCCGAGTGGTCGTGGATGATGACGGGCTTCAGCGAATGCATCGACAGCTTCTTCGCGTTCGGCCTGTTCCGCTCCGCGCAGCGCTCCGGTTATTTCCCGCCCGAACTCGTCGATACCTTCGAGCCCGTGATCCAGGAAGAAGGCCGCCACATCCTGTTCTTCGCGAACTGGTATGCGTGGTACCGGCGCACGATCCCGTGGTGGCGCCGGCCGTGGTTCTTCGCGCGCGTCGCGGCCGTTTGGGTGCACCTGATCCGCGACCGCATCGGCATCGCGCGCGGCATCGATGCCGACGGCGTCGCGCGTGACGCGAACTTCCCGGCGACCGGCACCGCCGACATCGGCGAGGCGCTGAACCCGCGCGAGCTGATCGAGCTGTGTCTCGTCGAGAACGACCGGCGGATGGCCGGTTACGACAAGCGCCTGCTGCGCCCGATGTTCGTGCCGCGGATGGCGCGGTTCGCGCTGCGGTTTCTCAAGAAGTAAGGTCGAGGGGCGCGGCCGCGGGATGCGTGAGCCGGCGCGTGTTGCACGCTCGCCGGTTCCGCTGTCGCCGTTGCGCGCCCCGTCGCCGTCGATGCACCGCCGCGCGGACTGACCACCGGCGCCGGTGCCGGTTTCGTCCGGGACACCTGTCGCAGGCTCCATACAGGCGGACGTTCGACCGCACACCCCGCTCGATTCGGCTCCGTCGCATCCGATGCGGGGCCGCGCCGACCTGCATCCGGCGGCCGGATGTGGCGCGCCCGACACACTTACCCCTGCCCTTTTTTTGCGACACGCGCGCCGCATGCCGGGCACCTGTCGCATCCAGGATCGACGATTCGGGAGCGCCGCCGACGACGCTGACCGGTGTCATCGACAACGTGTCGCCCCGTGCAGACAAGCGCCGCGCGGGTGCCACCTCCCGGGGCGGTTCGATACGCACCCCAAACCCGCCCCAATACGTAAATTGACGAAATCGTCAATAAGACAAATCCGATAGTTGAATGCTAACGACCCTGGCTATCGCTCTGTTGCACTTTTTTACAAATACGACGATCCCGCCGGCCCGGAACGCCCGCCATACGGGGCAACCGCGGCTGACAGGATGCGCAAATCAGCATACCCGTAAATTCAAAATTTCAAATTAAGTTGATTTATAGATAACAAGACAAAACAAAATAAAAACCACCAAAAAACCAATAATTAACAAGAAAACAAGATGCTCAAGATATTATCAATCGACAAACATCTGAATATTACAATAAAGAAAGGACGACCATCTCCGCAAACGTTTGCTATTTCATTTGTCTTACTATTTGGCTCGAGACCCATGTGATCTGCCGCACAAAACTCACGTAACCGCTTGATTTTTATACGATATACAAGACGGATCGCGAAAAACTCAAACCCTACACGATACATTCCAACAACTTTCAAATTCATTCTTCGCGGATACATCAAAACGCAATGCATTAACCATCTTTTAACTTTTAAAACCTCCCATTTATCACTATTTGTCAATTTAAAAAAGGTACCTCCAATAAACTCCGCCCATCAATTTTTGAGATTCGCGCGAGCGCACGGAGTATTCCTCTAACAAAAGAGACCGGTGTGTAGCGTGCACATTTGGAGGTAGTAGGACATGAACCGCACATACCGCTCGATCTGGAACGAAGCTCTTGGCGCCTGGGTCGCGGCATCGGAAATCGATTCGGCACGGGGCAAGCCGAACAAGTCGGCCGTCGTGGTCGCCGCAGTCGCAGCACTGGCGATCGGCCTGCCGGGGCTCGCCGAGGCCAACACGCTCAACACAGTGCAGACCTGCTTTACGGGAAGCAACGGCGCAGTCGGCCGAGTCAACCCGGGCGGTACGGCGAACCAGGCAGGGGACGGCTCCGGTACGTATTCGGTCGTGGCCGGCTGTAACTCCAACGGCAACGGCTGGACCGGCGTCACGGTTTACGGCTCCTTCGCGCAAGCGACCGGTAACGGCGCCGTCGCCACCGGCATGCAGTCGTCGGCCGGCCTGTGGGGCGTCGCCGCCGGCCTCGAAACCACCGCGAGCGGCGCAGGCGCCACCGCGCTCGGCTTCGGCTCGACGGCAAACGCGCTGAACTCGGTCGCGATCGGCGGTGCGGGCGGCAACGGCACGACGCCGCTGTCGCAAGCGAACTCGACCATCGCGTCGGGCGCGGGCGCGATCGCCATCGGCAGCAACGCAACGAAGGGCGCGCAATCGGCCGCTTCGGACAGCATCGCGATCGGCGGGCAGTCGTCCGTCGCATCAACCGCGACGTCGGGTATCGCAGTCGGCCGCGGCGCGACCGTCAACGGCGCGTACGGCATCGCGCAAGGCGACGGTGTCGTGTCCGGCGCGACGGGCCAGAACGTTGCGATCGGCTCGAGCGGCACGACGGCCAACGGCGGCTCGGCCGCCGGCGGCGCGGTTGCGATCGGTCGCGGCCAGTCAGCTAGCGGCGACGGCGCAGTTGCGATCGGCGATCCGAACAGCGCAACCGGCACGGGTGCGCTCGCGATCGGCGCGAACAACACGTCGAACGGCTCCGGCGCCCTCGCGCTTGGCAACACCAACTCGGCAAGCGGCACGGGCTCCGTCGCGCTGGGCAACAGCAGCACGGCGCTCAACAGCTCCGTTGCAATCGGCAGCTCGGCGACGGCCACGGGCACGAACGGTGCGGTCGCCATCGGCAACTCCGCGACCGCAACCGGCACCGGTGCGATCGCGCTTGGCAACGTCGGCAGCTTCGCCGCCAACACGCGCGCGACCGGCACGGACGCGCTGGCCCTCGGCAACGGCTCGACGGCCAGCGGCGCCGCCGGCGCAGTCGCCGTCGGCGCCGCAGCCGTGGCGTCGAATTCCTATGCGACGGCCTTCGGCTCGAATGCAACCGCGTCGGGCGCCGGCTCGGTCGCGTTCGCGCAAAACGCCAATGCGTCGGTCTCGAACGCCATCGCCATCGGTGTCGGCTCGACCGCGAACGTCGCGAACTCGGTCGCCCTCGGTAGCAGCTCGGTGACGACCAGTGCACTGTCGGCGACGACCGGCGGCACCACCACGGTGAGCAACACGACGATCGGCGGCCAGACATTCGGCAACTACGCCGGCGCCGGCTCGGCGGGCGGTGTCGTCAGCGTCGGCCAGCCGAACGCGGAACGCCGTATCCAGAACGTTGCGGCGGGCCTCGTCAGCGCAACCAGCACCGACGCGATCAACGGCAGCCAGCTCTTTGCGGTTGCTAGCACGACGACGTCGAGCATCACGAGCCTGTCGACTTCGACGTCGACGGGTCTGTCGTCGGCGAATAGCTCGATTACGTCGCTGTCGACGTCGACTTCGACCGGCCCGTCCTCGGCCAACAGCTCGATCACCTCGCTGTCGACTTCGACCTCGACCGGCATCAGCTCGTTGTCGACCGGCCTGAGCTCGACCAACAGCTCGGTGTCGTCGCTGTCGACCTCCACGTCGACGGGTCTGTCATCGGCGAATAGCTCGATCACGTCGCTTTCCACTTCGACTTCGACCGGTCTGTCGTCGGCGAATAGCTCGATTACGTCGTTGTCCACCTCGACGTCGACCGGCCTGAGCTCGACCAACAGCTCCGTCACTTCACTGTCCACGTCGGCCTCGACCGGCATCAGTACCGCACAAAGTGGCGTCACTTCGCTGTCGACCGGCCTCAGCTCGACCAATAGCTCCGTCGCTTCGCTGTCCACGTCGACCTCGACCGGCATCAGTACCGCGCAAAGTGGCGTCACTTCGCTGTCGACCGGCCTCAGCTCGACCAATAGCTCCGTCACTTCGCTGTCCACGTCGGCCTCGACCGGCATCAGTACCGCGCAAAGTGGCGTCACTTCGCTGTCGACCGGCCTCAGCTCGACCAATAGCTCCGTCGCTTCGCTGTCCACGTCGGCCTCGACCGGCATCAGTACCGCGCAAAGTGGCGTCACTTCGCTGTCGACCGGCCTCAGCTCGACCAATAGCTCCGTCACTTCGCTGTCCACGTCGGCCTCGACCGGCATCAGTACCGCGCAAAGTGGCGTCACGTCGCTGTCGACCGGCCTCAGCTCGACCAATAGCTCCGTCGCTTCGCTGTCCACGTCGGCCTCGACCGGCATCAGCACCGCGCAAAGTGGCGTCACTTCGCTGTCGACCGGCCTCAGCTCGACCAATAGCTCCGTCACTTCGCTGTCCACGTCGGCCTCGACCGGCATCAGTACCGCGCAAAGCGGCGTCACGTCGCTGTCGACCGGCCTCAGCTCGACCAATAGCTCCGTCGCTTCGCTGTCCACGTCGGCCTCGACCGGCATCAGCACCGCACAAAGTGGCGTCACTTCGCTGTCGACCGGCCTCAGCTCGACCAATAGCTCCGTCGCTTCGCTGTCCACGTCCACGTCGACCGGTATCAGCACCGCGCAAAGCGGCGTCACTTCGCTGTCGACCGGCCTCAGCTCGACCAATAGCTCGGTCGCTTCGCTGTCCACGTCCACGTCGACCGGCATCAGCACCGCGCAAAGCGGCGTCACTTCGCTGTCGACCGGCCTCAGCTCGACCAATAGCTCCGTCGCTTCGCTGTCCACGTCCACGTCGACCGGCATCAGCACCGCACAAAGCGGCGTCACTTCGCTGTCGACCGGCTTGAGCTCGACCAACAGCTCCGTCGCTTCGCTGTCCACGTCCACGTCGACCGGCATCAGCACCGCGCAAAGCGGCGTCACTTCGCTGTCGACCGGCTTGAGCTCGACCAACAGCTCCGTCGCTTCGCTGTCCACGTCGACCTCGACCGGCATCAGCTCGTTGTCTACCGGTCTGAGCTCGGTCACCGCCACGACCAACAACCTCGGCAACAGCACCGCCGCGGCGCTCGGCGGCGGCGCAACCTACAACCCGGCCACCGGCACGATTTCGGCCCCCTCGTACACCACGTACAACGCCAACGGCACCACAACGACCGCCAACAGCGTCGGCACCGCGATCGACAACATCAACAACCAGGGCATCAAGTACTTCCACGCGAACTCGACCGCGCCCGACAGCCAGGCCCTCGGCACCAACTCCGTCGCGATCGGCCCGAACGCGGTTGCGAACAACGCCGGCGACGTCGCCCTCGGTTCCGGTTCCGTCACCGCCGCCGCTAACCCGACCTCCAGCGCAACGATCGGCTCGACCACGTACGGCACCTTCGCCGGCGCTACGCCGTCAAGCGTCGTCAGCGTCGGCGCAGCCGGCGCCGAGCGCCAGGTCACGAACGTCGCGGCAGGCCGGATCACGTCGACCAGCACCGACGCGATCAACGGCAGCCAGCTCTATGCCGTCGCAAGCACGACCGGTTCGAGCATCACTTCGCTGTCCACGTCGACTTCGACCGGCATCAGCTCCTTGTCCACTGGCCTGTCGAGCACGAACAGCACCGTTACGTCGCTGTCCTCGACGCTGTCGTCGTCCAACAGCGCGATCTCATCGCTGTCGACCGGGCTCTCTACGACCAATAGCAACGTAACTTCGTTGTCGACGTCCGCGTCGACCGGTCTGTCTTCGGCCAACAGCTCCATCACCTCGTTGTCGACCTCGACTTCGACCGGCCTGTCCTCGGCCAACAGCTCCATCACCTCGCTGTCGACCTCGACCTCGACCGGCCTGTCGTCCGCAAACAGCTCCATCACGTCGTTGTCCACCTCGACTTCGACCGGCCTGTCCTCGGCCAACAGCTCGATCACGTCGTTGTCCACGTCGACCTCGACGGGTCTTTCGTCGGCGAACAGCTCGATCACGTCGTTGTCGACTTCCACGTCGACGGGCTTGTCCTCAGCGAACAGTTCCATCACCTCGCTGTCGACGTCGACCTCGACGGGCATCAGCTCGCTGTCCACCGGCCTGAGCTCGACCGATAGCTCGGTGACTTCGTTGTCGACTTCCACGTCGACCGGCATCAGCACCGCGCAAAGTGGCGTCACGTCGCTGTCAACAGGTCTCTCGTCGGCCAATAGCTCGATTACCTCGCTGTCGACCTCCACGTCGACGGGTCTGTCGTCCGCCAACAGTTCCATCACGTCGTTGTCCACGTCGACCTCGACCGGTCTGTCGTCAGCGAACAGCTTGATCGCGTCGTTGTCGACGTCCACGTCGACGGGCTTGTCCTCAGCGAACAGCTCCATCACCTCGCTGTCCACGTCGACTTCGACGGGCCTCTCGTCGGCCAATAGCTCGATTACCTCGCTGTCGACTTCGACCTCGACCGGCATCACCTCGCTGTCCACCTCGACCTCGACCGGTCTTTCGTCGGCGAACAGCTCGATCACCTCGCTGTCAACTTCCACGTCGACCGGCCTGTCTTCGGCCAACAGCTCCATCACCTCGCTGTCGACCTCGACCTCGACCGGCATCAGTTCGCTGTCGACCGGCCTGAGCTCGACCGACAGCTCGGTGTCGTCGCTGTCGACCTCGACGTCGACGGGTCTGTCGTCCGCAAACAGTTCGATCACCTCGTTGTCCACGTCGACCTCGACGGGCCTCTCGTCGGCTAACAGCTCCATCACCTCGTTGTCCACGTCGACCTCGACCGGCATCAGCTCGCTGTCCACCGGCCTGAGTTCGACCAACAGCTCGGTGTCGTCGCTGTCGACCTCGACGTCGACGGGTCTCTCGTCGGCGAATAGCTCGATCACGTCGTTGTCCACGTCGACCTCGACCGGTCTCTCGTCGGCGAATAGCTCCATCACCTCGCTCTCGACCTCGACCTCGACCGGCATCAGCTCACTGTCCACAGGCCTGAGCTCGACCGACAGCTCGGTGGCTTCGCTGTCGACCTCCACATCGACTGGCCTGTCTTCGGCGAACAGCTCGATCACGTCGCTGTCGACTTCCACGTCGACCGGCCTGTCCTCGGCCAACAGCTCGATCACCTCGCTGTCGACGTCGACTTCGACCGGCATCAGCTCACTGTCCACAGGCCTGAGCTCGACCGACAGCTCGGTGGCGTCGCTGTCCACCTCGACGTCGACGGGTCTCTCGTCGGCGAATAGCTCCATCACGTCGTTGTCGACTTCGACCTCGACCGGACTGTCCTCGGCCAACAGCTCCATCACCTCGCTGTCGACCTCGACCTCGACCGGCATCAGTTCGCTGTCGACCGGCCTGAGTTCGACCAACAGCTCGGTGTCGTCGCTGTCGACCTCGACGTCGACGGGTCTGTCGTCCGCAAACAGCTCGATCACGTCGCTGTCCACCTCGACCTCGACGGGTCTGTCCTCGGCGAACAGCTCCATCACCTCGCTGTCCACGTCGACCTCGACCGGCATCAGCTCGCTGTCCACCGGCCTGAGCTCGACCAACAGCTCGGTGGCTTCGCTGTCGACTTCCACGTCGACGGGTCTTTCGTCGGCGAATAGCTCGATCACGTCGCTGTCGACTTCGACCTCGACCGGTATCAGCTCGCTGTCCACTGGACTGAGCTCGACTGACAGCTCGGTGGCTTCGCTGTCGACCTCCACGTCGACGGGCCTCTCGTCGGCAAACAGCTCGATCACGTCGCTGTCCACGTCGACCTCGACCGGCATCAGCTCGCTGTCCACTGGCTTGAGTTCGACCGACAGCTCGGTGGCGTCGCTGTCGACCTCCACGTCAACGGGTCTCTCGTCGGCGAATAGCTCGATCACGTCGCTGTCCACGTCGACCTCGACCGGCATCAGCTCGCTGTCCACTGGCTTGAGTTCGACCGACAGCTCGGTGGCGTCGCTGTCGACCTCCACGTCGACGGGTCTCTCGTCGGCGAATAGCTCGATCACGTCGCTGTCGACTTCCACGTCGACCGGCCTGTCCTCGGCCAACAGCTCCATCACCTCGCTGTCGACCTCCACGTCGACCGGCCTGTCTTCGGCCAACAGCTCCATCACCTCGCTGTCGACCTCCACATCGACTGGCCTGTCTTCGGCGAACAGCTCGATCACGTCGCTTTCGACCTCCACGTCAACCGGCCTCTCGTCGGCCAACAGCTCGATTACCTCGCTGTCGACTTCGACCTCGACCGGCATCAACTCGCTGTCCACCGGCCTGAGCTCGACCAACAGCTCGGTGTCGTCGCTGTCGACTTCCACGTCGACCGGCCTGTCCTCGGCCAACAGCTCCATCACCTCGCTGTCGACCTCGACCTCGACCGGCATCAACTCGCTGTCCACCGGCCTGAGCTCGACCAACAGCACGATCACCTCGCTGTCGACCTCCACCTCGACCGGCATCACCTCGCTGTCCACCGGCCTGAGCACGACGAACAGCTCGGTGGCGTCGCTGTCCACGTCGACCTCGACCGCGATCAACGCCGCGAAGACGCACTACTACAGCGTCAACGACAACGGCACGCAGCAAAGCAACTACGCCAACGACGGCGCAACGGGCACCAACGCCCTCGCCGCCGGCGTCAACGCCAGCGCGGCAGGCGCAAGCAGCGTCGCGGTCGGCGACGGCTCGAACGCGCAGTCGGCGGGCGCGGTCGCGATCGGCCAGAACGCGTCGGCAACGGGCGGCAAGGCCGTGTCGATCGGCTCCGGCAACACCGCGAGCGGTGACGGCGCGGTCGCGATCGGCGACCCGAGCATCGCGACGGGCACCGGCGCGGTAGCGTTGGGCGCGAACGACACGGCGACCGGCAACGGCGCAGTGGCGCTCGGCAACGCGAACACCGCAAACGGCGCCAGCGCACTCGCACTCGGCAGCTCGAACCAGGCCACCGCGGACAACACGATCGCGCTGGGCAACCAGGCCACGGCCAGCGCCATCGGCGCACAAGCCTACGGCTCGGGTGCCAAGGCCACGGCCGCCGACGCGCTCGCCTTCGGCACGAACGCGCAAGCCAACGTCGCCAACTCGATCGCGCTCGGTGCAAACTCGGTCACGAGCGCCGCGAACCCGACGTCGAGCGCCACAATCGGCGGCGCCACGTACTTCTTCGCGGGCAGCTCGCCGGCAGGCGTGGTGAGCGTCGGCGCACCAGGCCAGGAGCGCCAGATCACGAACGTCGCCGCCGGCCGGATCTCGGCCAGCAGCACCGACGCGATCAACGGCAGCCAGCTCAACGCGACGAACCAGGCAATCACGAGCCTGTCCACGTCGACCGCGTCGAACATCTCGTCGCTGTCGACCGGCATCAACTCGCTGTCCACCGGCCTGAGCACCACGAACAGCAACGTGGCATCGCTGTCCACGTCGACCTCGACCGCGATCAGCTCGCTGTCGACGGGCCTGAGCTCGACGAACAGCAACGTCAACTCGCTGTCGACGTCGACGTCGACCGGCATCGGTTCGCTGTCCACCGGACTGAGCTCGACGAACAGCACGGTCGCCTCGCTGTCGACCGGCGTGACGAACATCAACAACACGCTGAACTCGCTGTCGACGACGATCAACAACAACACGACGCGCTCGCTCAATTCCAACGGCATCGCCGCCGACATGAACGGTACCGGCAGCGATCATCCGACCGTCACCGCCGGCTCGAACTCGGTGGCGATCGGCGCGAATTCGACGGACGGCGGCCGCTCGAACGTGGTGTCGGTCGGCAGCGACACGCAGCAGCGTCAGATCGTGAACGTCGCGCCCGGTACGCAAGGCACCGACGCGGTGAACGTGAACCAGCTGACGCAGGTGCAGACGACGCTGTCGACGGCACTGTCGGGCCAACAAACGCAGATCAACTCGCTGGGTTCGCAACTGCAGCAGACCGACCAGATGGCGAAGCAGGGTATCGCGGCCGTCGGCGCGATGGCGTCGATCCCGCAACTCGATCGCGACGCCAACTTCGGCATGGGTGTCGGCACGTCGACCTTCCTCGGCCAGAAGGCGATGGCGGTCAACATGCAGGCCCGCATCACGGAGAACCTGAAGGCGTCGATCAACGGCGGCTTCAGCGGCGGTCAGAAGGTGATCGGCGCCGGCATGCTGTACCAGTGGAAGTAACGCGTCGCGCCGCCAGGCCGCCCGGCTCGCCAGCCGGCCGGCCCGCAGCGGCCCCCGACGGCAGGACGAGCCGGCCGCGCAGCCCGCGGCCGGCTTCTGTCAACCCAAGCTTTGAGGACGTAACCGTGAACAAACTCGCTCTTGCGCTCGCGCTTTCCGCAATGGCCCTCGCCGCGTGCTCGACCGCATCCGGCCCGACCTTCAGCGCCTCCGAACTGCAGCCGCGCGACGGCATGCGCACGTTCCAGGTGGACTGCCACGGCCTGCTGTCCGGCCCGCAGACCTGCATGAAGGCCGCCCGCAAGATCTGCGGCGACCAGCCGGTGCGTGCCGTCGACTCGGCCCGCGCGCTGCGCGACAAATCCGATCCCGCGACGCTGATCTTCCAGTGCGGCGCCGCGCCGGCCGAAGCGGCCTCGGCCGCCGAGCCGGCGCCTGCCACCGTCGAACACGTGAACCTGTCGGGCGACGCGCTGTTCGCGACCGACCACGCGACGCTTGCGCCGACCGCGCGCGAATCGCTCGACCGGCTGCTGAGCGAGCGCGCGGACCGCACGTACTCGCAGGTGACGGTCACCGGCTTTACGGATACGGTGGGCAGCGACGACTACAACCTCGCGCTGTCGAAGCGCCGCGCCGAATCCGTCGCCGCGTACCTGAAAGCGCACGGGCTGAAGGCCGGCACGCTGACGGTCACGGGCCGCGGCAAGGCCGATCCGGTCGCGTCCAACGCCACGGCCGAAGGCCGCGCCAGCAACCGCCGCGTCGAAATCACGCTGCAGCACTGAGCGGGCGACCGTCGCGCGCGGCGGCCCGATCCGGCAGGCCGCCGGCTCCGCGCCGGACCTCCGCCGATCTACGCGGGCGCCGCTGCACCGGCGCCCCGTTTGCGCCGGCCGGCGGCTATGTCAAAGTTCGTCACGTGCCGCCACAAACCGGCGATTTCCGTGCCACAATCGCCGCAGACAGTCGCCGGGGCAGCCTGCCCGAATCGCGCGCCGTGCCAGGCGTGCCCGACGACACGCCGGAACCCGGCTGCCGCCCCCGCGAACCACGTCGCCCGATTCGCCTGCCGCGGCGCAACGGCGCGAATGCAACCCTGACAATCCACGGTGCGCCGCTTCCAGGCCAGACGCTCGACGCCATGCCCGGACGCACGACGCCGCAGAGGAAACCAACCGGTGACGGACATCAATGAAGCCGCCGCGGGCGGCACCCGCAAGCAACGGCCGGCAGTCGGCATCTCGCTGTTTGCGCGGGACGGCCAGGCGATCTGGGAAAACGGCATTCACCAGAACATCGCGTTCCTCGCGATGATGCTCAAGCGCTCGGATCGCGTCGGCCCCGTCTATTTCCTGAACGGCGGCGACGCCAACGCACTGCCGGCCGGCCTCGAACTCGACGGCCTCGACATCCCGCTCGTGAAACCCGCCGACGTCACGCACGAACTCGACGTCGTGATCGAAATGGGCGCGCAGCTGCCGGTCGAATGGCTCAGGCACATGAAGGCGCTCGGCAAGAAAATCGCCGCGTTCTTCTGCGGGCACGTGTATGCCGGGCTGTGCGAAACCCCGATCTTCGAAAAACCGTCGGGGCACATCTTCAACGGCGCGCCGTTCGACGAAGTGTGGCTGCTGCCGCAATACGACAAGACCGCGGCGCCGATGCTGCGGTCCATACTGCGCGCGCCGGTGCACCTGATGCCGCATATCTGGTCGCCGTACTTCCTCGATCGCCGCGTCGCCGCGCTCGCCACCGAAGGCGAATCGTTCGGCTATCGGCCCGGCCGCCGCCCGTGGCGCCTGGCGATGCTCGAGCCGAACATCTCGGTCGCCAAGTCCTGCCACTACCCGATGCTCGCGTGCGACGAGTTCTACCGCGCGCGGCCGGACGCGGTGCAACACATGTACGTCGTCAACGCGATGCACATGAAGGAGCATCCGACCTTCGTGCACTTCGCGAACAGCCTCGATCTCGTGCGCCAGCACAAAGCGACCTTCGAGCCGCGCATCGATCTGCCGGGCTTCATGGCGCGCCACGCGGATGCGGTCGTGTCGCACCACTGGGAAAACGGGCAGAACTACCTGTATTACGACGTGCTGCACGGCGGCTATCCGCTGCTCCACAACTCGACGCTGCTCGGCGACGCCGGCTATTACTACCCGGACTTCGACTCGGCCGCGGGCGGCCGCGCGCTGCTCGACGCGTGGCTGCATCACGACGAACGCCTCGACGACTATCGCGCGAAAGCCGGCCGGCTGCTGCAGTCGGTCTCGATCGACAACCCCGCGAACCTCGACGCGTTCGTCTCGCGTCTGGTCGCCTGAACCGGAGCATACGCATGTCGGACTCCAATGCCCGTCAAGCGCCCGGCGAGGGCAAGCGTCTCGTCGTCGGCGTATCGCTGTTCGTGCGCGGCGCCGGCCAGTCGCTGTGGGAAAACGGCATCTTCCAGAACTGCCTGCTGCTGATCCTGCTGCTGCGCCAGTCGCCGCTCGTCGCGGAAGCCGTGATGGTGAACGGCGGCGAACAGGTCGCCGATCCGCAGATGATGCTCGGCGAATGGGACGTGCCGCTGCTGTCGATGGACGAAGCGCTGCAACGCTGCGACGTGCTGATCGAAATGAGCGCGCAGTTCGGCGCGGACTACCTGCGCGCGTTTCGCGAGCGCGGCGGCAAGGTCGTCACGATGCGGGTCGGCAACGACTACGTGATCGACATCGAACGCGCGATGTTCAACAAGCCGCCGGGCTTCCTGTTCTCGGGCGCGCCGTACGACGCGGTGTGGACGATTCCCGAATTCGAGCGCTCGTGCCTGCACTATTACCAGACGGGCCTGCGCGCGCCCGTCACGATCGTCCCGCACATCTGGCACCCGATGCTGTTCGACAAGGCGCGCGCGACGCTCGGCGCCGGCTTGTCGTACGGCTATCGGCCCGGCAAGCCGCGCTGGCGCGTGACGATGTTCGAGCCGAACATCTGCATGGTGAAGACGAGCATCATCCCGATGCTGGTCACGGAAGAGGCATACCGCGCCGATCCGAAATTCCTTGAGTTCGTGCGCGTGTGCAACACGATCCACATCAAGGAGCACGCGACCTTCGTCCACTTCGCGAAGCGCCTCGACATCGTCGAGCACGGCATCACGACGTTCGAAAGCCGCTATGCGGTGTACGAGTTCATGGCCGCGTACGGCGATGCGGTGGTGTCGCACACGTGGGAAAACGCGCAGAACTACCTGTATTACGAACTGCTGTACGGCGACTATCCGCTGATCCACAACTCGCCGTTCCTCGGCAAGGCCGGGTATTTCTATCCGGACTTCGACTGCCAGGCCGGCGGCCGCGCGCTGCTGCAGGCGTTCGCCGAACACGACGCGAATCTCGACGCGTACCGCGAACAGTCGAAGCATGTGCTCGACTCGGTCAGCATCTATAACCCCGACAACGTCGCCGCCTATACGGACGCGATCGCCACCCTCTATCGCGACGCGTGACGCGCCGCCCTTTCCGGAACCCGACATGAACGCACGCACGCCCCTCACCCGCGCGAAATGGCTGATCGGCTGCGCCGTCGCGTCGATCGCGATCGGCGCGCACGCGCAATCGGCCGGCGAAACGGCCGACCCGTTGCTCCGCGATTCGGATGCAGTGTTCAAGCAGCTCGACGCCGGCCAGTACGGCGCGGTGTGGAGCGATGCCGCCGCGTTCGTGAAGACGCGCATCAAGCAGGACCAGTTCGCGGCGGACATGCAGCAGGCTCGCCAGTCGGTCGGTGCGGTCAGCCATCGCGGCTGGGCGCAGATCACGCGCATCCGCTACAAGAATGCGTCGACGATGCCCGACGGGCTCTACGCGAACGTCGACTATGCAACCACGCTGACGAGCGGCGCGACCGTGTACGAGAAGCTGAGTTTTCGCCTCGACGACGACGGCCGCTGGCACTTGACGGGCTACGTGCCGCGCCAGTCGCAAGGCGCCGTGCAGTAAGCCGCGCACCGCCCGCCTCACCGGAGCCGCCATGAAACTCAATGTCGCGATAACGATGAACGTGCAGCGCGACGCGACGCAGTCGATCTGGTACAACGGCGCGAACCAGCATTGCGTGTACCTGTACATGCTGCTGAAGCAGTCGCCGCTGATCGGCGAGGTCTGGCTCGCGCACGACGACGGCGTCACCGACTATCCGCAGGCGCTGATGATGGACGCGTTCGGCGACGCGCTGCGGCCGCTGTCGTCGGTCGTTCACCAGACCGACCTGCTGATCGAGATGAACGCGTTCATCGACCCGTCGCACACGGACGCCGTGCGCCGGCGCGGCGGCAAGTGCGTGTCGTACCGCTTCGGCAACGACTACGTGATCGCGGTCGAGACGATCAACTTCGAGAAGAACGACTGGCGGCCGAACCCGCACCGCGTGCAGTTCGACGAGATCTGGACCAACCCGCAGCACATGCATACGTGCGCGGCCTATTTCCAGGCCGTGTATCGCGCGCCGGTGATCGAGCTGCCGCACATCTGGTCGCCGTATTTCATCGAGCGCAGCCTCGACGCGGACCCCGAACTGAAGGCCCGCTTCGGCTACCGGAACCACGGCCCGGCAAAGCGCATCGCGTTCTTCGAACCGAACCTGAACGTCGTGAAGAGCTCGATCGTGCCGATGCTCGCCGCGAACGCGTGCTACGTCGAGCACCCGGAGCTCGTCGAGCACGTGTACATGACCAACACGTTCGACAAGAAGGAGAACGTCGCCTTCAAGCATCTCGCGCTCGGACTCGAGATGGTGCGCGACGGCAAGGCGACAGCCGACGTGCGCGCGCCGTTCGTCGCGTGGGCCGCGCATCACACCGACATCGTCGTGTCGCACCACTGGGAAAACGGCCTCAACTACCTGCTGTACGACGCGCTGTACGGCAACTACCCGCTCGTGCACAACTCGCCGTTCCTGCGCGACGTCGGCTACTACTATCCGGACTTCGAGATCTTCGACGCGGCGCGCGCGATCGCGACCGCCGCGCAGACGCACGACGCGCGGCTCGACGACTATGCGGCGGCCGCCCGCCGCTGCCTGCACCAGGTCGACACGCTCGCCGAACACAACGTCCGCGCATATTCCGCGCAGATCCAGCAGCTGTTCGCCGGCCGCGCGCTCGGCTGACCTCCTTCGCACGCGTTCCTGCCCATGAATCAGACCGTCCGCAATTTCGTCGTGATCGATTCGATCCACGGCCCGTTCGTCATCAACCGGCACTGCGCGCTGCAGGCCGAGGCGCTGATCAAGACCGGCCGGCCGCATATCCAGGCCGAGCTCGACACGATCCTGCAGGTGATCGACCAGTTGCCCGACGGCGCGATCGCGGTGGACGGCGGCGCGAATGCGGGGCTCGTGTGCGTGCCGATCGCACACCGGCTGCACGCGCGCGGCGGCCGCGTGTACGCGTTCGAGCCGCAGCGCACGCTGTTCCATGCGCTCGGCGGCACCGTCGCGCTCAACCAGCTCGACAACCTCCATCTGCTGAACATGGGGCTCGCCAGCGCCAACGGCACGATGAAGGTGCCCGACATCGACTACGGGCAGGACGCCGACTTCGGTTCGGTGTCGCTCGTCGACGGCCAATCGGCGAGCGGCACGCCGACGCCGGTCGTCAGGCTCGATTCGCTCGGCCTGCCGCGGCTGGATTTCCTGAAGCTCGACATCGAAGGGATGGAGATCGACGCGCTGCGCGGCGCGCGCCGATTGATCGAGACGCATCTGCCGTGGTGCTGGATCGAATACTGGAAAGTCGGCGAAGCGCCGATCATCGATACGTTCGCCGGCCTCGACTATACGTTCTACCGGATCGACGGGCTGAACATGCTCTGCGTGCCGAACCCGCGCTGGGACCGGCAGCGGCTGTTCATCTCGGGCGAGCCGCTCGCCACCGCATCGGCGGCCGCAAGCAGCGCGAATCATGCGACCGCGGGCACAGTGGACGCCGACGCGCCCGAAACAAACTGGAATCGCGCGCTCGACCACGAATCGCGCTGCGAGTGGGGCCATGCGATCGACCGCTGGCAACGTGCGCGTGGCCGCGGGCTCGACGACGATGCGATCGCGCTGCAGCTCGCGTCGTGCTACGGCTTCGCCGGCGCGCCCGACGCCGGGCTCGCCGCGCTCGACCGCTTCGGCGATCCGGCCGCGCTGCCCGACGCGGCGCGCGGGCGCATCGAACTGGCGCGCTCGGCGCTGCTGCTGCGCGCCGGCCGGCGCGAAGAAGCCGCCCGCGCCACCATCGCCAGCGAAAACGTGCTGACGGCCGCGCGGTTCGGACTGCCGATGGAGCGGCTCTACGTGGGCCAGCCGCTGCAAGGCAAGCGGCTGCTCGTGCTCAGCTACGGCGGCGCCGGCGACCAGTTCCAGTACGCGCGCTACCTGCATGCGCTGGGCGTGCTCGGCTGTGCGGGCGTGACCGTCGTCGTCCCCGATGCGCTGACGGGGCTGCTGCGCCATACGTTCCCGCGCATCGATTTCATCGGCGTGCACGGCGCATGGGCCGACACGCCGCAGATCGCGCACGACTACTGGTGTTCGTTCCTGATGCTCGCCGCCCGGTTCGGCTACGCGCCGGCGCCGGAAGGCGCACCGGCCGCGTACCTGTCGTGCCCGCCCGCGCATGCGGCCGCGTGGCGCGAGCGCGTGTCGCGCGACGGCCATGCGCCCGGCACGCGCCGCATCGGGCTCAACTGGCGCGGCCGCGACGAAAGCGACGCGCGCTTCCATCGCGCGGCGAGCCTGCGTGATTTCGCACCGCTTGCACGGATGCAGGGCCACGCCGTGTACTGCATCAACCGCGACCTGTCCGCGCAGTCCGAGCAATCGGACCTGCCGGTCACGTTCCCGCATCACGCGATCGGCGATTTCAGCGATCTCGCGGCGTTGATGCTCGCGATGGACGCCATCGTGACCACCTGCACCGCGCACATCCACGTCGCCGGCGCGCTCGGCGTGCCGGCCGTGCTGCTGCTCAGCCCGAAGGCCGATGCGCGCTGGGAAACCGGCTCGCGCACCGCACTCTACCCGGGCATCCGGATCGTGCGCGCCGCGCACGTCGGCCAATGGGACGACGCGATCGACCGCGCGATGGCGCTGGTGCTTGGCGGGTTCGGGAAGGATTGATCGATTTGCCGTGCGTCCGGGCGTCCGGGCCGTTGCGCCCGGACGATGTCGAAGCCGGCCGCATGCCGGCCCGCGCGCGCACCGGATGCGCCAGGGCCTGTTCGCGCCAATGACGGCCCCTTATGGTGGCCAGCCCCACGAATGATTTTTCTCAACAGGGGAAGGTGCGCTACACCAGCACCCGAGCGCCGCTTGACGCGGCGAATACGCGGCCATGCCGCCGCCCCGTGCGCGCGAGCACGGCGAAGCAACGAGCCGCCGGCCGGCTTGCGCCGCCGGTTTGCTTCACGAGGCTGTCGGATACGCCGCGCGCGATTGCCGAATCGTCGCCACACGCGCCCGCGATGACGCCTGCGTAATAGTGGCGCGCCGCCAGCTCGCGGCCGTTGGCGTCGAGCGGCGTCATCCGCTGAATACGGCGTGCGACGGCCTTCAGGCCGTCGAGATACGGCACGACGTCGATCGGCACATCGGTCGATTCGGCGCCCAGTTGCCACAGCATGTCGGCCAGCTCGGCGATCGCGACCAGGTCGCGCGCATCGGCCGCCTGCGTGCCCGTTCCGCGTCCGGTCTTCGTCTCCGCCATGTGTGCCCCTTTGCGATTCGTCCCGGCCACGCGCCGGACCCGCCCGACTCCGGCGCACATCACGCACGCCGCCCGCCTGTTCCCGCGCCGTTACGCGGCGGCCGGCGACCGCAATGAAAAGCGGATGCCCTGCGCCCATGCAACGCCGGCATCCACGATGATCTGCCGGTCGAGCTCGTTCTCCACGCCTTCGACGACGACGTGCCGCGCGCCTTCATGCGCGAACGCGATCAGCCTGCGGAACTGGTAGCGCCCGACCGCATTGCGCTTGATCATCGACAGGACCGACCGGTCGAGCTTCACGATGTCGGGATTGCCGACCACCAGATTGTTCAAAGCACTGAAGCCGACGCCGAAATCGTCGATCGCGATCCGGCATCCGGCCTGCCGGAAGCGGTTCACGAACGACCGGCCCGCGACGGGGTTCAGCGGCCCCGTCTCCGTGATCTCGACCACCAGCCGCGCCGCAACCGACGGCTCGCGCTCGAGCCGCCTGAAAATGGCCAGCCACGCGTTGTCGACGACCGCGCTCGCCGCCGCGACGTTGCAACCGTAGACGGTGCCCGGATCGGCGCGCAGCCCGTCGATCGTCCGGCTCACCACGAGCCGGTCGAACCAGCGCATCAGCCCGAGCGACTCGAGGCGCGGCAGGAACGCGGCCGGCGGCAACGCGTCGCGCTCGCCCCAGCGCAACCGCGCCAGGCACTCCTGGTACAGCACGCCGCCCGACAGGTCGGATCGGCACACCGGCTCGTGCGCGAACCCGAGCCGGCTTTCCACGAAACTGCGTACCGACGCGAGGTCGGGATGATCGTCGGGCGCGCCGAACACGAGATCGATTTCGTCACGATTCGCTTCCCGATTCGCCTCCAGGCGAGCTTCGACCGCATTCATCCGGCGCTCCGGCAAATGGCGAGCCGCCGAAGACGGCTCGACCTCAACAAACATGCGGAGCGAACCGACCATGACGCGCTCCGCCGCCTACCCGGCCCATTCTGTTATGTCGATCTTTTCCGGGAGCGTACTTTTCGCTTCGGCGCGCCGTCAAATTCGATATTGTCAACGATATTCAATTACCGGGAATACACCATGTACGCACGACACCGACTGTGCGACAGGTTACACAACGCGAATTACGGAACCCCGATCCGGAAGTCGCTTATCTTTTTCGTCCGAACAAATTTGTCCGAATCGATTTTCCGGCGACACGCCAATCCCGTGAATCGGGAATTTTTCAATTGATCGGATCAATGCCGGCCCGTGAAGCGCCGTCCGCATTCGATGCCAAGCTCGCCGCCGTAGCCGGCCGCCCGGGCTTACCGCCCGTTGAAAACCTGCCGCTGCGCCATTCGATCATCGCAGCATTCAATTTTCACGCTTCTAACGATATTAATGAATCTCAAAGCAGAATCAACCAGCCTTTAATCAATAATATCAAGTTTAATTATATGATGATTATAGATTGAACCAAGTTTAACAATCTTTCCAATTCGTTAACCTATAAACTTGTTTCCGACGGACTTCCCTCGGAGCCGTCAAATTCGTGCCTTCAAAAACCGTCGACCCGAACGGGTTCGACGGTTTCTTTTTTAACGGCATCAATTCATCAGACATTAGGGTGGGACAGCCCCGATGGCGGCCCGCGGCGCAACGGGCAAGCGCCTCGAAAAAACGGGCGTTATGCGGCCGTCGCACCGATCAGGTTCGCGAGCAGCGCGTCGTATTCGGCGACGAGTGCGGGATTCGCCGACGTATAGCGGCCGAGGATGTCGCGCTGGCGCCGCGTGTACGCTTCCCAGTCGTCGTCATGCGTATGCAGCGCGCGCAGCAGCGCATCGGCGCCCTGCTGCACGTCGTTGTCCGGATAGTAGTAGCCGAGATCGGGCGCGAGGCTCGCGTTGTGCACGAGCGGATAGCCCTGCCAGCACACGTCGAAATAGAAATAGTTGAGCGGGTTCGACCATTGATGCGACACGACGATATCGGTCATGTCGGCCAGGAACAGCGGCGTATCGAAGCGCCCGACGAAACTCGCTTTGCCAGCGCGCACGATGTCCAGGTAATTCATCAGCATCACGAACTCGGGGCTGTCGTGCGCGAGGCGATCGGCGTTCGTCACGTGAGTGAAGCAGATCGCATCGGGATCGCGGCGAAACGCCTCGTCGATGATCAGCATCGGATACACGCAGAACTTCACTACGTTGTGGTTCGGCTCCATCACCGTCAACCGCTTGCCCGGCTCGCTGCGCGGCCGGTATTCGCCGTGCTCCGGCAGCGATTGCGCGCGCACGCTCAGGAACATCGGATCCCACACGAACGGCACGACGCGCCCCGGGCAGCGGCGCAGCGACTGCAGGAACGGCAGCGACGACGGCGCGATCTGCGGAATCGCCCACACCTCGTCGAAGCCGCGGTTGACGAACAGCGAATCCCACAGCCGGCGGCCGAACAGCATCGACTCCATCGCGTTGATGTACTCGACGCCGCAGCAGTAGCTGACGAGCTTCGCGCCGCGCGCTTTCAGGTAGGCCGTCTGCTCGGCGTCGATCTGCCCGCCGAGCTCGATCACCACATCGAGCGAATCCTTCATGTCGGCGAACGCGCGTGTGTCGTACACGGCACGATCCCACGGCAGCGCGTCGGTGAGCGGCACGTCGGTCGTGTTGACCAGCGTCACGCGGTAGCCGCGCGGCGACGCCATCAGCAGCTTCGCGAGAAACAGCGCGTTCTGCTTGATGCCGTTGATCCACAGGCTTTCGTCGGGGGCACGCAATCCGATCGTGATACCGATGCGCAGGCCGTTCAGGACAGGAGACGTCATCGTCAGCGGGATGGGAGGTTGGATGGGAATGGAATGAACGCAGTGTAGCGCGCGAAGCGCCGCCCGCGTCAAGCGGCGGCGGCAACCGGGCATTCTAGCGAATCGCCGGCGGGCACACTGTCATGGATGGTTAGCGCCGGGCAGGCAGCGCTTTCCAATGGAACAGGAGCCTGGACGGGCGATCAGGAGCCGATTCTGGACGCGTTTCCAACGGATGAGGAGTCTGTGGCCGCCGGGGTGCAAGCGACGTTGACTGCCGGTGGGCGGCAAGTTAGCGGGGATGGTTGATTATCTCGGACGATCATCGATCTGAACGCATCTCGAATCCGCTCGATGGCGGGGCGCAAGCGATCCTCGACGGCACCCCAACGCTGGACTTTGTACCCGCTGCAAGTCCGGACGAACGCCGTGAATGAGTCGCGTCGGCGCTCCGGCGCTTTCGCTATCGCCAGATCACATCAGGCATTCCCTCGCCGACGATCAAGCTCCCGAAAATGCGCCTCGGTCATGGCACCAACTCCATCCGATTGCCGGTCACGATCAGCTTGACGGGATCAGTCTTCTTCCATTGCAATTTCGGAATCACCAGTTGCCACTCGGCACCCGCTTGATCACGAAAGAATCCCGCAACACCGACAACTTGCGCATCATCCGCCATGGGCGCAGACAGCTTCACCGCGGCGTCAGGCCCGAGCGTGGTTTCCATACCGCCGAGTAGATCGGCCTTCAGTAACGCGCTATCGTCATCGAGCAGTTGGGTGTAACTCGCTTTTCCGAAGACCTTCGCGTCTTTCAACTGGTAGACGCGCACCACAACCGGTAACGATTGGCCTTGCTCGTTTTCGTTGAGGGCGGAACGGCTTTCGATCACCAGATTCATCTGCTTGACCTTCGCGATGAATACCGCGCGCGTCGCGTCGACCGTCGTATCCTTCACCGACTGCCACATGCCGCAGCCAGACATCGACGCGACCGTCAGCGCACCGACCGCTACCTGTCGAATGCTTCGCATCATCCGATGCGTCCCCGGTATCACAACCAATCTCCCGTCTTGCTCATGCACGGATAGCGCCCGATCGGGCC
Organism: Burkholderia sp. BE17; assembly: GCF_009362305.1. Lineage (NCBI taxonomy): Bacteria > Pseudomonadati > Pseudomonadota > Betaproteobacteria > Burkholderiales > Burkholderiaceae > Burkholderia > Burkholderia sp. BE17. The sequence continues at coordinate 85,748 of NZ_WHNU01000007.1, forward strand.
GCCCACGCCCTCATACAGAACGAGCCGCACCGCAAAGTGGCAACACGCGTAGCGGCCTACGAAGCGGCTGAGTACGTCGCCGAACAGCGCGACGTCGCCCGGCCCAGCGAAACCCGACGGCTCGATACCCACGTTCACATTCACGATGCGATCGACGCGCGCCCCCACCAGTTCCGTTTCCTCGTCGAGCCACACGTTGTGGATCGCCTCGATGCGTCGCCGGTTATCGTCCTGTCGCGTCCAGTCGTACAACAACAGCGCGCCGCGCAGCACCTTCGCGTCCATCATGTTCAGTTCGCTCGCACCGGCCGCATTGAAGTGAGAGATCACCTGCCAGTCATAGTGGCCACCGCGCGGGGGATACAGCGGCATCGTCGGGGCCGTCAGGTTGCGTACGCGCTCGACACCGTTAAAGGTCGAAGCAGGCGTGGCAATCATCGATTCACGCAGGGCCATGCGCGGCAACCTGCCATTGTTTGCCAACACCCGGACCGTCACGTGCCCGTCCGGCAGGCTGCCCGGCTCATCCCACAGATGCCCCCCTAACGTCACGACCATCTCGCGCTGGCCGGTCACGCCGTGCCGAATCGACGCGTGGTAGTAGCGATCCGGCGACTCGTGTCGCATCATCCCGCCGCGGTGACGGAATTCCTTGATCGACCGATACGCGTATTGATTGGCGGTGCGCGGATCGGTCGCCACGACTGACAGCGCTTCGTAGGGCTCAACGTGATCGCCTGCTGACGCGGGGGGGAGCACCGGATAGTCGCGATCGTGTACGTTCGGTCGGATTGCCTGCGCGTCCAACTCGAACAGGTTGATCACCGGCGTGCAGAACAACCGGATATTGTCCGCGCCGAACGTGACGTCACCGAGCAGCCGATCCCGGATCACGATTTCGAATTCAACACGCGTTTCGCCCGGTGGCACACTCGCCGCGTCGAAACCGCACAAGTCGACGAAGTGGAATTTCTCCGGGAACGCAAAATATTCGAGCATCGTCTGCTCGCGATCGAGATCGGCGTCGCGTGCGTCGTGATTGACCGGCCACAGTCGCGCCTGTGCGCCAAAGCCAGCCGCCTCGAATCTCATGGCCGGACGCGGCTGCAACTGGCCGTCGAGTATGCGCGGCATGCGCACGCCGATCGACTCGACCTGGCGCGTGAACACCGCGTACAGCGCGGAAGCAGTCGGCCGGTCGCCATGCAGGTAAAGCCGGATACGCGACAGGTCATCCCGCAACCGCTGCTCGCGGTGCAGCAGGTCGAACGCGAGCCGAATCACCGTGCGACCGTCCTCGCGCATGCGCGCGCCCGCCTCGCGCACGTTGAGCGGCAACAGGCTTACCGCCTGAGTGGTTCGATAAACGCATATCGTCCCGCCATGGCCGACCGGTGTCGAACGCACCTGCAACCCAGGCGGCAACGTATCGAGATTCCGCGCCTCGCCGGTGCGGGGCATGCATTCGAGGATCGCCAGCGACGGAATCGTGCGACCTGCATGCGGCCACAGGTGGTCGATCAGCGGATCAGCGATTTCCGGCAACGCGTCGTCAAGCTTCATGTGCAGCCGGCTCGCGAGGAAAGCGAAGCCCTCGTAAGTCCGCTCGACACTGTCGTGTAGCGCACCGGGCATCATCGTCATTCCCACACGGCGGGCGCCTTGCGGCTGGTCCTTCGCAAATTCCCGCCCCGCTTCGCGCAGGTAGCACATCTCGGCATCGAAGTAGCGCAGGTACGGATCGTCCTCCGCGCCGAAGCCGCCCCCTTCGGGCATCAACGGTTTGTTTTTGTCTTCACTCATGGCTGGAGATCCGGGGGCAGCGGCGGCAGGAGCGGCATGGTGGACACGACACCCGCCTTGCCGACCACGAAAATGCGATCAGGCATTCGGAACCCGCGCAGTTTCAACAGGTCGATCGGCCCGGCGCCGACCTGTGTGCGCAGCACGTACGAAAGCGGCTCGCCGTTCCCGGTGTTCCACGTGAGCCGATAGCGCGTGCTATCAAGCTGCTTGACGTCCGCCTTGCTCAGCAGCCGCAGGAACGCCCAATCGCCGGTCGAACCGAACGCCTGCCGCAGGCTCGCGTCGAGCGTCTGCCACGTGAGCCCCGCGTGTCCGTTCAGGCCATTGCCCGGCCACGCCAGCCGCGTCCAGCGCTCCTGCTGATTGAAATAGACGATCTGCTTGCCGTCGACCGACAGTTCCGAGCGCGTTACCTTCGGTGTCGGCAGCGCCATCATTTCGAATTTCTCTCCCGCGTCGCCCTGCAAGTAAAGCTGCGCGCCAACCGTCGACAACTGCCGGACGGCGCTCAGGAATTTCGGGTCGAACTGCAGCGCCTGCGGCGCAAACTCATTCGGCGTCCAGTGATCGCCCTCCAGCTTCATCACGCCGGCCAGTTGTGTGGTGACGAAACGCGAGATCAATCCGGTATCGGGACGCACATAGCGGCCAAGCTCGGCGAAGGACGCATCGGCCTGCGTATCGAAGAACGGATAGCGGCCACTCATCGCCGCGTTGAAAGGCGCAGCAACACTGGCTCGCCATGCGTCGTTCAGGCTCGCTGCGGCCGGTTGCAGGATCGTCTGCCACGCGGACTCGAGCGGCTGCGTAAACACCGCATCGCCAAAACCCGCCCACGCCGTACCCAGACTTGCGGCCGTCAGCGCCGCGTCATCGCGCGCCTGCGACAACTCCGACAACTTCCCCTGGAACACCGCCTGCGCAAGCGAGCGCGCCATCGCCTGCGCATCGGGACTGCCGGAAATCTGCTGCAACTTCAGCCGCATCGTCGTGACTGCCGTCAGGTAGCGCGACAGGCTCACGCCGTTCAGCGCGATACTGGCCGGCGCAGCGGTCTTCTCATTTGCAGCGGTCGGCGACGCGCCCGCGTCGCCTATCAGTACGAGCAGCGGACCAAACGGTTTGTCGAGCGGATTGACGACGGCCGCTCCCGCCTGCTCGTCCGTGCCGATCAGGTCTTGCGCCTTGCGCACCAGCGTGTCGGCCAGCGCCTGCGACGGGCGCCCCGCCTGCGCCTGATATTGCACGGATTTCATCAGCGCGATCAACGGCGAGGTCTGTGCATCCGCGAGTCGAGAAAGCTGTTCGACCGCGCCGCTGAGATTGGATGCCGGCTGCCACTGCATACTGTTGAGCATGCGCTGCCACGCAGCCGTGTATTCGCCAAAATAGCGCGCCGTCAGCCGCTGCTTCAGTTCCTCGGCCGCGCGCTTTTCGTCAACGATCGCCTTGGTTTTCGTATGCGACGCCTGCGAACCGGTCAACACCCAGTCACGGCTCACCCGACGCTCGCGGGATGCCTTGTCGATCGCCGCAGCGATCATCCCGTCCCATGCTGCGCGCGTATAGATTCCCGGTACAGTCTGCGACGCCGTGAACATCCCGTAGGCATCGGCACCGTTCAGGAGGGTTTCGAGCGACGCGTCGGCGTATTTGTTCTTAACGTCGTCGAGAATACTTTGGTACACCGTATCGTCGGCCGATTCGAGTCCCATTTGGGTGACCAGCATGTTACGAGTCGAGGTCACAACACTGTCGTCCATCGCAATCCGCCATTCGGGATGCGCTTGGAGGTGATCGGCGTAAAACGCCGCGAGCCGCCGGCCGGTATCGTCGCGCTCGCCTAGCGGCATCTCGACGGGTCGCGACCACAAGGCGACCAGCAGGCGCTTTAGAAACGCCGGATCGGCGCGCGACGGGTCGCCGAGCATCAGGTACGTCTTGAGCGCGTTGTAGGTACTGCTGCGTATGTCCTGCGATTGAAGGCTGTCGGCGCGAGTCTGGTCTGCGGCTTTCAGCAGTTCGCCGATCGTTTGCACGACGGGTATCTGCAAGTTACGGGTCGCCGCGATTCGGTAGGGTTGCCAGAGATCATTCAGGATATCGCCATTGCGCGACAGGCCCGCGCGCAGGTACCACGGCGCGCCATGCTGCTGCCGGTATTCAAGCTTTTCCATCAACTGCTGTAACGCGAGCTGCGTGCGCCAGGCAACTGCCGTCTGTGGCCGGGCGCCGACGGCAGCGTTCGCCGTCTCCTCCGCCTCGCGCATGAGTTGCTGGTTGCCGATGAACGATGCGGTCATCCATATGCACCATGTAATCGCGGCAAGGGTCACGCACATCGCCAGCGCGTTCGGCCAGTAGAACCCCACGCGCCGGCCGTTGCCTCGTCGGCTGGCAATTTCAAGCCACGTCGGCAATAACGCGGCGGGTTGTCGCGGGAACTCAACCGGTTCGTTCTTAACTGTTGCAGCGTTTGGCGCCGCGTCCCCGCCCTCGGCGACCGGCACGGGCGCCGGCATGGTCACCGTCGTTGCAAATACGGGCGCGAACATCACCCCCGCCAGCGGCGCTCGCAAAGAGTGCGAAGCAAGTAGCGCTTGCCAGTTCGTGACGATGTGTTCGTGCTGTTTACCGATGTATTGCGAGATCTCGGCGAGATAGTTGACGCGTGCGGGTGCCGCACAAAGCCGCACGCCTGCATCCGCTGTACCACGCTCAATAGTGGCAAGCTGATCGCGTAAGGCGACCGCTGCTGGCGCTCCCTTGTACGCCGGCCCCGGAAACGCGCCAATCGTCTCGAACGTCTCGGGGCTCCCGCCCTGCGCAGGCACCGCATGCAGGAAGGTAACGGGCGCGGCCCAGCCGAGATCGTTCGCGAGCGCGGCAAGCACACGCGGCAGTTCGGTATCGCGCTCATCCACGTGCGTGACTTGCACTACGCTATCGACCGGCCGCCGAGGCCGCAGCCTCTGGATCTGACGGCGCCACTCGCTCGCCTCGATGCCGTCCGGTGCCACGTGCACGAGGATCGCGTTGCCGACTGACATCGCACCCGCGCGCTTGAGGCCCGGCGCGACTTTGTCGATCAATGCGTCCGTTCCGCTCACCAGCAGCCACGGTGATCGGTATCGCCAGCGCCATCCTTGCGAGACACGTAGTTCATCGACCATCCGTTGCAGACGTGCGTCGCGTTTGAGCGGATTCTGCGCCTCCGTCGTGTCACCGGTCTCCTTGCGAAACATCCGTCCAGCGACGGCGTATGCGCCGATGAAAAACAAGCAGAAATGTATGGCGATGAAGCCAAGCAGGGCGATGACGATGATGATCACCACCTGCATACGCGCCACACCGGGCGCGAGACCGAACAGGTCGCCCCGGCCCCACACGAGGCCAATCGCGAACGCGGAAACGATCAGGGCTGCAACGATCACTCCCCAGAGCGCGAGCCGTCCAGAGGGCGCAGATTCCTCAGCGGGGGCTGAGTCAAGCGGTCGCAAAGTCAGTTTCGGATCGGTCATGCTGAGCGTGTTCAGACAACAAAGGTTCCTTCCCGTGCGTACCGGGAAGAACGTGAACAATGGCGGACTGCGCGCCATCGATGATCAGTTGTGGCGCGTCCGTCGCACCACATTCGGTAGCGGCTGCGACGGACAGCCAGCCGCAGGCGCTACCAAAATCGCCGACGATGTAGGCGAGTTCGCATTGGGCGTCGCTATTCGCAAGCGCATCCAGGTTCGCGATGCGCAGCCCCTGATTGCAACGCTTGACGGCACGCGTGACCCAGGCACGCGTAACGACAGAGAAATCCGCCCTGCCCCAAATCACGGCATTCGCGAATCCGTACTCAATCTCGTCGGTCTTGCCTTCGACTGGCCGATGAAGGGTTGCCATCACGGGCACACCTTCAGGTAGACAGTAGAAGCCGGCATCGAGCAGCATCGCGACACATCCCTCCGTGCTGCCGGCCGGCGGCTGTTTTTCGTGCCATGTCGTAGCAATCACGAGCAGCGGGCATGCCTCGCGGGCGTCGAGCCACGCGTCAGCCACCAGCAATCCGTGCGAAGCCGGTACCGCCAACACGGTAAGCGGTGGCAGACCGGCCAATTGCAGCGCGTCGCGCACCTCCTGCTCGCGCAAAACTTCCTCGCCGGGTTCGGCCAGCACGCGCACCTTTGGCCAGTGAGCCGATTCATAGTGCGTGAGCGCATGCAGGCTCGCAGTGAGCGGTTCAAGCGCTTCGGCAATCCTGAGTGCAAGCTGGGTAGCGGGTCGCTTTGGAGCCTCTTCCTCTACGGCATCGGTCCCGCCCTCGTCAGTTGGATCGACCGCGTCGACTTCGTCGAATATTTCCGGCGAGTCATCAAAACGGCAATGCTCGACGACACCCGCACCCAAACGGGGCTGTTGTTGTCGCGGCAAACGCATGCCAGCATGGATCGCCTGTGCAAGCGTCTGGTCGTTCAAGGGCAAGCAGTAGCCGACGCCCAGCACCCGAAGCGGCTGCTGGGCGACGCGGATGCGCTCCGCCAGCCATCGGTCGCGATGGACGTTGCGGTGGTATGCGCGATACCACATGGCCTCATAGCGAGCGCGCTCGATCGCGAAGAGCAAGCCGAAAAAGCCGTTCGGGATACCGACGACGCAGAACCAGAACCATGTGTCGCCCGCGCGTTCACTCTTCGGCCACATCAGCAAAGTAATGGCCGCTCCGAACACCGCACACGCCAGCCAGATGCAGAACCACCACGGCCAGAAGCGTGGCCGGTGCGGATAGGCGCTCGGGCGCCCCGCCGGAGAAAGGTCGACGGGCATTACGCGAAGTGGACGTTCGGCAACGACGAGATCAGCCGGCAACCACATGCGCACCGATGGCCGTCCAGCGCGAACAGCTTGTGGTCGCGATCGGGAAACTTGTCGGCGCCCTCGTCAATGACGGTCGGGCCATGCAGTTCGCAGGTCGCCTCATCGCCCCTGCGGGCAAGGGGCCGGCCCATGAATTCGGTCCAGGGCGAGCCACTGGTGACTTCGCCGCCGTGTTCGAGTTTCTCGTCTTTGCGGATGGGAGATTTCATTTAGCCTTCCACACATCAATAATAAATCACTCAATTTACCCAATGAGCAGCTCGATATTTATTTTTAAGCGCCTTTCTAATAGAATCAACATCTTTATACTGCGCATGCGTAGTTCGCCCATCGCGAAAACCGCACTCGCATTGATCTAAGAAAGGCGCACTGACATCACTTTGCAGGCCAGCAAAAACAACTCCCGCTCTCGGATCACCAGTCAATTTGTAGACATAGCCATCAAAATACTCACCACCGTAATCATAATGATTGAGTGGCGTTCGCACCAAAACAACAACCTCCTTGCTTCTCTGTTCATGATCAGCATTCACAAAAAATACAGCGGAAATCTCCGGAACTCCGTCATCCTTCACATAACGATCAAAAACAACATCGTGCCATCCATGATTTCCATCAACAAACAAGAGGTGCGCATCAAGCACGTAGGGCATACCGTCTTTGGCATAACCCGGAATATCCGACGAATTCTCAACAAAATAAATATAAACACCCTGCATTACAGGCCCGGCATCAATAACAGGCGGCCGAAATTTATGAGTCTCATCGGTGCGGGCCTTTATTGCTGCCTGAATAGCAACAGGAACGCCGGCTGCATAGGCTCGCGGCACAAGGAGCAGAATGAACAACGCCAGCGAAATATTCAACGCGAAGAATCGTCGACCACCCATAACAATCAATCCAAGTAAAATTAAAAAATAATCCACCATACTTATGTAATTTCGAAAATCAGCCGACAACCACATGCGCAGCGATGGCCGTCCAGCGCGAACAGCTTGTGGTCGCGATCGGGAAACTTGTCGGCGCCCTCATCAATGACTGTCGGGCCGTGTGTAGATCACAGACTGCCTCGTCGCCCTTGCGGGCAAGTGGCCTGCCCATGAATGTGCTCCACGGAGAGCACATTCCGGTCACTTCGCCGCCATGTTCGAGTTTGTCGCCTTTACGGATAGGAGATTTCATTTTGGCTTTCGCTTTGTGACTATTTACGACCCTTATGGATTTAATTATTTTTCTGATTGAATTTACTTTATTCTCTGCTTTTTTACTGAGCGCTCCGCCGGGAGTGGGCGGCTGTTCAATGATGGCGGAGACAAAAATTGCTGGAGGCGTGTTGGACTTTTTTGATGGAATTAGTGCTGCTGCGTAACAGACTGCGGGACGTTTTTCTGTAGCGTCAGAAACGTCACAGAGTGTGTTATCAGCCTCATATACTATAAAATCGCCAATTTTTCCCTTTCTTGTTTCATAGAGCGTGCTATAGCTCCCTTCTACGTACACAAGGGCATCATCAGGCAATGAAGAAATTCGATTTCTACCTTCCGAAGAAAGTTCTCTATATTTAATGAATCCGTTGTCTTGAGTAATTTTGTAAGAAGTTTTATCGTATAGACATATGGTGGCTATCGCCTCTAGTCGATTCACATCTACGCATACGGAACCGGAACCATCTGGGTTGGTTCGTTTGTTTTCGTAAGTTGGAAGATGAATCTCCGTCCCGTTGTTAAATGTAATATTTTGCGCATACGAAGGCGATATGAGCCAAGTAAAATTGCTTAAAATAAGAAGTGCGATGGCATTTATATTTTTCATGCCAGATCCATTAGTATTTTTGAAATTCGTTGAGTGTGGCTAATGCGATCTTCTAGCCCGTTTGGTTTACGCGTCTTTTTATTTATCCCGTTAATGGAACGAGATACGGAGAAAATGGCTTGAGCGGAAACGTCTAGTTCTTGGATCGATGAATTAATCGTAATGTACTTATTGCTTGCAGCGCCTGCCGTCCAATACCACCCGCCTGCATCGATGCAGTTGAATGGAACGATGCTAATTTGTTGGGGGGCGGCAATAATAGGTCGGCGACGCGTTTTATCTTCCCACCATTTTTTGTCGAATGACGATGAATCTAGCCAGCCGCGGTACACCCAGTAGCTGGCATAGTTCACTCGCCCGGTAAGTTGCTTCATGCCACGACCTCGGAATTTGATCCCATCGCCAGAGGCGATGTTTCCAAGATCAGTTCGCCCTTCAAGATAGTCGAAATAGCGATCATCTTTACTGTTGTAATAACCACTTGTCTCAGGTTGAAGACTCGCCGAAAAATTGGTGGTGGACGCTTCCAACATGCGAGCGAGCATGAATGATTCCACGGCTCCTTGGCCAAGAAAATGTGTCATCCTCGTTGATGTGCTTATCAGATATTTGCGCATTCCTTGATTGAGCGATATCCGATATTGTTCTCTCTTGGCATTTGGATCTGGCGTTTCTTTACGTCTATAGAACTTATCTGGGTAGATGCACGAGAGTTCGGGCAACGATAGCCAGCCACACCGTCTGAAATGCCGAATAAACGCAAGCGGATGGAAAAACCACAGCTTCTGCCCTGCCGGAAGTCCTGTCTTGTTCCAAAACTGAACTTCCTTCAGATACTTCATGAAATCATTGTAGCCCTTGTCATTACCGTGGTAATAGCCGTCCTCATCAAGCAACTTCGCATAGCGCTCCTCGTTATTTGCACTATCCCACTCGCTGGGCGCGTCACAGACAAATCCGCACAACTGCTGGCGTACCTGATCGTTGTATTTCACATAGCTCGAAAGTGCGGCTGCTTTCTGGTTTTCGGTCGTTTTCACCACTACCGTTGGCTGCTCACTATCTGCAGCAGCCTTGACAATTTTTTTCAATGCATCTACATCGCATAGACCGTCACTGCCGAACGGTGTATTACCGTTACTAATTTTCTGCCAACCCATAAAGGACAGGAAATCAGCGTCGGAGAACTTATGAATATTCGAGTCATTGATATCAATGTAGCCGGCCCTGTCCGCCGCCCAGTTGACCTGCATCCATGTCACGCATGCATCGGCAGCCAATTTTTTGTCTGTGGACAGGATGCGACCAAAACGCAGTAGTTCGTAACCATCGCTTGGACATGACGAATAAAGCGCTGTCGCACGCTTATACAGATCGTATTCGTAGTCCTTTTCCTCAACGGGCTGTGGCGTGAGCAGCGCGCGGGTGCCGTCCTGTGCCAAGCTCCAAACGTTGGTGTATTTCGAACCGAGGCTGAAGTAGGTCTCAACAAGCAACGGCAGGGTGTTAGAGCCCTCGTGACCTGGCTTGAATGCGATCCCGTGTAATTTGTTGCGGGCATCGGCTTTTTCAGGCAGACGGCGAAACGCGCTGCCTGCTGGAATGACGAAGTACGCATGCCCCCACCAGTCGGTTTCAGTAGGAGCGGGAGGGGTTGGCGTACTGTTACCCAGTTGCGTGCGCCCAAAATAGGCGTCGAAATCCTCCGGCAACATGAAGATTTCGAAATGCAAATGCGGCATATCTTCATATTTTCCAAGCCACCCAAGCACGTCCTTGCGCCGGACCTTCTTGCCCTCCCCCGAGACCGCCGGCGTCACCTGCCCCTTGCTCACCGGGCCAGTCGGCATGCGCAAGAACTCGTAAGGCAACTCTTTAGAGTCCGCACCGTGCTCCCCATATTCCACCAACGGCAACAGATGCATATAGAGAGAATAGAAGGTCAGCGTGCGGCCCTCACCGGTCTCGGTCGTATGCTTGAGCAGCACAAATCCTGTATGGCTCGCGCCGTCGTCAACCGCATGCTGACACACCCGGTAGGCAACGACCTCGCCATCGGCGATCGCGTACACCTTGGCCTTTGTATTCGGCTGAAGATGCACACCACAATGCCAGCGCCGATCGAAGGCGATCGGGTAGACACCATGGGCGCATTCGAATTTGTCCACCGCGTCCATCATCGGATCGGGGTTCGTCCCGGTTGGGGCCGCGAGACCTGCATCGGGCAAAAATGGGGGGCTGATAATCATGGTCGTTAATGCGTGTGGCTATATCGAGTGTTCGGCTGATAGTCGCTTACCGGCAGTTGTGGCAGTTCGACCGATGTATGGCCAGGCCCTTCGAACTTAAACGACGCCGCCTTGATGCGGAATTCGCCCGGACAGTTGAAGACAACGTTGCCGTTCTCGATGGTCATTGACGCACCGCCGCTGACCACCGTCGCCTTGGTCTTAGCGCTCACGAGCACGTTCGCGCCGGCGCTCGACACATGCAATTGCTGGTCGGAAAAGAGATCCATAGGGGCGCCTTGGGCCTGCAACTCGATTTTCCCTTTCGAGAAAATCTTGATGCCAAGCTTGTGCGCGCACAGCGATATCAGGTCACCCGCGACCATGCGCAGGCGCTTGACGATGCTCACGTCCATGTCCTGCCCTGCGGTGACGATCACGTTCTCGCCCGCCGAGTGCTGCGTCGATTTCGGTGTCACGAATGCCATACCACCGGGAGCGCTCGCAAGCAGCCCCGCGTCGCGAAGCTGATTCAGGCCATCGAGCAGTGCCGTCTGCGCCGCACGGTCCGCAGGGTCGCCCTTGGCTTGCGTCGTCGCTGCCGCAAGATCCGCCACGCGCTGCAACGCAGCCTTGAGCTGCGCGATCGCGGCAGGCATATCGAGGTGCGGCGTCTCGGATCCGGCGGCTGCGTCCGCCGAGAAAAACAGCCCCTTCGGCGCACGCACCGTGCCCCAGTGCTGCGTGGTCAGTTCGAAGCCCTCACCGCGCTTGTTCTTCTCCCTGTCGACCAGATAACCCATATTGAGCGATGACTGCCCAAACACCGTCGCCAGCCGAATGCCCTCGTGGTTTTTCAGGTCTTCGAAGCGCAGCTTGTTGCCAAGCAACGGTGAGCGGAACACGGCGCGGCTGTACCAGCCCTCCTTGCCATGTACCAGATCCCGGCGGGCGTAGTCATGAACCGCCCCGGCAATCAGCAATCGATCGCAATTGCCTTGCGTCGGGACAACGCGAACCTCCGTTCTTGGCAACAAGGGAATGTGCAAGCCACCCTGATACGACGCAGACGTCCGCAGCAAGCGCAACGGCATGCTGTTCGTGCCTCGTTTGCCGCTGTGTCGAGTGAACAGAAACTTGACGCGATAGCGGCCGTGTTCATCCATCCACGCGTACGGTTCGTCATCGCCGGACTCGATCACACCGATCAGCATGCCGGTGATCCATCGCCAGTGCTTTTCGGGCACATATTCCGGCCGGTAGGTCTGGTGCGCGGGGATCGCTTCGAAGGTGTTGGTCACCGACTGGCTGCGACTGCCGGTCGTGACGAGCTTCGTGATCACGATCCCGTGCGGCGCCTCGGGAACCACGTCATTGGTGATCCGCACCACCATGCCGGGCATCATGCCAATCACGTTACTCGTGCCCGCGAGTCGCATCTGCCGCGTGAGCAGTTCGTCACGCCGCGCATCAGCCAGCGCCTGCCCCTCTTCGACCGAATGGAAGTGCTCGATGCTGCGGTTCACGCTCCCATAGACCGAGCGATCGTCGTCGGCCACGACCGATTCGACCTGCAACGGATCGTCGGGGGTGCGATAGTTGTGATCCCATTCGCGCACCGTCTGCGGCACCAGCTCGCGCGTGGCTTCCAACGTCAGAATCGCCTCGTGCCAACTCACCAGACCAGAGTGCGGCAGCAACGGCACTTCGAGCGCACGCACATAGCCTCGTGCTGTATTGCCGAACACCAACGTGTCGCGTTGCGGGCCGTCTTCTTTCTTCGCCTGTTTGAAGTAGTAATAGACCCCGGCGCGCCGGCAATGCCGGTCGATAAAGTTCGCGACCGTCTCTTCGTACATCACGGTTTGTTCGAACTTCCCGTCAAGCCCTTCCAGTTCGAACTCGACATCGAAGGACTGGAACAGGTTGCGGTCGACGATCGCGTCGGTGAGCAACTCGCGCAAGGAGCGGTCGAGAAGCACGGCCGAGTCATGCACCGACTCGAGCAGCGCGAAGCGCGGCTTCAGATGCAGTTGATAGGTCGCCTCGTCACGCGTGGTCTTGATCCGCGTCCACTGCATGACGATACCGTGCACGGTGCGCGCGGTGTGAAGCACGGGGTCGATCAACCCCGGCAGGGACGGCACCGACGCATGCTCGTCGATCATGAAGATCGCCGGCCGCCCGACGCAGGCCGCGCCCTCGATATGCTTGTCTGGAGACGTGACCGTGATGTCGGCAAGAAACGGCGTGTTCATCGCCTCCGTGAGCGTGAATTCGAACACGGAGAGCGGAGAGGCAAGCGTCGCGATCTCGAGATGAAGCGACTGGGTAGCGATCGCGCTCGGGTGTTTGAGCACATCCTGAATGGTTCGCATGGCCACCGTTGCATGAAGGGTTACATACATCGGCACGCCCATTCGCCAAAACCTCAGGAATACGATGCCGTCAGATTTTCCCGAGTTAAGCAAGTATTCGCAGCAAAATCCATGAGACAAATACGAAATTTACGAAAACGGCAAATTAAATCAGTGACGTGAAAATTAAGTTTTCAAATCGTTAAAATTCCATAACTTTCACGAAATGCATGCAATGCCTGAATCTCTCGCGAGAAACTCACGCGATGATTTTTAATGCAATACAGCTATTGGAAAATTAATGAGGCTGTTCACGGATCTCGACACGCATCACGACATGACACCGAGCGACGGGCTGTATCCGGTCATGCCGACTGGCCCCAATCTCGATCCCATGTGGTGCCGCTAATCAACGTTCGCGATCAACAAGTGTCCGGCGCCACTGCGACGCGCACGGCGATACGCTCTACGTGCATCGCGACATTCCCGCCGAGATCGGACTGCACGCGACCGGCAACCGGTTCAAGCCCTGGCCGCTGCATGCGTACCTGCGGCACCACGAATGGGTCGTGCGGCTCGACGCCGACGTGCTGATCGCGGACCAGCAGAAAGCGCTGGAGCCGCCGCTCGAAGGGCGAGACTGGCTGCTCGCGCAAGATATCGGCCAGTGCACATTCAACTCCGGCGTGACGGCGTCCCGGCGCACCGAACGCAACGACGCGATGCTGCGCGACACGATGGCCACGATGGCCACGATCGCCGCGCCGCAAGACAGGTCGACCGTCCATGCCAGCGACGGCGACCAGTTGCATTTCATTCGCGCGATGGAGCGCGACGGGCAGTTGCACGGCGAAGGCGTGGCCGATCTCGTCAGCTTAAACACGCGCTGGCTGTTTCGCCGCGCGGACAGCTACATCGTGCATTACTACGGGATGTAGTCCGCGATGCGCGCGCCGATGATGGCGCACGACGACGGGCTGATGCCCTGACGCCGCCACCGCGACATCAACATCTCAAGCGCATGCGCCGGCCGGCTCCAACCAGCCGGCGACGCATGCCGCTTGCCGTCAGATCGCCGTAACCGTCGGCGCGACGGCCGCCGGATCAGTGACGCTGGCCTTGCCGGTTTCGACGTGCCCCGCGATGCGGCGCATCCAGCCCGCATTCCCGGCAACCGCGAACTGCAGGTCGTACCAGTGGCTGCTGCACGACAGATCCCAGTGCGCCTCGACGCGCTGCCCCGCCGGAATCGTCAGCGTGCGCGCCGCCCCGCCGTAGGCAACGTCGGTCGCCGTGATCGTCAGCGCGCTGCTGCCCGCATTGGCGAACGTCACGTAAACGTCGCCGTTCGCCGCGTCATAGCACGCGGTGATTTCAGGCTTCGCGACGGCGTCCGCGGCAGCGGCCCCCGCAAAGCGCCGGAAATAGCCGTTCGGGCCCCAGACGCTCACCAGGTAGTTGCCGTTCGCGTCGAGCGCCCACGTATCGGTCAACTGCTTGCCCGCTTCGACCGTATAGCGGCGCGGCATCGCGGTGGCGTCGCCCGTATAGACCCAGAAGTGCGCGCCTTGCGTGCCGGTATTCGCGAACGTCAGCGCATAGCCTTGCGCGCCGAGCTGGCCGGTGACGTGCAGTTCGTACGGCAGCGCGCGCGCCGGCCGCGTGCCGGGCTCCTGCGCGGTCACGACCTGCTGCGCGGTGCTGGTCGGCGCGGTCTGCGACGACGCACGCGAACATTGCAGGTCCGCCTGCGCGACATACGCCTGCGTGCTCGGCAGGGTCGGCAGCGTCGCGTCCGATTTCGAAAAGTCGAGCGCCGACGTCAGGTCGCCGCAGATCGCGCGGCGCCACGGCGAGATGTTCGTTTCCATCACGCCGAAGCGCTTCTCGATGAATTGCAGCACCGACGTGTGATCGAAGACCTGCGAGCAGACGAAGCCCCCCTTCGACCACGGCGACACGACGAACATCGGCACGCGCGGGCCGAGGCCGTACGGCAGGTTGTCGGCGGTATACGTGCCGCTCTGCGTCGAGGTCACGACGTTGTGCCGCTCGAGCGACACGTCCACGGTGCTCATGCCGGATCCCGGCAGCGTCGGCGCCTGCGGCGGCACGACGTGGTCGAAGAAGCCGTCGTTCTCGTCGTACATGACGAGCAGGACGGTCTTGCTCCACACGTCCGGATTGGACGTCAGCGCGTCGAGGATCGTCGACAGGTAGTAGGCGCCGTACAGCGGCGTGAACTTCGGGTGCTCCGAATACGCGGCGGGCGGCAGCAGCCACGATACCTGCGGCAGCGCGTTCGCCTGCACGTCGGCTTTCAGTTGCGTGATCGGACGCGTGCTCATCCCGCGCGTCTGCAGCGACGAACCGGCCGGCGCATTCACGAAGTTGTCGAAGCACGCCAGCATATTCGTGCCGTAGTTGCCGGTGAAATTGTCGAACCCGGTGCCCTGCTGGTAGACCTGCCACGAGATGCCGGCCTGTTCGAGCCGCTCCGGGTAGGTCGTCCAGTTGAAGGGCGGCAACTTGATCTTGTCGAACTGGTTGTCGATGTAGTCGGTGTTGTCGAGCAGCGGGCCACCGCCCGTGCCGAGCGGATCGACCATGCCCGTCATCAGGTACATGCGGTTCGGGTGCGTGTTGCCCGGGATCGAGCAGAAGTAGTTGTCGCACACCGTGAACGCATCCGCGAGCGCGTAGTGGAACGGGATGTCGTCGCGGACGTGGTAGCCCATCGTCATGTTGGACTTCTGCGCCGCCCATTGGTCCGCGCGGCCGTTGTCGATCGCGCCGTGCGTCGTCGCCCACGTATGCGGCAGGCCGCCGATGCACTGCGCGTTGACGCCCGGGTCGGTCGTGTCGTAGCGGAACGGCGCGATCACGCTCGTCTTGTCTTCCTGCCGCGGCTGGAACCACACCGGCTTGCCGTTCGGCAGCGTGACCGGGAAGCGGTCGTTGTAGCCGCGCACGCCGCTCAAGTGCCCGAGGTAGTGATCGAACGAGCGGTTTTCCTGCATGAACACGACGATGTGCTGGACATCCTGGATCGTGCCCGTCACGGTATTCGGCTCGATCGCGAGCGCCTTGCGGATCGATTCGGGAAGCAGTGCGGTGGCGGCGGTCGCGCCGGCGAGGCCGGCGGAGAACTTCAGAAAATCGCGTCGCGAATGAGTGGCCATGCTGGTTGCTCTTGATTGGATTTCTGGTTGGAACGACCGGTATCAGGAAGCGGGCGACGATGCGGGCGCGGTGAAACCCGGCGGGCAGCGCATCTGCGCGGTGGCGACGACGGCGCCGCCGCAGGCGGCCTTCTGCTGCGCGACGGGCGCGGGGTCCGCATTCAGGTCGTCGCCGCAGGCGCTGAGGAGTGCGATCAGCGCGACCAGGCCGACGACCGCGAAAGGCCGTAAGGCCGACGTTCGCATAACGTATCTCCGTGGATGTGATGACGTGACACGGACGCGAACCCGCGTCGGTCATATCGACGGCGAGATGCTATGTTCGACTTGTTACACGAAGGTGTCGAGTGACGATGAAGGTGCGGCGGGAGGAAGTGGCACAGCGGGCCATGCGTTCGACGGAAGTATGTATTTCGCAGGAAATACGTAATGCGAAAGAAAGATTGGTGCGGCGCCGGCGTGTCGATTCAATCGATGCGGCACCTGTCGCAACCACCTGCGTGCTGCGATTCGCGAAGCGGTTTTCACGGGCCGGCAACTGCCGGCCCGCGCACAGCGAAAGCGTCGATCAGCCTTCCGCCATCATCAGCAACTGCGCGCCATCCGCGACCTGGTCGCCGACGCCGTACAGCACTTCCGCGACGACGCCCGCACCCGGCGCGCCGATCGTGTGCTCCATCTTCATCGCTTCCATCACGATCAGCGGCGTGCCGGCTTCGACCTTCTGGCCGGGTTCGACCAGCACCGCGATCACCTTGCCGGGCATCGGCGCGGTCAAACGCCCGCCGCCCTGTTCGGTATCGCCCGCATGCGCGAGCAGGTTGCGCCATTCGAACGTCTCGGCCGCGCCCTGCGTGAACACATGGAACGTGTCGCCGTCCGCATACACGCGGCCGCTGCTGCGCATGCCGCCGAGCGTCACGTCGAAATCGAGCGGCGTTGCGCCGCGCGTCCAAACGAACGGTTGCGCGGCCGCATCACCGGCCGCGATGCGCGCAACGGCGCCGTCGTCTTCATACGCGACCGTCACGTCCGCTTCGCGATCGACCGCGCGCCATTCGAGCGTGCGGCGATAACCGCCGTTCAGTCGCCAGTCCGGCAGCGCGCCCCACGGCGATGCCCCCGGCGCGGCCGCTCCGCGTTCGCGCGCGAGCAGCGCCGCGCAAGCAAGCGCGAGCGTCGCGCGCGGCGGCTGTTGCGGTGCGAACAGCGCGTCATTGTTGCGCTCGATCAGGCCCGTATCGAGATCCGCCGTCGCGAACGGCTCGCACGCGACGATCCGCTGCAGGAATGCGGCATTCGTATGCAGCCCGACCACCTCGCACGCGCGCAGCGCGCGCAGCATCAGGCCCAGCGCTTCCGCGCGGTCCGCGCCGTGGACGATCAGCTTCGCGATCATCGGATCGTAGAACGGCGTGATCGCATCGCCTTCGCGCACGCCGCTGTCGACGCGCACCGCTGCGCCGATGTCAAACTCGACGCCTTCCGGCAGCCGCAGGTGCTTCAGCGTGCCCGTGGACGGCAGGAAGCCGCGCGCGGGGTTCTCCGCGTAAAGGCGCGCCTCGAGCGCGTGACCCTGCACGCGCAGTTCGTCCTGCTGCAACGGCAGCGGCTCGCCGGACGCGACGCGCAGTTGCCACTCGACGAGATCGAGCCCGGTGACCATCTCGGTAACCGGATGCTCGACCTGCAGGCGCGTGTTCATTTCCATGAAGTAGAACGCGTCGCCCGTCATGATGAATTCGACGGTGCCCGCGCCGACATAACCGACCGCGCGCGCGGCCGCGACGGCCGCCTCGCCCATCGCGCGGCGCAACTCGTCGGGCAGGCCCGGCGCCGGCGCTTCCTCGAGCACCTTCTGGTGACGGCGCTGCACCGAGCAATCGCGGTCGAACAGGTACACGGTATTGCCGTGCGTGTCGCCGAACACCTGCACCTCGACGTGGCGCGGGCGTGTCAGGTATTTCTCGATCAGCACGCGGTCGTTGCCGAAGCTGCTCGCGGCCTCGCGCTGGCACGACGCGAGCGCCGCCGGGAAATCGCCGGAGCGCTCGACCACGCGCATCCCCTTGCCGCCGCCGCCCGCGCTCGCCTTCAGCAACACGGGGTAGCCGATCTCGTCGGCTTCGCGATGCAGGCAGGCCGCGTCCTGGTCGTCGCCGTGATAGCCGGGCACGAGCGGCACGGCGGCCGCGTGCATCAGCGCCTTCGCGGCGGCCTTCGACCCCATCGCCGCGATCGCGTCGACCGGCGGCCCGATGAACGCAATGCCGGCCGCCTCGCACGCATGCGCGAAATCTTCGTTCTCCGACAGGAAGCCGTAGCCGGGATGGATCGCCTGCGCGCCGGTCGCGCGCGCGGCTTCGATGATGCGCTCGATGCGCAGATAGCTGTCCGCGGCCGCCGAGCCGCCGATGTGCACGGCTTCGTCGCATGCGGCCACGTGCTTCGCGTTCGCATCGGCGTCGGAATAGACGGCGACGCTCGCGATCCCGAGACGTTTGCACGTCGCGGCGACGCGGCACGCGATTTCGCCGCGGTTGGCGATCAGAATCTTGTCGAACATGGCTTCGGTTTCGTCCGGAAAGAGTGGGTCACGACGACGTCATTCACGCCACGACGGCGTGCGTTTCTCGAGGAAGGCCGCGATCCCTTCGCGCGCTTCCGCGCCTGCGCGGGTGCGCGCGATCCAGTCGGCGGTCTGCTCGATCAGCGTCGCGTCGAGCGCGCGGCCGGCCACGTCGGCGACGAGCCGCTTGCATGCACGCACCGCGTCGGGGCCGTTCGCGACGAGCGTCGCGGCCAGCTTCGCGACCGTCTCGTCGAGCGCGTCGGCCGGCACCGCGTCGTGAATGAAGCCGAGCGATGCGGCACGCGCGCTGTCGAACACCTCGGCCGTCGTGAAGTAGCGGCGCGCCGCACGCTCGCCCATCGCGCGCACGACGTACGGCGCGATCGTCGCGGGAATCAGCCCGAGCCGCGCCTCCGACAGGCAGAACTTCACGCCGTCGGCGGCGATCGCGATATCGGCCGCCGCGACGAGGCCCACGCCGCCCGCATACGCGTCGCCATGCACGCGCGCGATCACCGGCTTGCCGCAGCGATGGATCGCCTCGAGCATCCGCGCGAGCTTGCGCGCATCGGCACGGTTCTCGTCGTCCGAGTAACCGGCCATCTTCTTCATCCAGTTCAGGTCCGCGCCCGCGCAGAACGCGGCGCCTTCCGCCGCGAGCACGATCGCGCGCACGCCTTGGTGCGCGTCGAGCCATTCGAACGCGGTGGTCAACTCGGCGATCGTCGTCTCGTTGAACGCGTTGCGCACGTCGGGACGCGCGAGCGTGACGGTCGCGACGCGGTTTGCTTCGTTGACCTTGATGGTTTCGTATCGCATCGTCCGCTCTCCTCGTTACATCCGGAACACGCCGAAGCGCGTATCGTCGATCGGCGCGTTCATCGACGCCGCAAGGCCGAGACCGAGCACGTCGCGCGTCTGCGCGGGATCGATCACGCCGTCGTCCCACAGCCGCGCGCTCGCGTAATACGGATGGCCCTGGCGCTCGTACTGGTCGCGGATCGGCTGCTTGAATGCCTCTTCTTCGTCGGTCGACCACGAACCGCCCTTCGCCTCGATACCGTCGCGACGCACGGTCGCGAGCACCGACGCGGCCTGCTCGCCGCCCATCACCGAGATCCGCGCGTTCGGCCACATCCACAGGAAGCGCGGCCCGAATGCGCGGCCGCACATCCCGTAGTTGCCGGCACCGAACGAGCCGCCGATGATCACCGTGAACTTCGGCACCTTCGCATTCGACACGGCCGTCACCATCTTCGCGCCATGCCGTGCGATGCCTTCGTTCTCGTACTTGCGCCCGACCATGAAGCCCGTGATGTTCTGCAGGAACACGAGCGGGATCTTGCGCTGGCAGCACAGCTCGATGAAATGCGCGCCCTTCACCGCCGATTCGGAAAACAGGATGCCGTTGTTCGCGACGATCCCGACCGGGTGGCCCCAGATGTGCGCGAAGCCCGTGACGAGCGTCGTGCCGAAGCGCGCCTTGAATTCGTCGAACTCGGAATCGTCGACGATGCGCGCGATCACCTCGCGCACGTCGAACGGCTTGCGCGTATCGACGGGAATCACGCCGTACAGGCTCTTTGCGTCGTAGCGCGGCGGCTTCGGCTCGCGCAGCGCCACCGGCGATGCGATCTTCGGCGCGAGATGATCGACGATGTTGCGCGCGATCGACAGCGCATGCGCGTCGTTCTGCGCGAGATGGTCGACCACGCCCGACAGGCGCGTGTGCACGTCGCCGCCGCCGAGATCCTCGGCGCTCACTTCCTCGCCGGTCGCGGCCTTCACGAGCGGCGGCCCGCCGAGGAAAATCGTGCCCTGGTTCTTCACGATGATCGACTCGTCGCTCATCGCGGGTACGTACGCGCCGCCTGCCGTGCACGAGCCCATCACGACCGCGATCTGCGCGATACCCGCCGCCGACATCGTCGCCTGGTTGAAGAAGATGCGGCCGAAGTGGTCGCGATCGGGGAACACGTCGTCCTGGTTCGGCAGGTTCGCGCCACCCGAATCGACGAGGTACACGCACGGCAGCCGGTTTTCCGCGGCGATTTCCTGCGCGCGCACGTGCTTCTTCACCGTGACCGGGTAGTAGGTGCCGCCCTTGACCGTCGCGTCGTTGCACACGATCACGCACTCGCGGCCCGCGATCCGGCCGATCCCGGTGATGACGCCCGCGCCCGGCGCGTCGTCGTTGTACATGCCGTTCGCCGCGAGCTGCGACAGCTCGAGGAACGGTGCGCCCGGATCGAGCAGTTGCGCGATGCGGTCGCGCGGCAGCAGCTTGCCGCGCGACAGGTGCTTGTCGCGCGCGGCCTGACCGCCGCCCTGCGCAAGCTGTTCGATCTTCGCGCGCAAGTCGGCGACGACCGCCTCGAGCGCCGCGGTATTCGCGCGGAAGTCTTCCGAACGCGGGTTCATTTTTGATTCGATGATCGGCATCGACGAGGCTCCGTTCGCGTGACGTGGGGCGTTACATCGTTTCCGCGAACAACTCGCGGCCGATCAGCATCCGGCGGATCTCGCTCGTGCCGGCGCCGATTTCATAGAGCTTCGCATCGCGCCACAGGCGGCCGACCGGGTATTCGTTGATGTAGCCGTTGCCGCCGAGGATCTGGATCGCCTCGCCGGCCATCCACGTCGCCTTCTCGGCCGTATAGAGGATCACGCCGGCGCAGTCCTTGCGCACCTGGCGGATGTGGTCGCTGCCCGCCGAATCGAGATGGCGGCCGACCGCGTACAGGTACGCGCGGCATGCCTGGAACGTGGTGTACATGTCAGCGACCTTGCCCTGGATCAGCTGGAATTCGCCGATCGACTGGCCGAACTGCTTGCGGTCGTGGATATACGGCACGACCGCATCGAGGCATGCGGCCATGATGCCCGTCGGGCCGCCCGACAGCACCGCGCGCTCGTAGTCGAGCCCGCTCATCAGCACCTTCACGCCGCCGTTGAGCTGGCCGAGGATGTTCTCTTCCGGCACCTCGACGTCCTGGAACACGAGCTCGCCCGTGTGCGAGCCGCGCATGCCGAGCTTGTCGAGCTTCTGCGCAACCGAGAAGCCCTTCATCCCCTTCTCGACGATGAACGCGGTGATGCCGCGCGAATTCGCTTCGACGTCCGTCTTCGCATAGACGACGAGCGTGTCGCAATCGGGGCCGTTGGTGATCCACATCTTCGTGCCGTTCAGCACGTAGCGATCGCCGCGCTTGTCGGCGCGCAGCTTCATGCTGACGACGTCGGAGCCGGCGTTCGGTTCGCTCATCGCGAGCGCACCGATGTGTTCGCCCGACACGAGCTTCGGCAGGTATTTCTGCTTTTGCGCTTCGGTGCCGTTGCGGTGAATCTGGTTCACGCACAGGTTCGAGTGCGCGCCGTACGACAGGCCGATCGACGCCGATGCGCGCGAGATTTCTTCCATCGCGACCATGTGCGCGGTGTAGCCCATGTTCGCGCCGCCGTATTCCTCGGCGACCGTCATGCCGAGCACGCCGAGATCGCCGAACTTCTTCCACAGATCCATCGGAAACTGGTCGGTGCGGTCGACCTCCGCCGCGCGCGGCGTGATTTCCTTCGCCGCGAACGTCGCGACGGCATCGCGCAGCATCTCGATGTCTTCACCGAGCATGAATTGCACGCCGGGCAGGTTGATCATGTCTCCTCCGTCTCCAGAAAGTGTGTCGCATGCACCGATTTCTGAGTTTCGCTCAAATCGAATGAATGCGTCGATTTATTGACCAATACAGCGGAAATTTTGCACAGTTTCGCGCCTCGTCCGGTTCGGCGTCAATAGTTTTTTGAGTGACACTCAGATATCATGCCGACATGACAGCCGCTACCGCCGACACCATGACCGCCACCGTCAAAGCCGACCGCGCCGACACGCCGCGCGCGCCCGCCGGGCGCAAATCCCAGCAGCGCGTGCAGGACATCCTGCGCGCCGGTCGTGAAGTGTTTGCCGAAAAAGGCTACGAGCATGCGACGGCCGCCGAGATCGCGCAGCGCGTGGGTGTGTCGGAAGCGACGGTGTTCAGCTACTTCCGCGGCAAGCGCGAGCTGTGCGCGCGCGTCATCGCGGATTGGTACGACGAAATCATCGCCGCGTTCGAGCACGGGATGCCGCAGGATGCGTCGGTGCAGCAGCAGTTCGCGTTCATCGTGCGCACGCACCTGCGGCTGATGCTCGTGAACGGCACGGGGCTGTGCGCGCTGGTGTTGTCGGAAGGCCGCGCGAAGCAGCATGCGCTGAGCGACGAGCTCACCGCGCTGCAGCGCCGCTATACCGCGCCGCTGATGGACGTGCTCGCGCGCGGCCAGGCGGCCGGGCAGGTCCGCGCGGACCTGCCGCTGAGCCTGCTGCGCTCGATGGTGTTCGGGCCGATCGAGCACGTGCTGTGGGATGCGATCCTCGGGCACCGCAAGCTCGATACGGAAACGACGGCCACGCAGCTGGTCGACATGCTGTGGGCCGCCGTGCAGCCGCCCGCGCCGGAACAGGCGGCGCTCGTGCGCTTCAGGAATGAAGTGGCGGAAGCGGTGCGGCGGCTGGAAGGGGAAAACACGCGCGCGTGATGTGCGGCGGCGGGGTTACCGCGACACCGCGACACCATCGTCGCGGTACGTCGATCAGTTGGCGAGACGGCAATGCGCCAGCTTCAATCCCGGCAACACCGGCGCATCGATATAACCTTCGTTCACGCAGCTGAACCGGAAATTCGCGGACGCCGTAAACGGCTTGATCTCGCCGCCGGGGAATTTCGGTTTCAACACATCCTGGTCGGCCACGTCGAAGTGCGTGTCGAACTGCCCGCCGTCGGTCGTCAGCGCACCGAAGTACGTGCCGCCCGGATCGCTGCCCATCCGGATCACGGCGCCGACGAACGCGAGGCGCTTGCCGTCGTATTTCGTCTTCGCGGCGGCCATGTCCTGCGTATAGGCCTCGATCACGACGCTGTAGTGCGCATCGATCGCGGGCTCGTCCGCCGGTGCGGCGCAGGCGTTCCGGTGAACGCCCGCCAGCATCGCGCACGCCGCAAGCGCAGCCGCCGCGAACGGCGCGGAAATCTTTTTCATGGGTGGTCTCCCGTCTAGCGTGGTGGTTGAAGTAATTGAAGGCGGCGCTGCGTCGGCTGCGCGGCACAACGCCAACTGAATTCGCTTCCGTTGCTTCAGTCGTTCGAATGGCGGAACACGGCTGCGATCACTTCACCACCCGCATGGTCGAGTGCGGTGCGTCGCACTGAACGCGACGCGACGGGAAGATGACATGGTGCGGCCCCCGGGCTCTCTCATTGAATTTCACTGCGTCTGATTTTGGCCGCTACGGTAGCAGACGGCCGACGGCCCGACAACCAACGCCCGCCCGCTGCCGATCGCCCCATTACAATTGCAAATGATTCTCATTACATGTATTATCCGCATCCCGGTTGCGGCGCAGTGCTGCGACCCGCGACACGATCCTTAGCACTCCGCCCTGCATCGATTCATGCCATCCCGTCGAACCACCCGCCGCGCCCGGCCCCTTCGTCCGTGGCGCACTAGCCTGCCCGCCCTGATCACCCTTTGCGTCGCAAGCGGCGCGCATGCCGACGCCGCCGAACGCGCCGACGCCGAACCCGTTGCGCCCGCATCCGCCTCCACGCCCGCATCGACGCCCGCCGAACGCGAACTCCCGACCATCAGCGTCAACGCATCGGCGGCCGTCGATCCGACGATCGGTTATCAACCGCGCACCACCAGCATCGCGGGCGGCAACGACCGCCCGCTCAAGGAGATTCCGCAATCGGTCGCGGTGGTCAGCAGCAGCGTGATGCAGGACCAGCAGGCGCGCTCGCTCGACGACGTGCTCGGCAACATCAGCGGCGTCACGCAGACGAACACGCTCGGCGGCACGCGCGACGCGTTCACCAAGCGCGGCTTCGGATCGAACAACGACGGCTCGGTGCTCGTCGACGGCGTGCGCACGCCGGTGCTGCACAGCTATCTCGCGACGATCGACCGCGTCGAAGTGTTGAAGGGCCCTGCTTCGCTGCTCTACGGGATGCAGGATCCGGGCGGCGTGATCAACCTCGTCACGCGCAAGCCGGAAGACACGTTCGGCGGCTCGATCTCCGCGTCGCGCACGAGCCACGGCGGCGGCAGCGCGCTGTTCGATTTCACGGGCCCGCTCGGCAAGCCCGGCCAGGTCGCGGGCGGCACGCTCGCGTTCCGGCTGACCGGCGAATACGACACGAGCCGCTACTGGCGCAGCTTCGGCCGCCAGCGCGACGCGCTGATCGCGCCCGCGCTGTCGTGGCACGACGCGAACACGTCGATCGACGTCAGCTACCAGTACGTCGACTACACGACGCCGTTCGATCGCGGCACCGTGCTCGTGAACGGCCAGCTCGACGATGCGCTGCGCTATCGCCGCTACGAGGAAGCATGGTCGCAGAGCAGCGGCATTCAGGAAACGCTGCGCGCGCGCATCGAGCACCGCTTCTCCGACGCGTGGCGCGTGCGCGCGACCTACGGCTGGGGCCGCGACCGCTACGACCAGTACATTACCCGCGGCAACTCGTTCAACAGCAAGACGGGCGCAATGACGCGCTCGTCCGATGCAAACCTCGGGCGCAACGACTCCGACCAAATCGCGACGCTCGGCCTGCTCGGCAACGTGACGCTTGCCGGGATGAACCACGCGCTCTACCTCGGCGGCGAATACGAGCGGCAGCGCAGCTTCCGCGGCGACACGATCCGCGGCAAGGCAACGACGGGCTTCAATCTCTATGATCCCGTGTACGGCCTGCTCGCGCCGGGCGGCATACCCAACCCGAAGCAAAGCGATTCGCGCTCGGTGGTGCATGCGTATTCGATGGTCGTGCAGGACTCGGTGAAGCTCACCGAGCGTCTCACCGCGGTCGGCGGGCTGCGCTGGGAAAACTGGCAGCAGGAATCGGGGATGGGGCGGCCGTTCGTGTTCGCCGACCGCTCGCGCGGCAATGTCTGGCTGCCGCAGTTCGGGCTCGCGTATGCAATCACGCCTGCGCTGACCGCGTATGCGAACGTGAGCCGCTCGTTCAAGCCGAATGTCGCAACGAACGTCGCCGCGCCGCTCGCGCCGGAATACGGCCGCGTGCTCGAGGCCGGGCTGAAGTTCAGCCTGAAGCCCGCGATCACGGGCACACTCGCGGTCTACCAGATCGACAAGCGCAACGTCGCGGTCACGAACGGCGACATCACGTCGACGATCGGCACCGCGCGCTCGCGCGGAATCGAACTCGACGTCGCGGGGCAGATCACGCGCCACCTGAGCGTGATCGGCAGCTATGCGTATACGAACGCGACCGATCGCGACAGCAATACGCCGCTCGTCAACGTCGCGCGCCACACGGGCAGCCTGTTCGCGGTGTACGACACGGCGCTCGCGAACCTGCCCGGCCGCTGGCGCTTCGGCGGCGGCGCACGCCTCGTCGGCGCACGCTCCGGCGACACCGCGAACAGCTTCACGCTGCCCGGCTACGTGACCGTCGACGCGTTCGCGGCCTACGAAACGACGATCGGCAAGTTCCCGACGCGCTTCCAGCTCAACGTGAAGAACCTGCTCGACAAGACCTACTACCCGTCGAGCAACAACAACCTGATCGTCGCGGTCGGCGAGCCGCGGCTCGTCACGCTGACGACGACGGTGTCGTTCTGACGGCCGGGGCCGCCGGAAGCCGGGCCCGGCTCGACGTCATTCCGCCGTCGGCGGACAGACCCGGTAGAACACGACGCTGCACAGCAACAGGAAGCCGGCAAGGATCGCCATGCCGGTCCGGATGCCCGCATAGCCGATGATCATCGCGCCGAGGATTCCCGACAGGCTCCCGCACGCGTTGATCAGCGCGAGGCCGGCCGCCGCGGCCGCACCGGACAGCACGCGTCCCGGCAGCGTCCAGTAGATCGGCATCAGCGACAGGATGCCCGACGTCGCGACGGTCAGCATGATCAGCGCGAGCCAAAAGCTGTCGTGCGCCAGCGTCGCGACGAACAGCCCGATGGCGGCCAGCGCGACCGGCACCACGCCGCCGTGCCTGCGCAGCCGCCCGGACCTCTCCGCATACTTCGCGTTCACGTACATGCAGATCGCCGCGACGCCGAACGGGATGGCCGTGAACAGCCCGACATCCAGGCTGTTCGCGACGCCGGCGTCATGAAACAGCGTCGGCATCCAGAACGTCAGCCCATAGAAAGCGGTGTTGAAGAGGATCATCACGACGATCAGCGCATAGATCTTCGGTGTCCGGAACGCATCCGCGACGCGATGCGACTTGAACGCCGCTTCCTTCGCGACATTCGCGTCGATGATCTGCTTCTCGCGCGGCGTCAGCCAATCGACGTCGGCCGGCCGGTTCCGCAGCAGCGCCAGGATGACGACGCCCAGCACCGCGGACGGCAGCCCTTCGAGCAGGAACAGCCACTGCCATCCCCTGATGCCCGCCACGCCGTCCATCGTCTCCATGATCGCGCCGGACAGCGGCGCACCGAACACGACCGCAATCGGCAACGCCATCAGGAACAGCGAATACATGCCGCTCTGGCGCCGGGCGGGCAGCCACGTGTTCGTGTAATACATCACGCCCGGAACGAACCCGGCCTCGCATACGCCAAGCAGGAAGCGAAGCGAATAGAACGCGGCCTCGTTCCGCGAGAAGATCATCAGGGTCGACACGATCCCCCACGTGATCATGATCCGCGCGATCCATGCGCGCGCGCCGACCCGCCGGAGGATCAGGTTGCTCGGAATCTCGAACAGCATGTAGCCCCAGAAGAACACGCTCGCGCCGAGTGCGAAGGACGCATTCGTCAGGCCGAAATCGGCCGCCATCTGCAGTTTGGCGAAGCCGATGTTCACGCGGTCCAGATAGGACATGACGAACCCGAGGAAAAACAGCGGGACGATCCTCAGTATCACCTTCCGGTACAACGCGTCTTCGTGCAGCGCTTCGGTGCCTGCGCCTAGCGCAAGTGTGACGTCCCCCCTCATCATCAGTTCTCCCGATGAAAACAAGAACCTCGACGGCGATGGAATCGATCCGTACGCCGGTCCGTTTCGCATGCTCGCAGCGGGCCGGGTTGCCTACCGGCGCCGCGTCGCGAATGCGCTGACTTCACCGCTCCGCAAGCGCCAACACGTCGGCCCAGATTCCGTCGTCGACGGCAACGCCGTGCCGCCGCTGTTCGATGCGGGTTCGCAGCGCGCTTTGCCCGGGATACAGCACCTCGTCGCTGTCTTCCGCGACTTCCGACGTATTCACGTAATTGGCCACGCCGTCGGCGACCTCGTTCGTGAACGCTTCGCCGCCCAGCTTGCGTGGGTCGATCAGGATGAACACCTGCGAGCAGCCGGTGCAGCTTCCCTGCTGCACGGCATCGATCCCGTTCGTCGCCAGCCCCTCCGACAGCACGGCGGCCAGCACGTCGAGCATGATCGCGAACCCCGAGCCCTTCCAGTAACCCATCGGCAGGATCCGCATCGACGCCTCGATCGGGCCGGGCTCGACGGTCAGCTTCCCTTCGCTGTCGAAACCGGCGGGAAACGGCATGTTCTTTCCCTTGAGGCGGGTCGCCTGCAGTTTTCCGTACGAGTATTGCGACATGGCCATGTCGAGCACGATAGGGCCCTTGTCGCGCGGCACCGCCATCACGAACGGGTTGTTGCCGACGCGCGGTTTCCTGGCGCCCCAGCCCGGCATGCAGGATTCGGTATTCGTCCAGCAGATCGCGATGTAGCCGCGATCCGCCGCGTGCCAGCCATACGTCCCGCCGCGCATCCAGTGCGTCGTGTTGCGCAGCGCGACGATGCCGACGCCCTGCTCGTCGGCGATCGCCATCGCGCGCTCGGTCGCGGACAATGCATTCAGAATGCCGGGGCCGCGATTGCCGTCCAGGATCTCGATCGCGCCGAAGCGCTTGACCGGCATGGGGGCGCCTTGCAGATTCACCCAGCCCTTGCGGACGTAGTCGACGAAGCGCGCGACGCGATTGATGCCGTGCGAATTGACGCCGTCGCAGGTCGCCTCGGCATGAACCCGTGCGCAAACGCCCGCGTCGTGCTCGTTCATGCCCGCATTCAGGAGCGCGAGATAAATGGCGCCCTGCAACTCCTCGAACGGAATTCGGATCATCCTGCCTGTCTCCTGAAGTACTTGTGGTGCGGTGCGATCCGGAACCGGATGCCGCCGCCCCGGCTCGCGGCGCGAACCGGTATCAGCCGCCCGCGAAATCGAGCAGGATCTTGCAACTCTCGGCAGGCCGCTGCTCGGCCATCTCGAACGCCCGCGCGACGTCGCGAAAATCCACCTTGTGCGTGACGATATGCTCGGGCTGAATCAGCCCGCGGCCGATCCAGTCGATCACCTGCGGGAACATTGCGCAATTGAGCCGCGACGCGGCGAGCGTGAGTTCCTTCTTCGTCAGTTCCGCCTGCACGATCGCGGACGGTTCCGACGAGAAGCCGAGCACGCCGATCCTGCCCGCCGGCGCCGCGATCCGCACGGCTTCCTCGAGAATCGACGGATGGCAGACCGCATCGAAGATCAGCGTCGGGCCGCCGTCGACGCCGCGCTTCTCCAGCGCGTCCGGCAACGACTCGACACTCGTGTTGATGACTTCGTCCTCCGCCGCGCCGCACTTGCGCGCGAGTTGCAGACGCGCATCGAGCCGGTCGGTGATGAACGCGCGGATGCCGTACACGCGCTTGAGCACCTGCAGGATCGTCAGCCCGACCGTACCCGCGCCGTAGATCAGCGCGACATCGCCCGGCAGCACGCCGGTGCGCGACGTCGCATTCGCGGCGACCGCGAACGGCTCGACGATCGCCGCGCAGGTATCGGCGATCTCCGCCGGAATCCGGTAGGCATTGCCGGCCGGCACGCAGGTGTACTGACTGAAGCCGCCGTCGCGATGCACGCCGAGCACGGTCAGGTGCCGGCAGACGTTGCGCCGGCCGATCGTGCACGCATGGCAATGCCCGCAGCTGATCACGGGATCGACCGCGACGGTCTCGCCGAGCCGCGTCGCATCGACGCCCTCGCCGACCGACTCGATCGTCCCGACGAATTCGTGGCCGATGATGCGCGGATACGACACGAACGGGTTCTTGCCGTGAAAGATATGCAGGTCCGACCCGCAGATGCCCGCATAACGCACCTTCACGCGCACTTCGCCGGCGGCGGGCACGGGCAGCGGCACTTCGCGCACGCCCATGCTGTTCGGGCGATCGACAACGACGCTCAACATTTCGGTTCTCTCCTTCGGTTCCTTGCCGCTCACCAGTTCCACATCGAGCCGTCGCGCAGCCGCGCGACCGGCAGGTACGCGCGCTCGTACGGGTACTTCGCGGCCAGCGTCTCGTCGATGTCGACGCCGAGGCCCGGCACGTCGTCCATCACGAGATAGCCGTCCTCGAACCGGTAGCTGTGCGGAAACACTTCGTCGGTCAGCGGGCTGTGCGGCATCAGTTCCTGGATGCCGAAGTTCGGCGCCCACAACCCGAAGTTGACCGCCGCCGCCATGCAGACCGGCGACAGGTCGGTCGCGCCATGAAAGCCCGTGCGCACCTGGTACATCGCCGCGTAGTCGGCGATGCGCCGCACGTGCGTGATCCCGCCCGCGTGCACGATCGTCGCGCGGATATAGTCGATCAGCTGATCGCGGATCAGGTCCTTGCAATCCCAGATCGAGTTGAACACTTCGCCGACCGCGAGCGGCGTCGTCGTGTGCTGACGGATCAGGCGGAATGCGTCCTGATTCTCGGCGGGCGTCGCGTCTTCCAGCCAGAAGAGACGATGCGGCTCGAGATCGCGGCCGAGCCGCGCGGCCTCGATCGGCGTGAGCCGGTGATGCGCGTCGTGCAGCAGGTGCGGCGCATCGCCGACCGCGTCGCGCACCTTGCGAAACAGGTCCGGCGTATGGCGCAGATAAAGCGCGGTATCCCACGGCTCTTCAGGCGGCAGGCCTTTTTCGGCGGGTTCGTACGCGCCAGCGGTCTTGCCGACGCCGTACACCTTGTCTAGCCCCGGCACGCCCGACTGCACGCGGATCGCACGGAAGCCTGCCTCGATATGCGCGCGCACCGCGTCGACCGCTTCCTCATGATCGCGCCCGTTCGCGTGGCCGTACACCATCAGGCCATCGCGGCTCTTGCCGCCGAGCAGCTGGTAGACAGGCATGCCCGCGAGCTTGCCCAAGATGTCCCACAACGCCATGTCGATCGCGGCGATCGCCGTCATCGTCACGGGCCCGCGCCGCCAGTACGCGCCGCGATACAGGTATTGCCAGATGTCCTCGATGTTGCGCGGGTCGCGGCCGACGAGGCAGGGAAATACATGGTCTTCCAGATAGGCGCTCACCGCGAGCTCGCGCCCGTTGAGCGTCGCGTCGCCGAGACCGTAGACGCCTTCATCGGTCACGATCTTCACCGTCACGAAGTTCCGGCCCGGACACGTGACGATGGTCTGCAAGCGTTCGATTTTCACTGCGCTCCTCCAGCGGGCGATTCAGTCGACAAAGTAATGGGGTGCGCGGCTGCGCACGTCCGGCAGATGCGAGCCGATCCGGTCGACGTGCGTCGCGACCGATGCGCCGAGCAGCGCCATGTTGCGCGACGCGATATGCGCGAGGATCTGCTCGTGCTCCTGCAGCGCGCGGCGTGCATGATCCTCGACGCGGTCGAGCAGCAGCCAGCGCACGCGGTCGAACTGGCGCTTCATCGGCTGCAGCATTTCCCACACGTGCGGCCGGCCCGCGAACGCGAACATCCGGCCGTGCATCGCTTCGTCCAGTTCGAAGAACGCCTCGACATCGTGCGCGGCCACCGCGGCGCGCTGCGCGTCGATGATTCGCGACAGCTCCGCGAGTTGTTCCGCCGTGATTTTCTGCGCGAGCTCGACGTGGTTCGCGCATTCGAGCGTGCTGCGCGCGAACCGCCCTTCCTCGAGGATCGACACCGGAATCGGCGCGACGAACGTGCCGACCTTCCGGTGGATCTGCACGAGCCGCTCGTCGGCCAGTTGCGCGAACGCTTCGCGCACGGGCGTGCGGCTGACCTTGATCGTCGTCGAGATCACGGCCTCCGACAGCGCGGTATGCGGCGGCAGCGCGCCCCGCACGATCGCGTGGCGCAGCAGCGCGTGCACCTGACCCGTATAAGACCGGCTCTCGTCCAGCGAGAACCCCTGCAACGCCGTGACGACGACGTCTTCCTCAAATGCTGCAGTTTCGCTCATGTCTGTCGATGCATCCGACTTGATTTCGATAACTACCATGGTACACAACACAGGGAAATTGATCGAACTGGCGTTTACACCAATAACTTCCTGCAAAAACCCGCAATAACCTTCACTCACTCCGATATTTACCATGGTACAACCCGTTACCGATCGTCATGCCACCCGCACCCGACTTCCTGCACACCGCGCCGCCCGGCACGCGCCGCCCCCGCTATGACCGGCACGCGATCCGCACGGGCATCGTCCATCTCGGCCTCGGCGCGTTCCACCGCGCGCATCAGGCAATCCATACGGAAACGGTGCTCGAACAGGGCGATCTCCGCTGGGGGATCGTCGGCGTCGAGCTGCGGCGGCGCCATACCGTCGACCTGCTCGCCGCGCAGGACCACCTGTACACGGTGACCGAACGCGACGGCGACGGCGCGCGCACCCGGATCGTCGGCGCCGTGCACGGCGCGCTATTCGCACCGGAATCGCTGCCCGCGCTGCTCGCGCTGATCGCCGATCCGCGCGTGTCGATCGTCAGCCTGACCGTGACCGAGAAAGGTTATTGCCGCCGGCCCGGCGGCGGCCTCGATGACACCGATCCCGCGATCCGCCAGGATCTCGCGACGCCCGACACGCCGCGTACCGCACTCGGCGTGATCGCCGCCGGCCTCCGGCAGCGGCCGGCCGGCGCGCCGCTCACCGTCGTCTGCTGCGACAACATGACGTCGAACGGCGACACACTGTGCGCGCTGCTGCTCGACTACGCGGCATGCATCGACGACGGCGCACTCGCGCGGCGCATCCGCGACGACATCGCATTCCCGAACAGCATGGTCGACCGGATCGTGCCGGCCGCGACGCCCGAATCGCTCGACTGGGCGCAAGCGCACCTCGGCGCGCGCGACGCGGCCGCGATCGTCTGTGAGCCGTTCTCGCAATGGGTGATCGAGGATCGCTTCGCCGGCCCGCGCCCGCGCTGGGAAGACGCCGGCGCGCGCCTCGTCGCCGACGTGCGGCCGTACGAAACGATGAAGCTGCGGCTGCTGAACGGCTCGCATTCGGCGATTGCGTATGCAGGGCAGTTGCGCGGCCGCGCGACAGTGTCGGACGCAATGGCCGACCCGGCGATCGCGGCGTTCGTGGACGGCGTGATGACGCACGACCTGCTCGCGACCGTCGACGTGCCGTCCGGCTTCGACGCGCACGACTATTGCGCGACGCTCGTGCGGCGCTTCCGAAATCCGACGCTCGCGCATCGCACCGAGCAGATCGCGATGGACGGCACGCAGAAGGTGCCGCTGCGCTGGCTGCCCGCGCTCGCGGACAGCGCTGCGGCGGGCGTCGAGCGCCCGTATCTGGAGCGTGCGCTTGCGCTCTGGCTGTACTACCTGACCACCGCGCGCGACGCCGACGGCCGGCCGCTGACGATCAGCGACCCGGGCGCGGCCGCGCTCGCCGAGACGCTCGGCGCGGCCGGCGACGCGAACGGCGCGGTGCGCGCGGCGCTCGCCAGTGCCGCGCTCGCCGGCCCGGCCGTGTGGCCCGACGCGCTGGTCGCGCGCGTCGGCGCGCATCTGTCGACGCTGCGTGCGCACGGCACCGACGCATTGCTCGCACCGCTGCACGCGTGCTGAACGCCCGCACGGCCGGTTGGCCGCCGCCGACGCGAACCGCGTGACGCCCCTGCCCGTCGATGTCCGTGTCGACGCGGCGAACGATGGAAAAGACATGACGGCCGGCCCACCGGCACGAAGGAGACAGACATGAAGCAGAAGTCGCAGGCATGGTTCACGGTATTCCTGCTGTTCATCGTGTATGGCATCAACTATCTCGACCGCGTCGCGCTGTCGATCGTCGCGCCGATCGTGCAGACCGATCTCGGCATCGACGCCGCGCAGATGGGCATCGTGTTCAGCACGTTCTTCGTCGGCTACGCGCTGTTCAATTTCATCGGCGGGCTTGCATCCGACCGGCTCGGGCCGAAGCTCGTGTACGTGCTGGCGGTCGGGCTCTGGTCTATCTTCTGCGGGATGACCGCGTTGACCGTCGGCTTCGTGAGCCTCTTGATCGTGCGGTTGCTGTTCGGCATGGCCGAAGGCCCGCTGTGCTCGGCCGCGAACAAGATGGTCAACAACTGGCTGCCGCGCGACGGCGCCGCGACCGCGATGGGGCTGCTCAGTGCGGGCTCGCCGCTCGGCGGCGCGATCGCCGGGCCGATCGTCGGCCTGCTGGCCGCGCAGTTCGGCTGGCGGCCGGCGTTCTGGATCGTCTGCGCAATCGGGCTCGCGTGGGTCGTGCTGTGGATGGTGTCGACGTCGGACCGTCCGGCCACGCCGGTAAACGCAGCGCCGAACGTGCCTGCCGCCGCCCGCGCGGGTGACGACGACGCATCGGCGCCCGCGCGCACGCTGTCGCACTACGTGCGCCAGCCGCGCATCCTCGCGACGGCGGCCGCGTTCTTCAGCTACAACTACGTGCTGTTCTTCTTCCTGAGCTGGTTCCCGAGCTATCTCGTGCGCGCGCATCACCTGAACATCAAGGAGATGAGCATCGCCACCGTCGTGCCCTGGCTCGTCGGTACGGTCGGCCTCGCGTGCGGCGGCGCGATCTCGGACGCGCTCTACCGGCTCACCGGCAACCTGCTGCTGTCGCGCCGGATCGTGCTCGTCACCTGCCTGCTCGGCGCGGGCGCATGCGTGGCGATCGCGGGTACCGTGCAGTCGACGCAAGGCGCGGTCGCGCTGATGTCCGTGTCGCTGTTCTTCCTGTACGTCACCGGCGCGATCTACTGGGCGATCGTGCAGGATGTCGTGCACCCGGCGCGCGTCGGCGGCGTGAGCGGCTTCCTGCACTGCATGGGCAGCCTGTCGGGCGTGATCGGGCCGGCCGTGACCGGCTTCATCGTCGAACGCAGCGGCTCGTTCGTGGCCGCGTTCGTGCTGGCCGGCGCGATTGCGCTGGCGGGCGCCGTGCTGGCAGGCGTATTCGTGCGCAACGGCCGGCCGTCGGAAGTCCTGCGCGAACGCGCGGCGCACTGACGCCCGCCGCGCGACATTCGCAACGCGCCGCCGCTTCAGCCGGCGTCGCCCGCCTCCCGCCCGATCATCAGCCCCCCGAATATCTCCCATCCGATATCGCGATTTCCGGTATCGATCGTGCGCCTCTAGACTGGCTACGCGATGGCGACGCTGCGCCGCCTCACGGCAACGCGACACGCCCCCCACAAAAACGATCCTGGGAGTCAAGCCATGTCCGACGGGCAGGCGCGCCGACGCGCGCTCAAGACACTCGGTCTCGCGGCCGGCACCGCACTGCTCGCCGCCACGCGCCGCGCTCACGCGGCGGCGCCCGAAACCGGCGCGCTGCTGCCCGGCGCCGCCGCGCGCCTCGCCGACCTCACGCGCCGCCTCGCGGCCGTGCCGAGACGGCGCGACTTCAAGACGGTGCCGATGATCCTCGACCGTCCCGACCAGTGGGATCACGCGGCACTCGCCGAAGTGATCGGCTATCGCGGCGGCCCGAAGCAGGTGTGGGACAACACCGAGCTCGGCGGCCCGTGGCTGAACCTGATGCGCAATTCGCTGAACGCGCAGATCTGGTCGTACGGCCATCCGGATTTCCTCGTCGTGTCGGCCACGCACGGCAGCGCGCATCTCGCGCTGTTCAACCAGATCGCGTGGGACAAATACGGCCTCGCGAAACTGGCCGGCGCCGCCTTCCCGGCCAACACGCTGCTCGACGCGAAGCCCGCGCAATCGAAAGGCGCGCAGGATCACGCGTTGCCCGACGGCGCCTTCTCGTCGCACGACAACAGCATCGCCGCGCTGCGGCAGCGCGGCGTCGTGTTCCTGTCGTGCCACAACGCGATCTGGGAGCTCGCGGAACGGCTCGACGGCGCGAACGCGAATCCCGACAAGCTGCCGCTCGATGCACTCGCGGCCGACCTGACCAACCACGTGATCCCGTCGGCGATCGTCACGCCGGGTGCGGTCGGCACGCTGCCCGAACTGCAGCAGGCCGGTTTCACGTACGCGAAATGAGACCCACGATGATCTCGATCCACCCGCAATCGCCATCGCGCCGCCGGCGGCGCACGCTGCGCGCCGCGCTCGCCGCGTTGCTGTGCTGCGCGTCGGCGCTTTCGTTCGCTGCGCCCGCCACCGCACCCGCACCCGCGCCCGCGCCCGCGCCCGCGCCCGCAGCAACAGCAACAGCAACAGCAACAGCAACAGCAACAGCCACGACCATCTTTCCGCCCTGGCAGGACGGCCGCAACAACGACGCGATTCATCGTGGCCTCGAATTCACGGTGCCGCAGGTCGACGTGCTCGCCGATTTCCACGGCGACCTCACCGCGCCGAAGCTCGTGCTGTTCGTCGGCGGCAACTACTTCTTCGCGATGGCGCCGCTCGTCGCGAAGTTCGAGGAAGACCATCCCGAATACCGCGGCCGCATCTACTGGGAAACGATCCCGCCCGGCCTGCTCGTGAAGCAGATCCACGCGGGCGGCACGATCACCGTCGGCAACATGACGTGGACGGTCAGGCCCGACGCGTATTTCGCGGGGCTCGGCAAGATCGACGGGTTGATCGCGGACGGCACGCTCGCGGGCCCCGCGGTGCCGTACGTGACGAACCAGCTGACGATCATGGTGCGCGCCGGCAATCCGAAGCGCATCGCGTCGCTGAACGATCTCGCGCGGCCCGACGTGAAGCTCGCGATGCCGAACCCGGAATTCGAGGGCGTCGCGCGGCAGATCCGCGCGTCGCTCGCGAAGGCCGGCGGCGACGCGCTCGCGCGCACCGTCTATGACGACAAGATGCGCGCCGGCACGACCGAGCTCACGCACATCCACCATCGGGAAACCGCGCTGTTCCTGATGCAGGGGCGCGCGGACGCCGGCGTGCTGTGGCAATCCGAAGCGGCGTTCCAGGAGCAGGTCGGGCATCCGCTGATGCACATCGACATCCCGGCCGCGCAGAATACGACGGCGATCTATGCGGGCGCGATGGTGAAGGACGCGCCGCATCCGGAAGCCGCGCGCGCGTGGCTCGCGTTCATCCGGTCGCCGGAAGCGTTCCGGATTTTCCAGCGCTACGGCTTCGGCCGCTACGATGCGACAACCCCGGTGCAGCACCTCGCGCCGGGGCAGGACCGGCCCGACGCAGGCTGACGGCAAAGGCCCGACCGCGTGGCGGCGCGCACGCGACATACGACAAGGAGGGGACACGTGAACGATACGTTCGATACACGGCGACGCCGGATGGCACCGCTGCTGCTTGCCGCATCGGCACTGCTGGCCGGCCATGCGCACGCGGACGACGCGACGCTCGGCAAGACGCTCGCAACCCAGGGCTCGGCGACGGGCGTCGCCGCGTGCATCGGCTGCCACGGCAGCCACGGCGAAGGCAATGCGGCGGCCGGCTTCCCGCGCCTCGCGGGCACGACCGCCGCGTATCTGTCCGCGCAGCTTGCCGCGTTCGCGGACGGCAGCCGCCAGAATCCCGTCATGCAGCCGCTGTCGAAACTGCTGACGCCGCACGAACGCGACGCGGTATCCGCGTACTTCGCGAGCCTGCCCGCACCGGCCGGCGTCTTCACCGCCGACGACGCGTCGATCGATCCCGCGAACACCGGCGCGTGGCTCGCGACGCGCGGGCGCTGGTCGCAGGGCCTGCCTGCGTGCGCGCAGTGCCACGGCCCCGGCGGCCTCGGCGTCGGCACGGCGTTTCCGCCGCTCGCGGGGCAGCCTGCCGCGTATATCGCCGGCCAGTTGAACGGCTGGAAACACGGCGCGCGCCCGCCCGGGCCGATGGCGCTGATGCCGATGATCGCCGGCAAGCTGTCCGATACCGATATCGACGCGGTGGCCGGCTACTATGCGCGCGGCGGCGCCGCCGCACAGGGAGACAAGCAATGACCGACCGCACGACGCTGATCCGCCGCGCACGCGGCATGCTGCTCGGCGCGGCCTGGATGCCCGCGCTCGCGTTCGCGGCGGCGGCGGCGCCGCAGGACGCGCCGGCCGCAGCTTCCGCACCCGTCGCCGCACCAACGCCCACGCCGGCCGCAACCGCGGCAGCAGCCAAACCGTTCACACCGCCCGCCGAATCCGCGATGCCCGCCGACGGCTTCGGCAAGACCGTGAAGTTCGGCGAGCAGATCTTCCTGCACACCCCCGAGTTCGCGGGCAAGTACGTCGGCAACAAGCTGACCTGCGCGAGCTGCCACCTCGACGCGGGCCGCCGGCCCGATTCGAGCCCGATGTGGGCCGCGTACCTGCTGTATCCGGCCTACCGCAGCAAGAACGGGCACGTAAACACGTTCGCCGAACGCCTGCAGGGCTGCTTCCGTTACAGCATGAACGGCAAGGCGCCGCCGGCCGGCGACCCGATCCTCGTCGCGCTCGAAACCTATTCGTACTGGCTCGCGAAGGGCGCGCCGGTCGGCACGAAGCTGCCGGGGCAAGGCTTCCTGAAACTGCCGCCGCCCGCGCAAAAGGCCGACTACGCGCGCGGCGCCGCCGTCTACACGCAGCACTGCGCGCTGTGTCACGGCGCGGACGGCCAGGGGCAGTCGAGCGGCGGCAAGCCGGCGTTCCCGGCGCTGTGGGGCGCGCGTTCGTTCAACTGGGGCGCGGGGATGGGCGACATCCGCAACGCGGCCGGCTTCATCAAGGCCAACATGCCGCTCGGGCTCGGCGGCACGCTGACCGATCAGGAAGCGTGGGACGTCGCGACCTTCATGGACAGCCACGAACGTCCGCAGGACCCGCGTTTCACGGGCTCCGTACAGGACACGCGCGCGAAGTTCCACGATTCGCCCGACTCGATGTACGGGCTCCGCGTGAACGGCCGAGTGCTCGGCGCGCCATGACGCCACGCCGCACCGGCCGGCCCGCCGGTGCGATCACGGACGCCAGCGATACACGACGATGCTCGTCCCGTTGTAGTTGTCCTTGGTGATCACGTACTCGCCGGTCGAGCGCAGGTACGCACGCACACCGTACATCGAGTCGACGTCGTTGCCGACGTCCATCGCCGACGTGTTCGAATTCGTCAGCGTGGTCACGAGCGCACCGGAGTTCAGGTCGAACACGTCGATGTTCGGCACCGTGTGCACGTAGCCGACGAACAGGTAGTGGCCGGCCGCCGCGATCGATTTCGGGTTCGCGCTCGTCAGGTTGATCACCGGATTCGGCGCGCTCGTGTTGCCGTTCTTCCAGCCGTGATAGACCTCGATGTGCCCGTTCATCGCGGTCCAGTCCCAGTTGCCCGCGAGGCCCTGCGCGAGGATCATCGTGTCGCTGTCGGCCTGGTAGATGATGCGCGTGACCGGCGCCACGCTGCTCGGCACGGGCGTGGTCGTCGGCTTGCCCCATGACGGCTTGCCGGTCGCGTCGAAGCCCGTCATCGGGTAGCGGGAAATCACGTTGGATCCGTTCAGCCCCGCCCACACGTCGCCGTTGCCGTCGATATCGAAGCCCGCGGTGACCTGCAGGGTCGTGTTGAACGGCTTGCCCGGGAGCGAGCCGGCCGGAATCGCGATATAGCCGCTCGCCGTGTTGAAGTAATAGAAGTTGAAGTTGCCCGGATTCTGGCCCGACGCGACGAGGATCCGGTTGCCGCCGACCATCACGAGCTGCCCGAAGTGCTGGCCGCGCTGATAGTCTTTCATGTCGAGGCGCGGGTCCTTCGGATAGGTGAACGGATCGACCGTGTTCGCGACGAACGTGCCGCCCGCCGAGCCCGTGTACACGTTGTTGCCGCTGTAGAAGAACGCGCCGTCCGTCACCGGATCGGGTGCGGCGATCCCCTCGAAGTTCAGCGCCTGCAGCTTCCATTGCAACGCGCCCGTCGGGCTGTACGAATGCAGGTCGGTGCTGCCGTTGCGGCCGAGATCCCAGCCGCCGCCCCATGCGTTGTTCAGCACGTACAGGTTGCCGGCCGAATCCTTGCCGAGCGCGGCGACGCGCGTGAAGCGCTTGTCGCCGACCTGCCCCTTGATGCCCGTCGTCGTGTCGAGATAACCGCCCTGCACGCCGAACGTGCCGACCTGCATCGGCAGGCCGAGGAGCCCGCTGTAGACCTTGATGTTCATGTCGGGCCCTTCGTCGCCCACCATCAACTGGCCCATCGACGCGTCGTAGTACAGCGACGCCGGCCGCGCGCCGGCCGCCATCTGGATCGTGTTCATCGCCGTGCCGGTCGCGCTGAACTGCGCGACGACGCCCGCGCTCTTGCGCGCGACCCACAGGTTGCCGGCGGCGTCGAGCGCCAGCGCGCCCGGCCCCGATACGCCGATGTCGCGCTGCCAGACGCCGTCGGTCGTATAGACGCGCACGCGGTTGCCGTAGAAGTCGCTCACGTACAGCAGGTTGCCGGCCGTCGCGAGGCCCGTGATCACGTCCGCGTACTGGACGCCCGTCCACACACTGACCGGGATGCGCAGGTCGCGCAGGTTCGTGCCGCGGTTGTAGCGGCCCACCGAGCCGCTGCCGAACGTGCGGTTGTAGCCGAGTGCGACGAACAGCGACGTCGAGTTGCCGGTGATCGCGCCGCCCTGGAATTCGTCGTGGATGCCGATCGTGCCGAGCGGCTGGCCGTTCTGGTAGATCGCGACGCCGCCCGCGTTCTCGTCCCAGCGCGACGCCGTGTAGATCACGCCCTCGGGCGCGACCCACATCGAGCGCGCGCCGTTGCCCACGTGCGCGGCCAGCGTGCCGAACGTGTTCGCGAGCCAGTCGGTCGTGTATTGCACCTGCGCGTGACTCGCGGGTGCCAGCACGGCCATGCACATTCCCAGCAATGCCGCGCGAATTTGTTTCATTGACATGAATAATGCTCCCGGACGATCGTTTGTCGACACTGTAAATCGCGACGCATGAAACATTGGTGATTCCGGCAAACGCGCATTCCCTGTCATCCCGAATTATTCACCACGTGCTTTATGCCGTCCGGCGCTTTTTCGTCAATGATGGTCAAACCCGCACACTGCGCCGCAACGGCCCGCCGGCGGCGCGATTTCGGCGCTTTTTTCCGGCAC
Source organism: Burkholderia sp. BE17 (assembly GCF_009362305.1). Classification (NCBI taxonomy): domain Bacteria; kingdom Pseudomonadati; phylum Pseudomonadota; class Betaproteobacteria; order Burkholderiales; family Burkholderiaceae; genus Burkholderia; species Burkholderia sp. BE17. The sequence continues at coordinate 126,857 of NZ_WHNU01000007.1, forward strand.
TTTCTTCCGGTTAAGCCAATGCGAATGCGTCATTTTTTCTGACATGCCCGCATTGCTTTCTCATTCCCCGGTGTGGGCTCAATGATTACAAATCGAAATTAAAATGAAAGAGAAAAAATATTATCCGGCGCAATCTGCGTTTCGCAAATCGGCATATCGGGCGTGCAGCGAACGCGGCGGGCGGAGCGGAATGTGGAAGAAAGGAACGGAGAAGAAGGATGCAGCCGAACAAGCCGCGCACCGGCCGTGCCGGCACGCGGTCGCGATCGTTCAGTTCGCGTTGTCGAGCGTCGGGCCGTCCCAGCCGTCGAGGTATTTCGGCAGCGCATCGATGACGTCGATCACGCGCTGCCGGTAGAACAGATGCATCGTCGGCTGCAGGTCGCCCGGCAGTTGCCCGCCGTGCGCACGCGCGGTCAGGCTGTTCGGCACGACGCGCATGCCGAACCGGTTCGTTCCGGACACGATCTCGCCGCACGACACGCACCATGTGCGCGACATCGACTTCGACGAGTGCGGGAACGTTGCGTTGCCGCCGTCGATCGCAACCTGCTCCGGCGGCCACGCGGTCGCGGACAGCATCGGCGTGCCGTAGAAATCGCGGCAGGTCGCGCAATGGCAGTTCGCACGCGCCGCCGGCTCGCCGCGCAGCGTGACGGTGACGGTGCCGCACAGGCAGCGCGCGGATTGCGTTCGGGTCATGTCGTCTCCTCGAATAACAGAGGCGACAGTATAGGAGCCGGCGTGCAACGTCGCCCGCACCGGCTGCGAACGACGTTGCGGCCGCAACGAATGCTGCGCGTCAGAACTTCTGGCGCAGCCCGAGGCTGACGATCGCCTGCGAGCGCGAGTCGGACGAATGGCCGTTCGCCTTGTCGGACACCGACGCGGTCGCGGCCACCGGCCGGCCGAGCGCATCGAGCGTCATGCCCGACGCATGCTGGTACGCGCCGAGCAGGTACACGCTGGTGCGCTTCGACAGGTCGTAGACGGCGCCGAGCGTCACGTTGTGATACTGCGCGCGGTCGTCGACGCCATCGACATCGCTGCCGCGCGTGTAGCTGTAGCCGGCGAACAGTTGCGTCTGCGGCCGCACGTTCCAGCGCGTGAACACGCCCGCGACGTTGAACGTCGCGTGGCCGGCGAACAGCGAACGGTCGCCGCCGCGGTACTGCACGTTGCTGTAGTTCACGCCGACGACGGCCGGGCCGAAGTCGTACGTCGCGCCCGTCGCGATGATCTGCTGCGACTGCGCGCTCGCATAACCTTCGTTGATCGACGAGTTGAACAGGCCGTCGTCGGTGCTCTGCCACTTGCCCGCAGTCGGGTCGGTCGCGCCCGTCTTGCTGTTGTCCGAGCGCTCGTAGCCGACGCCGACCCGCAGCGGGCCCGCCGCGTACGCCGCGCCGACGCTCCACGTGTTGCGCTGCTTCATGCTGCCCGGCTGGCCGCCGAAGCCGTACAGCGCGCCGAACGTGAAACCCGAATAGTTGGCGCTCGTGTACTTGATCGAACTGTCGACGCGCGCGGTCTGGTCGAGATCGTCGATGTCGCCCGGGTGCGCGCCGAAGCCGCCGATGAACGACGACGGGCCGACCGGGCTCACGAAGTCGTCGAGCGACGTGTACTGGCGGCCGAGCGTGACCGAGCCGTAGCGGTCGCTGCCGATGCCGACGAACGCCTGCCGGCCGAACTGGCGGCCGCCCTGGCCCGACGTGCCGTTGGCGATGTCGAAGCCGTTCTCGAGGACGAACAGCGCGCGCATCCCGCCGCCGAGATCCTCGGAACCCTTGATGCCCCAGCGGCTGCCGGACAGGTTGCCGGTCGTGAGCCCGACGCCCGAATGCCCTGTGTATGAGCCGGCCGAGCCGACCCGTTCGTTGCTGCGAAAGGTCACGCCCGCATCGACGATGCCGTACAGCGTGACGGAGCTTTGCGCGGAAGCGATGCCCGCGAGCGAGAGCAGCAGCGGTGCTGCGATCAGTTGCTTGTTCATGGTCTTGTGTCTCCGGGCGGTGAACCCGTTGTTCTGGCTTGATGTTGCGAGTAGCGCGCGGGCGGCGAGATTCGCCGGTAGTGCGAGGCCGGCGGCGTCCGCGCGCGGCGTCGCGGCGGGCAGGCCCGCTGCGGCCGCCATGGTAGATGGAACCGATCCCAGACTAAAGCGCAATAATGAAAACAGTTTCTTGCCAAAGTCGAGATAGTCGACAGTGCGGCCACGCGCACGATCGCCGTGCCTGTACAGCACGGGCGCACGCACCCGATAATCGAACGCGCGCCTTCCCTCGGGAGTTCCTTCATGAATGAAACGACCCTGCTGATCTTCGCCGCCGTCGCGTTCGTCGGCATCGCGACACCCGGCCCGACCGTACTGCTCGCGCTGACCAACGGCTCGCGCTACGGCGTGCGCCGCGCAGCCTACGGCTTCGCCGGCGCGATGCTGTCCGACTTCGTGCTGATCGTCGCGGTCGCGCTCGGCCTCGGTGCGCTGCTGATGGCGTCGGCGTTCTGGTTCTCGGTGGTGAAGTGGCTCGGCGCCGCATACCTCGCGTATGTCGGCATCCGGCTGCTGACGTCGAAGGGTTCGCTCGACGTCGCCGCCGCGCATGGCGGTGCGGCGCCCGGGCGCAACGCGTCGATCTTCGCGAAGAGCTTCCTGACCGCGGTGACGAACCCGAAGGGTTATCTGTTCTTCTCCGCGTTCCTGCCGCAGTTCCTCGATCCGTCCGCGCCGCTCGCGCCGCAATACGTCGCGCTCGCGGTCACGTTCGCGCTGCTCGACGGCGTCGTGATGTTCGGCTATGCGCTGCTCGGCGCACGCGCGGTGCGGCTGCTGAAGCGCTCGGGCGCGCTGTGGCTCGAACGCACATGCGGCGCGATGCTGCTCGCGCTCGCCGGATCGCTGGCGCTGTACCGGCGTCATGCCGCGTAGGCGCGGGTTCCGATGAGAGTCGATGCGCCGCCCCGCTCCGGCTTTCCGGGCCTGTCGCTCAGGCAGCTCGAACGTGCGGATCTCGACGCGTGGTACGCGTACCTGTCGAACCCCGACGTGGTCCGCCACACGAGCTGGAACCTGCGCTCGCGCGACGATCTGCTGCCGCTGTTCGACAACATCGAATCGGCCGACCCCGATTCGATCCGGCGTCTCGCGATCGTCGACACCGCATCGGGCGCGCTCGCCGGGACGATCGGGCTGCATACGGTGTCCACCGCGAACCGCTCGGCGGAAATCGCGTACGACCTTGCGCCGCCGCACTGGGGGCGCGGAATCGCGAGTGCAGTGTGCGAAGCCGTCACCGCGTGGGCATTCGCCGACGGCGGCTTCATGCGCGTCCAGGGCGTCGTGCTGACCGGCAATGCGGGCTCCGCACGCGTGCTGCAAAAGTGCGGCTACCGCTACGAAGGGCTGCTGCGCGCGTACCGGATGGTGCGCGGCACGCCAGGCGATTTCGCGATGTACGCGCGTCTCGCGACCGACTGACGCGCCGCACGCGGCTTCATCCGCGAGCGCGATTGACCGGCCCGCGCCGAATTGGCGACAATCGCCGTTCCCTGCCTCGACGGTCCACCATGAAAATCGCCGCGCTCTCCGACATCCACGGCAACCTCGCCGCGCTCGACGCTGTGCTCGACGACGTCCGCCGCCGCGGCGCCGACGTGATCGTCAATCTCGGCGACATCGTGTCGGGCGCGCTCCATCCGGCCGACACGGCCGACCGCCTGATCGCGCTCGACCTGCCGACCGTCAAGGGCAATCACGAACGGCAACTGCTCAGCGGCGATCGCGAGTCGATGGGGCTGTCGGATCGCTGGGCGCGCGACACGCTGCGCGCCGACCATCTCGACTGGCTCGCCGCGCTGCCCGAACGCGTGATGCTCGACGACGACGTGTTGATGGTGCACGGCACGCCGGCCAGCGATCTCGTCTATTTCCTCGAAACGGTCACGCCCGACGGCTGCCGCGCGGCCACGCCCGACGAAATCGCGCAGCGCGCGGGCGACGCGCAGGCATCGCTGATCCTGTGCGGCCACACGCATGTGCCGCGCACGGCGAAGCTCGCCGACGGCCGGCTGATCGTCAACCCGGGCAGCGTCGGGCTGCAGGCGTACACGGACGACCGGCCGCATCCGCACCGGATCGAAACCGGCTCGCCGCATGCGCGCTACGCGATGGTGTCGCGCACGGCGGCCGGCTGGCGCGTCGAATTCCATGCGGTCGAATACGACTGGCACACGGCCGCCGCGACCGCGGCATCGCGCGGGCGCGACGACTGGGCCGTCGCGCTGCGCACCGGCCGGTGCTGACGCGCCCGCGCCGCCCCGTCACCCCGTCACCCCGCTTCGTTCATCGGAAACCGACTCGACATGCCCGTTCCGTCGCAACTGCTCTTCCTGCCCGGCGCATCCGGCAGCACCGCTTTCTGGCAACCGCTGGCCGCCCTGCTGACGCATCCGGCCGAGCGGCGGATCGTCGGTTATCCGGGCTTCGGCGATACGCCGCACGATCCGTCCGTCGACGATTTCGACAGGCTCGTGCGTCATGTGCTTGAAACGATCGACCGGCCGACCGCCGTGATCGCGCAATCGATGGGCGGCGTGATCGCGATGCGTGCGGCGCTCGACAAACCCGTACTCGTCACGCACCTGGTGCTGACGGTCACGTCCGGCGGCCTCGATATGGAATCGCTCGGCGCGCAGGATTGGCGTGCCGGCTTCGCCGAAGCGAACCCGCAATTGCCCGACTGGTTCCTGACGTTCCGCGCCGACCTGTCGCGTGACATCGGCCGCATCGCACAGCCGACGCTGCTGCTGTGGGGCGACGACGATCCGATCAGCCCCGTCGCGGCCGGCCGGCGCCTGCTCGAACGGTTGCCCGATGCGCAGTTGCATGTCGTGCCGGGCGGCCGGCACGATCTCGCGGCCGTGCATGCGCATGCGCTCGCACCGCTCGTCGACGCGCATCTGCAGCGCGTGTGACCTCGCGTGCTTCAGCCGTAACCCAAACCGGAACCTGAAGACGCGACGCTCGCGCGCCGTCTCGCATCACCCCGCATTCCTCAGCGTCAGCCTCGCCTCCAGCCCGCCGCCGTCCGGCCGGTTGTTCAGCGTGAGCGTGCCGCCCATCGCGAGCGCGAGTTGCCGCGCGATCGCAAGGCCGAGCCCCGTGCCGCCCGTCTCGCGGTTGCGCGACGTCTCCACGCGCCGGAACGGCTCGAACACCGCGTCGAGCTGGTCGTCCGGAATGCCGGGCCCGCGGTCGAGCACGGCGATGACCGCGCCGCCGTCCGGCGCGGCGTGCACGTCGATCTCCGCCGCGCCCGCGAACTTCAGCGCGTTGTCGACGAGGTTGCCGACGATGCGGCGCAGCGCCTTCGGCCGCGTCACGAGCGCGAGCGGCGCACGGCTGTGCAGCGCGACGTCCTGCCCCGCATCCGTGTAGTCGTACACGATGCTGTCGAGCAACGCATCGAGATCGATGCGGCGCGCGGCTTCCTCGGTGCCGTGCAGCGTCCGCGCATACGCGACGCCCTCCTTCACCAGATGCTCCATCTCGATCAGGTCCTGGCGCAGCTTCGTGCCCTGCACGTCGTCGTCCATCACGTCGACGCGCAGCCGCATCCGCGTGATCGGCGTCTGCAGGTCGTGCGAGATCGACGCGAGGATCTGCATGCGTTCGGCCATGTACTGCGCGATGCGGTCCTGCATCGCGTTGAACGCACGCGCGGCGCGTGCGACCTCGGACGGCCCGTCTTCGTTCAGGCGTTCGCCCTTCAGGTCGGGGCCGAGCGCGTCGGCGGCCTGCGCGAGCTGCTTGAGCGGACGCGTCGCGAGCCGCACCGCGAGCCAGCAGCACGCGGCCAGCACCGCGAGCTGCAGCACGAGCACGACCGGCAGCCACCCCGACAGCGGCACCGTCGACATCGGATGAATGTCGATCGTCAGCGGCGACCCGTCGGTCAGCCGCAGGTGCACCTGCAGATGTTCGCGGTCGCCGGGGAGCGCGTTCGCGGTCAGCGGGTAGTCGCCGCCGATGCCGTCGGAAATCGACCGCTCGACGCGCGCCGACAGCCGCGCTTCCGGCGGGGTGCCCGTTTCGCCGGGCCCGAGGATGAACGTGTAGCTGCGCCGCGCGAGGCGCGGCAGCCACGCGGCGCGCTCGGCGGGCGGCAGGTGGTCGAGCAGCGCGACCGAGCTCGCGACCTCGCGCTCGATGTAGCCCATCATCAGGTTGGTTGTCGCCTGGTCGCGCTCGGTCACCGTGAGCCAGAACGACAGCGTCTGCGCGAGCGCGAGGCCCACGCACAGGATCAACGCGAGGCGCGCGAACAGCGAGCGCGGCCAGTGCCACAGCGTGCGCGCGCTCATGACGTACCGTCGACGGCGGTCACGGCCGACGAGAACACATAGCCCTCGTTGCGCAGTGTCTTGATGTAGCGCGGTTCGCGCGCACCGTCGCGCAGCCGCTGGCGCAGCCGGCTCACGAGCAGGTCGATCGACCGGTCGAACGGGTCGGACTGCCGCCCCTGCGTGAGGTTGAGCAGTTGGTCGCGCGTCAGCACGCGCTGCGGATGGTCGAGGAACACGCGCAGCAGCCGGTATTCGGCGCCGCTCAGCGCGACCAGCGTGCCTTCCGCGTCGAGCAGGTGGCGCCCCGTCGTGTCGAGCCGCCATTCGCCGAACGCGAGCAGCTCGGCCGTTTCCGTCACCTGCATGCCGGGCGGCAGCATGCGAGCGCGGCGCAGCACCGAACGAATCCGCGCGAGCAGCTCGCGCACCGCGAACGGCTTGGCCAGGTAGTCGTCGGCGCCCATCTCGAGGCCGACGATGCGGTCGGTTTCCTCGCCGCGCGCGGTCAGCATCAGCACGGGCACCGTGCGGAACTTGCCGGCGCGCAGGTCGCGGCACAGCGTGAGGCCGTCCTCGCCCGGCAGCATCAGGTCGAGCACGATCAGGTCGGGCGCGCCGTCGTCCAGCACGTTGCGCATCTCGCGGCCGTTCGCGGCCAGCGACACGCGCATGCCGTTCTTCTCGAGGTAGTCCGCGATCAGTTCGCGGATCGCGCGATCGTCGTCGACGATCAGCACGTGGTCGATCTTGTCCATGAGTCGGTGTCGGTGTCGGGTAGTTCGGGCTGGCGATGTCCGCATTTATACCGCACGGCGGGCGCGCGTTTGTATCGCAATGTATCGCGCCGCCGTAACGACACACAACATTGCACACGCGCGGCTTGCCGGACATATCTCGGATACGTCGGCGCAGCTTAATGGGGCCTGTCGAAATACGTCCGGCCGCCGCGCCCGAGCGGCGGCCTCCCGATCAGGAGAACGCCATGCTGCCCCGACTCAAGACCGCCGCCCTCGTCATCGCCCTCGCCGCCACGGCCGGGCTCGCCGCCTTCGCCGGCACCCGCGACGACGCGGGCATGCAGGCGCCGCTGGCCGGCACGCCGGCACCCGATTTCACCGGCATCGACCGCTGGCACAACAGCGCGCCGCTCAAGCTCGACCAGTTGCACGGCAAGGTCGTGCTGGTCGATTTCTGGACGTACTCGTGCATCAACTGCATTCATACGATTCCGTACGTGAACGACTGGTATCAGAAGTATCGCGACCAGGGGCTCGTCGTGGTCGGCGTGCATACGCCCGAATATCCGTTCGAGCGCGACGCGGGCAACGTCGCCGATGCGATCAAGCGCTTCGGGATCCGGTATCCGGTCGCGCAGGACAACCGCTACGACACGTGGCGCGCGTACGGCAACCAGTACTGGCCCGCGCTATACCTGATCGATGCGAACGGGAAGGTCGTCTATACGCGTTATGGCGAAGGCGGGTACGACAAGACCGAGGCGGCGATTCGCGGTGCGCTCGCGCAGGCGGGAGAAGGGATGAAGGGAACGACGCGCACGCAGTAACCTGCCGGCGCGCGGGCGCGGGCTCTCGCCCACGCGTATCTCGATGTGCTCACCCGCGCTTCGCGTCGGCCGCCGCCAGCATCGCCTCACCGATCGCGAGCTTTCCGTCCGCGATCAGCGCGTCGCCCGCGCCGCGGATATCGGCTTCGGCCTTGTTCTGCCCGAGCTTGCGCTTGCCGACGAGCCGCGTGATCTCGATCTGCAGCCCGACGATCGACTGCAGCATCGTGTCGAGATAATCGGCCGGCGCGTCACCCATCTTCCACGGCGCCGGCTGCGACGCCTCGTGCGTGCGCGTCAGCCGCGCGACCACGCCGCGCACGAACTTCTCGTCGTCGCGCACCGTGATGCGACCGTGCGCATGCACGACCACGTAGTTCCAGGTCGGCACCTGCCGGTGCGCGACGTGCTTGCTCGGGTACCAGTTCGGCGAGATGTACGCGTCGCCGGCGCGGAAAATCACGAGCACCTCGTCGCCGTTCGCGACGTCCTGCCAGACCGGATTCGCGCGCGCCACGTGCGCGTGCAGCTCGCCGAGCTCGCCGTCGCCGGGCAACAGCTCGAACGGGATGTGGTTCGCGTCGAGCCCGTTCTTCCCGTGCGTGATCAGGCTGCCGAACGGATGCTGCACGATCAGCTCGCGCAGCGCGTCGGGGTTGGGCTCGTTGAAATCGGCGGGGACGTACATGTCGGCTCCACGGTCGTGCGGCGGTTGAAATGGCTCGGGTGCTGGCCCGTCATGCGCAGATTGTTACCCCAAACTGGTTTATGCTGTAGAGCCGGTTTGGAACATTTTCAGCAGACCAGAATCATGGCAAGAACGGCCCGGATCGTCGAAATCCCGTCGCTCGGCGCGCTCGACCGTGCGGCCGGCGACCTGAGCCGCCAGCTCGCGCAGGCGCTGCGCGACGCCGTGCGCCGCGGCGACGTCCGTCCGGGCGATACGCTGCCGTCCACGCGGCGGCTGGCGGCCGCGCTGCAGGTCGCGCGCGGCACCGTCGTCGACGCGTATGCGCAGCTGGTCGCCGAAGGCTTCCTCGAATCGCGCGGCGGCGCGGGCACGCGCGTCGCGAACGCGCTGGCCGAACCGCCGCCCGTCGACGAATCCGAACCGTCCGTCCAACGCAGGCGCCCGGCCCACGCCGGGCTGCCGGAGCCGGCCGCCACCTTCGCGCGGATCGCCCGCGAATTCCTTCCGCTGCCGGCGATGCCGTTCGCGATCTCGGTGCCGGTCGGCCTCACCGCGCCCGACGACATCTGGCGCCGGCTCGGCAACCGCCTGCGCGCGCGCGGCGCAGGCGCGCCGTCCGGTTATGCCGATCCGCAAGGCGCACTGCCGCTGCGCGAAGCGATCGCCGACTACGTGCGCCGGTCGCGCTCGGTGCGCTGCACGGCCGACCAGGTCGTGATCACGAGCGGCACGCAGCAGGGGCTGCATCTCGCGAGCCAGGTGCTGCTCGGCGCGAACGACCAGGCGTGGGTCGAGAATCCGGCCTATCGCGGCATCACCGCGCTGCTCGAAAGCACCGGGCGGCGCGACGCGATGGTCCGCGTGCCGGTCGACGCCGACGGCATCGACGTCGACGCGGGCATCCGCCTGGCGCCGCATGCGCGCGCCGCATTCGTCACGCCGTCGCACCAGTACCCGCTCGGCATGCCGCTGAGCATGGCGCGGCGCAACGCGCTGCTTGCCTGGGCACGCGCACAGCGCGCGTGGGTGGTCGAGGACGACTACGACAGCGAGCTGCGCTACGAAGGCTATCCGTTCCCGTCGCTGCAGGGGCTCGCGCCCGACCGCGTGATCTATCTCGGCACGTTCAGCAAGATCCTGTTTCCGTCGCTGCGGCTCGGCTACGTGATCGCACCCGACGATCTCGTGCCCGCGTTCTGCGGCGCGCGCGTGCTGATGGATCGCCATGCGCCCACCGCCGACCAGCACGTGCTGGCCGCGTTCATCGCGGAAGGCCATCTCGACCGCCACATTCGCCGCGTGCGCGGCGTGTACGCCGAGCAGCGCGCGCTGCTGATCGACACGCTCGGTGCGCGGCTGCCGCGCGAACGCGCATGGGTGCAGCCGGGCGACCAGGGGATGCACGTCGTGCTGTGGCTCGCCGAAGGGATCGACGATCTCGACGTGGTCGCGCGCGCCGCGCAGGCCGGCGTCGCGGTGCGCGCGGTGTCGCCGATGTTCGCGCCGGGCACCGCCCGGCCGGGGCTCGTGCTCGGCTTCGGCGGCTTCGGCCGCGCGCAGATGGAGGCGGCCGCGCAGCGGCTCGCGGACGTGGTTTCGTCGGAAGAATCGCGGCCGCGCACGCCGCAAAAGGTTGTCCGCAGGCAACAAACGTAATCGTCTGTAAATCCTGCAAGCAAAAGGCCGTTTCGGCTGCCGGCATGCGTGCGCCGTTTGCTAGGATCGCGCCTCTTCCGTCCACGCCCCCTGCCGCCGTGAATCGCTTCGTGCCGTTTCTTCGAGACGCGTGGCTCCGCTGCCGCGCCCGTGTCGCGCCGCTCGCCGCCGCCTGCCTTGTGCGCACCCGCGCGCTGTGCGCCGGCGTGCTGCATCGCCTGCGTCATCCGACGCGGCGCGGCGTGGCGCTGACGCTCGCCGCGATACCGGTGCTGGGCCTGCTGGTCCTGCTTGCGTTCGTTCCGTTCACGCCGAGCATCGGCGACATCCGCAAGGCACGCATCGACCGCCCCGCGCGCGTGCTGTCGGCCGACGGCGAGCTGATCGCCGAGTTCCGGCCCGTCAACCGCGAATGGGTGCCGCTCAAGCAGATCTCGCCGCACATGGTCGACGCGCTGATCGCGACCGAGGACCACCGCTTCTACGCGCATCACGGCATCGACTGGCGCCGCACGATCGCGGCCGGGCTGCACACGTTCTCGGGCGCGCGCCAGGGTGGCTCGACGATCACGCAGCAGCTCGCGCGCAACCTGTACCCGGACGAGGTCGGCCGTTCGCTGACGCTCACGCGCAAGGTGAAGGAGCTGATCACCGCCTTCAAGATCGAGACGGTGTACAGCAAGGACGAGATTCTCGAAACCTACCTGAATACCGTGCCGTTCCTGTACAACGCGTACGGCGTCGAAATGGCCGCGCGCACCTACTTCGGCAAATCGGCGGACCAGCTCGACATCGCCGAAAGCGCGACGCTCGTCGGGATGCTGAAGGGCAACAGCTACTACAACCCGGTGCTGAATCCGGAACGCGCGGTACAGCGGCGCAACATCGTGCTCGACCGGATGGCGACGATGGGCATGCTGTCGCCGCGGCAGCTCGCGAAATTGCAGCGCCAGCCGCTGCGCGTCGACTTCGAGCCGCAGACCGCGCAGCCCGGCCTCGCGCCGCATTTCGCGGTGCAGCTTCGCAAGTGGCTGATCGCGTGGGCCGACCGCAACAACTACGACCTCTACTCGGATGGCCTCGTCGTGCGCACGACGCTCGATGCGCGATTGCAGGACATGGCGACGCAGGCGCTGGCGCAGCAGACCGAGCAGTTGCAGGCGATCGCCGACAGCGCGTGGCGCGGCCCGTCAGGCTGCGGGCTGCGCAACGACCTGTTCCGCGGCTTCATCCGCCAGACACCCGACTATCGCAGCGCCCGCGACGCGGGGCTCGCCGATGCGGCGGCGCTGAAGCAGCTCGGCGCGAATCGCGAATTCATGCGCGCGCTGTGCGAGCGCAAGACGCAGGTGCAGGCCGGCTTCGTCGCGATCGATCCGCGCAACGGTGCGATCAGGGCATGGGTCGGCAGCCCCGATTTCGGCAGCGAGCCGTTCGATCACGTCGCGCAGGCACGACGCCAGCCGGGCTCGACGTTCAAGCCGTTCGTCTATGGCGCCGCGTTCGCGGACGGCATGCGGCCGGGCGATACGTTCATCGACCGCCCGGTCGCGATCCCGATCGGCGGCCGCGCGGTCTGGCGCCCGACCGACGAAGAGCCGCCGACGGGCGAACCGATGACGCTGCGCGACGCGCTCGCGCTGTCGCGCAATCGCATCACCGCTCAGGTGATGCAGCAGGAAGGCGCCGCGAAGGTCGCTCAGCTCGCACGCGCGATGGGCGTGCGCGACAGTCCGCTCGACGCGGTGCCGTCGCTCGCGCTCGGCACGAGCCCCGTCACATTGAAGGAGATGGTGTCCGCGTACGGCACGATCGCGAACCGCGGCGTGTACGTCGCGCCGCAGGCGATCACGCGCATCGAGGATCGCGACGGCAAGGTGCTCGCCGCATTCGGCAGCGCGCCGCCCGAACGCGCGTTGCCGGCGCCTGCCGCGCAGACGCTCGTCGACGTGATGCGCGATGTCGTCGATCGCGGCACCGGCGCCGACATCCGCTCGCGCTACGGGATTCGCGTGGACGTGGCCGGCAAGACGGGCACGACGCAGGACAACACGGACGGCTGGTTCATCCTGATGCATCCGCAACTGGTGGCCGGCGCATGGGTCGGCTTCGACGACGGCAGCGTGACGCTTCGCAGCGACTACTGGGGGCAGGGCGCGCACAGCGCGCTGCCGATCGTCGGCGGTTTCTACGATGCGGCGCTGCGTGCGCGCGCGATCGATCCGCATGCGCAGTTCTCGCCCGACTTCCGGCCGCGCAGCGCGCCGGCGCCGGTGCCGAGGCGGCGCCCGCATCCCGGCCTGTTCGACTGGCTGAAGTTGTTCCGCTGAGCGTACCGCCGGTCGGCAACGCCGGCCGGCGCGACGGCTGCCCGTTTCATCGACGCGTCGTCGCCGCCGATTCGCGCGGCACGACGACGACGCGCCCCGTCACGTCGACGAGGCCGACCTTCCCGTCGCGTTCTGCCAGGAACGCGTCGCGCTCCGGCGACCAGTCGAGCGACGTCCATTCGGGCCGCGCGCGCCACTGCCCGTCGCGGCCGACCAGGCGCCAGTGCTCGCCCTCACACACGGCCACGGCTTCGCCGCGCACGAACTCCTCGACGCGAAGACCCATGTGCCGTAACGAATTTATTCTCATCCTCACGTCTCCCGCCCCCTTCGGCGCGACAGTCAATCCGCCGTGTCGCCGCCCTTCGGCAGCTTCGACCACGCGTTGCGCCCCGGCAACGGCGACCACGCCGGGCGCGTCTTGCGTGCGCTGTCGATCACGACCAGGTAGCGGCCCGCGATCGGCGTGATGTCGCGGTCGCGACGCAGCACCCACAGCGACCTGCCGGCCTCGACGCGCGCCTGGTAGTCGTCGTCGAGCAGGCCGTGCCGGTCGAAGAACAGGTTCAGCGACGCGGGAATCCGCACGCATCCCTTCGAGTGCCGGATGCCGAGCAGCGACTCGAGGCGGTCGGGGTCGGTCGCATGCATCTGGAAGCGCATCGGCGACACGCCGCCCTTGCCCCAGCCGCGCTCGCCGTCCACCCATCCGAAGTCGTAGATGCGCATGTCGCGGCGGCCGTAGCCGCGAATGCCGTTGTCGTTCGTCGTGCCTTCCGCGCGGAAATCCATGTTGTCGGGCGAATGATGGAACACGCCGAGCGGCGTCACGAAATGATCGTACTTGCCCGGCAGCCCGGTGCCGACCGGCGATGCGCCGATCATCAGCCACGCATTGGCCGGCGTCGCGCGGAAGTAGATGAAGAGCGCCTGCACATTCGGCGCGCGGTCGACCATCGCGACGTATTCGCCGGCCAGGTCGCCGAGGTCCGCATCGGCGAGCGCCTTCTGGAGCCGCTCGCCGTATGCGCGCTGCTCGCTTAGGGGTACGTTCAGACGCCGCGTGACTTCCTGCGTGAAGCGCTTGCGCATGTCGATCGCGCGTACCGTCGCGTTCTTAGCCTCGTCGGCCGACAGCGGCGGATGCTGGCGCGGCGGGGTCGGCACGGGCGGCTCGGCCTCGCTGGCCGGTACGGCGGACGCGGCCGACGCAGGTTCGGCAGTGGATGCGGCGGAAGCCGCCGATGCAGGCGCTGCGACGAACGCCGCAGAAGCCGCCGACGCGCCAGATGCCGCGCTGGCAGGCTCCGCGTGATGCACATGCGATGCCGCAGGCGCAGGCTGCGCGGCCGACGCACCCGACGATGCATGCGCGTGCAACGCCGGATGCACACGAGAAGCCGTCGACGCCGGCGACGCAACTGATGAGGATGACGTAGCAGTGGACGACGGTGCACCGGATGCCGCAAAGGCAGGCCGCCAGGCAAGAACGGGAATCGGCAGCGCGGCAGCGAGCCACACATACGCGGCAACTGCGCGGGCACGGCAACGCCGCTTCGCAAATCGCCGCGTCAGGCTGGAAAGCATCATACGTTCGAAGCCATCGGCCGATCCGGCCGCCGCATGTTGCTGTTGCGAGCGGCACATCGTCCGCGCGAGCCATCGACACGTCCGGCACATGGTGTGCGCCCGGCGCCGACGCCTCTTCGCGGTGGAGCCGTTCGCTGATGCAACGCGTGCGGTCCGATGGCGGCTGTTGAGTCGTCAGGCCCCTCATTCTACGCGCCAGCGCAGGAATCGGCAGCGAAGAAACGCGCGGTTTCGCGGCGAATTGCGCTTCGTCACGCATTGTTTCAACTCGTTGCCGCTTGCGGCTTCGTTGCGTGTCAACCTTATAAGTTGGACGTTTCAAAGCATGCGCCCGGCAGGCTTGTGCGTTCCGCCCGAAACGATGTTTCCGCCAAACAAATTCGCATGCCAAATCATTTTTGGCGATGCCGTTTCCCCCTGAGAAAACCGCATCGCACGCATGCCGCACGAACCATGCGACACACGTGCGCAACCACCGACTACTTCGAGATGGTTTCGAGCGCGATGCCCTTCGTGCGCGGCCCCATGAGCCCGATCGCGGCCATCACGACCGCCATCGCGCCCGCGATGAACGCGAACACGCCGAAGGTGCCGAAGCCCTTCAGCACGGCCGCGATCACGAACGACGAGAAGATCGCCGAGAAGCGGCTCCACGAATAGACGAAACCGACGGCCCGTGCGCGGATCGACGTCGGGAACAGCTCGGCCTGATACGCGTGGAAGCTGTACGACATGATGTTGCTCGCGAGTGTGAGGCCGATGCCGAGCACGATCAGGAATGCGCCCACCGTCGTCTGGCTGAACAGCAGCCCGCAGACGACGATCGCCGCCGCCATCGCGACGATCACCGACTTGCGCTCGAAGCGGTCGGCGATCACGAGGCCGATCAGCGGGCCGATCGGCGCCGCGAGCGCGATCACGCTCGAATACATCAGGCTCGACGTGATCGTGATGCCCTGCTTGATCAGCAGCGTCGGCACCCAGTTTGCAAAGCCGTAGAAGCCGACCGTCTGGAACACGTTGAAGATCGTCATCATGATCGTGCGGCTGCGATACGGCGGCACCCACATGTCGCGGAAGCTGCCGCGCGGCGGCACGGGTTCGGCCGGCGCAGGCGGCGGCAGCGGCCGCCCGTATTCGGCCTCGACCTTCGCTTCGAGCGCGCGCATGATGCGATCGGCTTCGTCGACCCGGCCCTGCTGCGCGAGCCAGCGCGGGCTTTCCGGCAGTTGGCGGCGAATCCACCATACGAACAGCGCGCCGTGCGCGCCGATCAGCACGACCCAGCGCCAGCCGTCGAGGCCGAGCGGCGCATGCGGCACGAACAGATACGCGAGGAACGCGACCACCGGCACCGCGACGAACCCGACCGCCTGCTCGCAGGCGAATGCGCGGCCGCGGATCTGCTTCGGCACGAGCTCGGAGATGTACGTGCCGATCGTCACCATCTCGACGCCGAGCCCGAGACCGACGACGAAGCGCCAGAAGTTCAGCCCGGCCGCGGTGTCCTGGAGCGCCATCACGACGTTGGCCGCCGTGTACCACAGCAGCGACCACGTGAAGATCGCGCGGCGGCCGAAGCGGTCGGCGAGAAAGCCGCACGCGATCGTGCCGATGAAGAGGCCGGAGAACAGCGCGGCGATGAAGCTCGCGACGCCGGTGGTGCCGAACAGGCCGTGCGTCGTCGCCGAAAGAATGCCGCTTTTCACGAGGCCGGGCGCGACGTAGCCGCTGTACAGCAGATCGTAGAGTTCGAAGAAGAAGCCGAGGCTCAGCAGGATGACGAGCTTCCAGACGCTGCGGGTGGGTGGCAGGCGGTCGAGGCGGGCCGAGATCGAGCCGGGGTCGACGGATGTGGATTGGGCAGGTGCCTGCGAAAGGCTGTCCGTTGAGGCCATCTTGGGCGCGTCTCCTGATCGTGTCGTGTTGTGTGTTGTTGTCCGGCGACCGTCGAGCCGCCGTCGGGCGAATCGCTGCATTGTACCGGCACGCCCGTCCTGCGGGCCGGCCGCGCTACGTGCACCGAACCGATTCGGACGCCCCATTTCGCGCTGGGCAATGTGTAAATTGCGTAACCGTCTGTCGGGTACGGAAAACGCGTCGGAACGACGATCCGGCGCCGCCCGCGTCGCGCCCGGGCGGCGACGGCCCGACGGTATGGGCCTGGCGGGCCGTTTCGTGCGGGCGCGCGCCGCCGGAAGCCCCGCAAACGGGGTACGCAATCGGTACAACCACGCGTTCCGCGCCCCGGTAACATGCTACCGGGCCAACTACCGGCTTCCGGGCGCCTTTCGGCGACCGGCATTGTCGGCAAATCGTAAGCATTCCATGTTCATACAACGACTATCCACGTACGCCCGCCGAATCGCGCTGATCGTGCTGCTGCAGTTCGCGGCGATCGCGACCGCGTCGGCATTTCCGGCGGCCGCTTCCGCCCCGGGCGCGAGCGGCACCGACACGTCCGTGCCGGCCATCTCGCTGAACGATGCCGTCGCGCAGCTCAAGCAGATGCAGGTCGAACAGGACCGCATCAAGCAGCAGACCTCGACCGCGTCCAACAGCAAGGAGCTGGACGCGCTCGGCGATGCGACGCAGGAGCTGAGCACCGATGTCGCGAAGCTGCAGAGCGAGCTCGTTCCGCAGCGCACGCAGGTCCAGGCCCAACTCGACGTGCTCGGCCCGGCGCCTGCCGAGGGCGCCGCGCCGGAAACACCGGCCGTCGCGAAGCAGCGCGCCACGCTGACCGCGCGCAAGACGCAGCTCGACGCGGCACTGAAACAGGCCGCCGACCAGAAGACCAACCTCGCGAACCTGACCGAACAGTTCGCGAAGCTGCATCGCAGCCAGTTGAAGAACCAGCTCGCGTTCCGTTCGGGCGGCATCTTCAGCGCGCAATTCTGGCTGCCGCTGTTCCAGCGTTCGCCGGACGACATCCAGCGGCTCGAGGATTTCAACGACGAACTGCGCGACATGCTGCGCTCGTCGTGGGTGCCCGGACAACGGGCGATCACCACGCTGCTGCTGATCGCCTCGTTCGCGATGTGGCTCGGCGGCCGCCGGCTCATCGAGCGCGGCCTCGCGTGGATCTGCCTGAACCGTCTTCCGCCCACCCGCTTGCGCCGCAGCGCGCTGGCGCTGTCGACCGCGTTGTCGACATTCCTGGCAACCGCCTTTGCCGTTCAGATCCTCTACCTCGCCGTCGCGCGCCACTACGAGCTCACGCCGTCGCTGACCGATCTGTGGGACCAGTTCGCGAAGCTTGCCGCGACCTGCGCACTGATCGCCGGGCTCGGCCGCGCGCTGCTCTGCACGAAGCATCCGTCGTGGCGCCTGCCGGCGCTCGCCGATCCCGTCGCGCTCGCGATGAAGCCGTTCCCCGGCATCCTGGCCGCGCTGCTGCTGATGTCCGGCACGCTCGAATCGATCAACCGGATCGTCGACACCAGCCTGTCCGTCACGCTGTTCGGCCGCGGCATCGTATCGCTCGTCGTCGCGCTGACGGTCGGCGCGTCGCTGCTGCGCTCGAACCGCGCGCGCAGCGAGCTCGCGGCGGCCGGCGAGGCGCCCGAGCAGCGCTCCACGCTGGCCGGGCTGATCCACGCCGGCGTCACGCTGGCGATCGTCGTGTCGCTGATCGCACTCCTGATCGGCTACATCACGGTCGCGCGCTTCATCACCTACGAGCTCGTGTGGTTCGAGATCGTGCTGTGCGCCATCTACATCCTGATCCAGTTGACGCGCGACGCGAGCGAAAGCCTGTTCTCCGCGAGCCTGTCGACGGGCCAGCAGATCAAGAACCTGTTCGCGCTCGAAGACCGGCACCTCGACCAGGCTCGCACCGTCCTGTCCGGTTTCGGCACGAGCCTGCTGATGCTGATCGCGGCCATCGCGCTGCTGACGGGCGGCTTCGGCACGACACCGAGCGACCTGCTCGACAGCGCGGTCGCGATGATCGGCAGCCAGCGGCTGCAGAGCCTGAACATCATGCCGGACCGGATCCTGAACGCCGTGATCGGCTTCGCGATCGGCTTCTACCTGCTGCGTTCGCTGCGCCGCTGGCTCGACGGCGAGTTCATGCCCGCGCTCGGCATGGATACGGGGATGCGCGTGTCGCTGATCACGCTGTTCACCAACGTCGGCTACGTGCTGCTCGTGCTGATGACGCTCGGCCTGCTCGGCGTCAGGTGGAACAACCTCGCGTGGATCGTCAGTGCGCTGTCGGTGGGTATCGGCTTCGGCCTGCAGGAGATCGTGAAGAATTTCGTGTCGGGGCTGATCCTGCTGACCGAGCGTCCGGTGAAGGTGGGCGACATGATCAGCATCGCGGGCGTCGAAGGCGACATTCGCCGCATCAACGTGCGCGCGACCGAGATCCAGCTCAGCGACCGCTCGACCGTGATCGTGCCGAATTCGCAACTGATCTCGCAGAACCTGCGCAACGTGACGATGGGCAACAGCACGCAGGGCGTCGCGACGCTGGTGCTGACGTTCCCGCTGAACACCGATCCCGAGCAGGTGCGCGACCTGCTGCTCGATGCGTATCGCACGCATGACGCGATTCTCGATAAACCGGCGCCGTCGGTGACGTTCAGCCAGCTCACGCCGGACGGAATCACGCTGAGCGTGACGGGATACGTGTCGAGCCCGCGGATCGCGAGTTCGACGAAAAGCGATCTGCTGTTCGAGATCCTGAAGCAGTTGCGCGCGGCGGGGATCACGCTGTCGAGCCCGCAGATGCTGGTCGTGCAGAACATGCCGACGGCGGAGAAGTAACGGACGTTGCGCGCCGGCGTGTACTCGACCGGTACAGGCTGTCCGCGCTCGATGCGAAGGTTACGGCATCGTCCCCGGACACCGCTCGTTCGTCGCCGGCACGGGTCGGGAATCCCGATTGACGCGAACGCGCACGATACCCGAGCGCCACAAACACAACGGGCCGGCACCGCATCGCGGCAACCGGCCCGTTTCATCGTCAAGCGGCGCAACGCGCGCCGCGCGACATCACACGTCGAACTTCACGCCCTGCGCCAGCGGCAGCTGCCGGCTGTAGTTGATCGTATTCGTCGCGCGACGCATATACGCCTTCCACGCATCCGAACCCGACTCGCGCCCGCCGCCCGTTTCCTTCTCGCCGCCGAACGCGCCGCCGATCTCCGCGCCGCTCGTGCCGATGTTCACGTTGACGATCCCGCAGTCGCTGCCCGCCGCCGACATGAACTGCTCGGCCTCGCGCATGTCGTTCGTGAAGATCGCCGACGACAGGCCTTGCGGCACCGCGTTGTGCACGTCGATCGCATCCTCGAAGTTGTCGTAGACCATCACGTACAGGATCGGCGCGAACGTCTCGCGCTCGACCACCGCCGATTGCTTCGGCATCCGCACGATCGCCGGACGCACGTAGTACGCATCCGCGTGACCGACGTCGACGCGCTCGCCGCCCTTCACTTCGCCGCCCTGCTCGCGTGCATCGGCCAGCGCCTTCTGCATCGCGTCGAACGACGCGCGATCGACCAGCGGGCCGACCAGCGTGCCTTCTTCGAGCGGGTTGCCGACCTTCACCGACGTGTAGGCCTTCTCGATACGCGGCAGCAGTTGCTCGACGATGCTGCGATGCACGATCAGGCGGCGCAGCGTCGTGCAGCGCTGGCCGGCCGTGCCGACCGCCGCGAACGTGACCGCGCGCACGACGAGGTCGAGATCCGCGCTCGGCGCGACGATCATCCCGTTGTTGCCGCCGAGTTCGAGGATGCCGCGCGCGAGACGCTGGCTCAGCACCTTCGCGACTTCCGTGCCCATCCGCACGCTGCCCGTCGCGCTGACGACCGGCACCTTCTTCGATGCCGTCAGCACCTCGCCGACATCGCGCATGCCGAGCACCAGCTGGCTCAGCCCTTCCGGCGCGACGCCCGGATGCGTCTTGTCGAACTCGCGCAGCGCCTTCTCGAGCAGCACGTGGCAGGCGATCGCGGTGAGCGGCGTCTTCTCCGACGGCTTCCACACGACCGGGTCGCCGCACACGAACGCGAGCGCCGCATTCCACGCCCACACCGCGACCGGAAAGTTGAATGCCGAAATCACGCCGCACACGCCGATCGGGTGCCACGTTTCCATCATCCGGTGGCCCGGGCGCTCCGACGCGATCGTGAGGCCGTAAAGCTGGCGCGACAGGCCGACCGCGAAATCGCAGATGTCGATCATTTCCTGCACTTCGCCGAGGCCTTCCGACGTGATCTTGCCGGCCTCGAGCGTGACGAGGTGGCCAAGCGCGGCCTTGTGCTCGCGCAGCACGTTGCCGAACACGCGCACGAGTTCGCCGCGCACCGGCGCCGGCACCGTGCGCCACTTGAGGAATGCGTCGTGCGCGGCGTCGATCTTGCGCTCGGCGTCGGCGGGCGTGTCGACGGCCAGCGTCGCGAGCGTCGCGCCGTCGAGCGGCGAACGCGCGGTCAGCGCATTGCCTTTCCACTGGGCGAGATCGATATCGAGCGCGGCAAGAATGTCGTTGAATTGCATCACTTCCTCTTCAGGGACAGATTGATCGGTGCGGCGGCAGCGCCGCCCGCGTGATTCGATTGGAGCGCGTTCGCGCGCCCTGTGCAAGCGGATGCGCAGCTCGGCGGGCCCGGTGCGCCGCACGGCGCATCGCGCTGCGCCGCCGCCGGAAGCCCGGCCGGACGGCACGCCCTCGCCTCGCGAGGCACGATCCATGAAACACATTGTCGGCGGCCACAAGTCGGGCCGCTATTGATATTAACTCACGACTTCATTCCCAAAACGCAACACCTTCACGGCCCGGACCGATGCTTTTTAGTGCTGATACGGGACGTTTTCAAAGCCCGTAGCAGGGCGGCCAGACGCGTCCCAACGCGACGCAAGTTGATGACAAAGTCGCATCACCCTGTTCGGAAATATCGTTTGCCGCTCGTGCATCGGGCACACACAATCGGTGCGACGTCGAGGTGCAACGCACCCGGCGCGCCGCCGGCCGCCGCTACGGCAGCCGGACGACAAGACGAACGCGACACGCATCGCGGCCCGGCTCATCCGGCCCGTTCCCGCGAAGCACCACCGCTGCCCGGCCGGCAACGCGTCGCGCTTCGTCACCGAAAAAACAATCCCGGAGACAGCGCCCAGCGCCCGCCATGCATTCAGATGCCCGCCCCGATTCGCCCCGTCCGTCCGGCCCGCCGCCCGCGAAGCCGTCCCTCCACCGCGCGCTGCAGGCCCGCCATCTGCGAATGATCGCGATCGGCGGCTCGATCGGCACGGGCCTGTTCGTCGCGTCCGGCGCATCGATCTCGCAGGCCGGCCCCGGCGGCGCGATGCTCGCGTACATGGTGATCGGCCTGATGGTCTATTTCCTGATGACGAGCCTCGGCGAAATGGCCGCGTTCATGCCCGTGTCGGGTTCGTTCGCAACCTACGGCGCGAAGTTCGTCGACGAAGGTTTCGGCTTCGCGCTCGGCTGGAACTACTGGTACAGCTGGGCCGTGACGCTGGCGGTGGAGCTCGTCGCCGCGCAGCTCGTGATGCACTACTGGTTTCCGCATGTGCCGGGCGTCTGGTGGAGCGCGCTGTTCCTCACGCTGATCTTCGCGCTCAATGCGCTGTCGGTGCGCGGCTTTGGTGAAGCCGAATACTGGTTCGCGCTGATCAAGGTGCTGACGGTGCTCGCGTTCGTCGGCGTCGGCCTGCTGATGATCTTCGGGATCATGCAGGGCGGCCCGAGTGCCGGCTGGGGCAACTTCACGATCGGCGACGCGCCGTTCGCCGGCGGCTGGGCGACGATGCTCGGCGTCGCGATGATCGCGGGCTTCTCGTTCCAGGGCACCGAAATGATCGGCGTCGCGGCCGGCGAATCGGAAAACCCGCGCACGACGATCCCGCGCGCGGTGAGCCAGATCTTCTGGCGCATCCTGCTGTTCTACGTGCTCGCGATCTTCGTGATCGGCGTGCTGATTCCCTATACCGACCCGAGCCTGCTGAAGAGCGACGTGACCGACATCGGCGTGAGCCCGTTTACGCTCGTGTTCCGCCACGCGGGCCTCGCATTCGCGGCCGGCGTGATGAACGCGGTGATCCTGACGGCCGTGCTGTCGGCCGGCAACTCGGGCATGTACGCGTCGACGCGGATGCTCTACAACCTCGCGGTCGAAGGCCGTGCGCCGCGGCTGTTCGCGAAGCTGTCGCCGGGCGGCGTGCCGCGCAACGCGCTGTATGCGACGACGGCCGTCGGCGCGCTGTGTTTCCTCACGTCGCTGTATGGCGACAAGACCGTCTACCTGTGGCTGCTGAACACGTCGGGCATGGCCGGCTTCATCACGTGGCTCGGCATCGCGGTCAGCCACTACCGGTTCCGCAAGGGCTTCCTGAAGCAGGGCTACCGGCTCGACCAGTTGCCGTATCGATCGAAGTGGTTCCCGTTCGGCCCGCTGTTCGCATTCGCGCTGTGCGCGGTCGTCGCGCTCGGCCAGGATTACCAGGCGCTCCTCGCGGACAAGGTCGACTGGGCCGGCATCGCCGCGACCTACATCGGCCTGCCGTTCTTCCTCGCGATCTGGCTCGGCTACGCGCTCGTGCGCAAATGCCGCCTGGTGCGCTACGAGGACATGGAGATCGCGCCGTGGATCGAACGCAACGCGACGCCCGAAGCGGCACCGCAGGCCGAAACCGGCTTCGCGGGCTACGTCGCCCGCCCGGCCAACCCGACACCGGGCGGCTGACGGCCCGCAGGGCGCCGGGCGCCGGCCGCCCCCCGACCACGGCAGCCGGCGCCTTGACAACCCCCATTCGACGCGGCGCGCGCGTTCAGGCAAGATCGACGCGCGCCGTCCGTTTTTCCGCCGTTACGAGTCAACGAAATCGCATGCAGAACTTCTACGAAGCCACCGTTACCCGCCAGCCCTACCCGCAACTGACCGGCCCGATCGACACGCAGGTCTGCATCGTCGGCGGCGGCCTCGCCGGCCTGTGCACGGCGCTCGGCCTCGTCGAGCGCGGCGTGCACGACGTCGTCGTGCTCGACAGCGAACGGGTCGGCTTCGGCGCATCGGGCCGCAACGGCGGTTTCGTATTCGGCGGCTACAGCCTCGACAACGCCGACCTGCTGCGCACGCTCGGCCGTGACGAAGGGCGCCGGCTGTACCGGCTCACCGTCGATGCGGTCGACCTGATCCGCGCGCGGATCGCGCGCTACGGGATCGACTGCGACATCGTCGATGAGGGCGTGATGCTCGCGAACTGGTTCGACGATCCTTCCCGGCTCGACAGCGTGCGCACGCTGATGAAGCGCGAACTCGGCGTCGACTGGGAACCCGTGTCGACGGACGCGCTGCGCGCGCGGCTGAAGACGCAGCGCTACTACGGCGGCCTGTTCGAGCCGAACGCATTCCACTTCCATCCGCTCAAGTACGTGCTCGGCGTCGCGGCGGCCGCATCGCGCGGCGGCGTGCGCGTGTACGAGCGCTCGGCCGCGCTCGGCATCGCGCGCGAAGGCGCCGGATACGTCGTGCGCACGGCGCAGGGCGCGGTGCGCGCGAAGGACGTCGTGTTCGCCGGCGGCGGCTACGCGCGCGGCGTGTCGCCGCGCATCGAACGCTCGGTGCTGCCGATCGCCACTTACGTAATCGCGACCGAACCGCTCGGCGCGCGCCTGCCGGACGCGATCGACGCGCCGTACGCGATCTACGACACGCGCTTCGCGTTCGACTACTACCGGCCGTTGAAGGACACGCGCATCCTGTGGGGCGGCCGGATCTCGGTGCTCGACCGCGGCCCCGACGCGATCGCACGCCTGCTGCGGCGCGACCTGCTGCGCGTGTATCCGCAACTCGAAGGCGTGAAGGTCGACTACGCGTGGGGCGGGCTGATGAGCTACGCGCGGCACAAGATGCCGCAGATCGGCCGCGACGCGGACGGCGTGTGGCACGCGATCGCGTTCGGCGGCCACGGGATGGCGCCGACCACGGTCGCCGGCGAAGCGCTCGCAGCCGCACTGGCCGAAGGCCGGCCGGTGCCGGACGGCTTCGCCGCGTTCGGGCTCACGCGCACGTTCGGGCTGGCGGGCCTCGCCGCCGCGCAGCTCACGTACACGGCATATCAGGCCCGCGACGCGCTCGCGTCCTGCCGCCGCTGAGCGGCCGCGGCGGCCGAAACGGCCCTGCCGATTAGAGCGGAGGGTCGGCCGGGCGGGGATTTCCCACATGCTAGAATGCTTTTTCCAAGCCGCCGCGAACCCACAACAAAGTCACATGAAAGCAGGAAGCAAAGCCGCCACGTCCGAAAGCCGCGCGCTTGCGTCCGACGCGCGGCGCAAATACGATCCCGAGCAAACCAAGCGCAACATCCTCGATGTCGCCACGCAGGAATTCTCCGCGATGGGCCTCGCCGGTGCGCGCGTCGACGCGATCGCCGAGCGCACGAACACGACGAAGCGGATGCTCTATTACTACTTCGAAAGCAAGGAAGGCCTGTACGAGGCCGTGCTGGAGAAGGTGTACGGCGACATCCGCGCGCTCGAGCAGGAACTGCACGTCGGTGACATGGAGCCGCGTGAAGGCATGCGCCGCCTCGTCGAATTCACGTTCGACTATCACGACAAGCATCGTGACTTCGTCCGCCTCGTATCGATCGAGAACATCCACGGCGCGAAGTATCTCGAACAGCTCAAGTCGTTCAAGAACCGCAACGTCAGCATCATCAAGACGCTCGAGGAACTGGTCGAGCGCGGCGCGGCAAGCGGCGCGTTCCGCAAGGACATCGATGCGTTCGACCTGCACCTGCTGATCAGCTCGTTCTGCTTCCACCGCGTGTCGAACCGCTACACGTTCGGCGCCGCGTTCGGCCGCGACCCGTCGGCGCCGCGCCTGCGCGCACGGCATCGCGACACGATCGCCGACGCCGTGCTGCGCTACGTCGCCGCGTAAGCGGCGGCCGTAGCAGCCGGGGGCACGAAACGTCCGTGCCCGTCGCGCGTCAGCGCTTCAATCCGTCGGCGCGGTCGACGCCAGCGCGATCCGCGCCTTCTCTTCCGGGCTTCCCGCCACGTAATACTTCTTCGCCCAGCTCGAATCGGGCGCGAGCGCGAGCCGCGCATGCGTGCCCGTGCCGGCGCCATGCTGCTTCGCACTGATCGCCAGCGCACGGGCGCGATAGTGCTCGTAGAGCCGCAGGAATTCCGCCAGATAGATCGCCGCGATCCGCTTGTCGCGAATCTCGAGCAGGTTCTCGTCGTTGTACTGCTCGGAATTGCGGCTCATGTTCGCCGAGCCCGTATACACGACCGGATTCGCGCCTTCCGCATCGATCACGATGAACTTGTGATGGATCACGACGGGCGGATAGGCCGGCGCCGGTTCGCCCGGAAACTGTCGCAACTCCGGCTCGAAGCCCTGCGGCACCGTCGCCGGCGAGAAGTACTCGGCGTCGATCACGTCGTGGTTGTCGCGGCTGCGGTGATACAGCTCGAGGTTCGCGAGCGTCGCCGCATCGAGCGGCTGGCCGGCCTGCTGCGCGGCATCGGCCTTCGTCGCGCTGCCGATGTTGATCTTGTTCACCAGCCCGAACATCATCAGCCCGCGGTCGCCGGCCGCGAAGCACGCGTCGCGCAGCGCCGCGTCGGTCGGCATGAACAGGCAGAACGACACCGAATGCTTCGCAGCCGCGATCGCGGCGACGATCGTGTCGATCTCGGTGCGCTGCCCCGACGGTTCGGGCGAGAACGCCAGCCGCACCTGTGCGCTGCCGATCGTCATCGGCGCCGACCAGCCCCGCGACAGCCACGCCGTCTCCGCGATCGACGGATTCGCGGCCAGCGCATGCGCGCGGTCGTTGTACAGCGCGGCGAGCGCGGGCGAGTCGAACGCGTGCAGCACGTTGGCCTGCTCGGTCAGCCCCTCGGTCGTGAAGTTCGCGGAACCGGTCAGCACGCGCGCGGGCGACGGGTTCGACGGCGCATCGGTCACGATGAACTTGTCGTGCATGATGTGCGTCTTGTCGCGCGGCGCGAGCGTCGCGAGCCCTTGCAGCGCGTCGACGGCCGGCTGGTTCGGCGAAGGCAGCGGCGGCTTGCCCTGGCGCGCCGTCGTGTGCGCGTCGTAGACGATCGCGAGCGACGCGTCGCCGTGCTCGCGCCCGAACCCTTCGAACGCGGGCAGCGCCCACAGCGTGTCGGTCAGGTGATAGACGGCCGACGCCGCGCGCGACGCGGGCTCGAGCATCTCCGCGAACACCTGCTCCATGTCGTTCGAGAGCCAGGTGCGCAACTTCAGCGCCTGTGCCGCGCTCGGCGCCGCATTCTGCGCGAGGCCCAGCGCCGCGACCTGCTTCGCGAACGCCTGCGAACTCACCACCGCACGGTTGAACCACGTGCCGATGCCGTCCTCGATATGCGCGGGCAGCACGACGTCGCACACGCCGGCCTGCGCGTCGAGCACCTGCAGATCGTCGGGCGTGCCGACGACCGGATAGACTTCGTAGCGGAACGACGCGCCGCGGTCCTGCGGATCGATGCGCGCGTCCCACCACATGAATTTCTGGATCGGCGCCTGGTCGGTCGGCGCGTCGCCCTGCGTATCGGCGGCCGGGCCGTCGAACGTCAGCCGGTTCGGCAGCCAGCTGTCCGGCGCGCGCGTCTTGCCGTCGGCCGACCAGAATCCCGGCGTGCGCCGGATCGCGAAGCCGAGGAAATCGTTGCGCGACTGCGCATCGGCCCAGTCGAAGGCCAGCAGGACGAGAGTGGGGGAAAGATAGCTGCGCACGCTGACGGTCATTCGTTGCTCCCTGGCCGCGAGGCCGGTCGAAATGAATGGGTCAGTGTCGGCAGAGGTTCTTCCCGCGGAATGACGGTTCGGTGAACCTTGTATGTCGGGCGCGCGTCAGTCGCACACGAGCAGCTCGATCCCGCGCGCGGTCAGCGCGCGGCGCACGGCCTTGTCGGGTGCGCGTTCGGTCACGAGATAGCGCGCGGAGGCCGCGCCGTTGATCCGCACCGGCGTCACGCGGCCGAATTTCGAATGGTCGGCGACGATGATCGCCGTGCCGGCCGCCGCGATCATCCGGCTGCGCACTTCGGCCGCGATCCGCGAGTAGTCGGTGCACTCGCCGTCGGGCGTGATGCCACCCGCGCCGACGAACGCGAAATCGACGTGGTATTGCGCAAGCTGGTGGATCGTGTCGAGCCCGAAGGTTGCGTCCTCGTCGTCGGACAGTTCGCCGCCGAGCAGCGTCACGCGGTTGCCGTTGCGCCGCGCGAGCACGAACGCGGTGCGCCAGTCGTTCGTGTAGATCGACAGCCGGTGCCGGTCGGCGAGCGCAAGCGCAACCGCGTGCGGCGTGCTGCCCGAATCGATCAGCACCGATGCGTCGTCGGGCACGAATTCGGCCGCGCGCCGCCCGATCGTGCGCTTCGCTTCGGCGTTCGCGGCTTCGCGCTCGGACAGGCTCGGTTCGCGGCGGTCAGCGGCCAGCGCACCGCCATGCGTCATCACGAGCAGGCCGCGCGCGGCGAGCGCGTTCAGGTCGCGCCGCACGGTCTCGCGCGACACGTCGAGCGAGCGCACGAGTTCCGCGACCGACAACGCGCCCGACCGGCCGAGCTCCGACAGGATGTATTGATGACGTTGTTCCGCCAGCATCGCGTGTGCGCCCCGGGCGACTGGTAATGGGTAAGCCGGTTATTGTATTACGGCCGTTTGACCGCGATTTGACCGCGGCGCGAAACACGGTCGGCCGCATTCCCCGAAAGCGAAATTCTGTATTGCCTGACGCGCGCGAATCGGCGCGGTGCCGGTTGCTACACTTTGCGCTTCCTCAAACGACAGACCAAGCATAGGGGCCCGCACAATGTATCGCAAAGGCAGCGTGATCGAAATCCAGTTTCCGCCCGAACGACTCAACGATGCGGCCGGCGATCCGTACTGGATCGACCTGACGCTCGACGAAGCCCGCCGGCTCTACGAACAGCTCGCCGCACGCTTCGCGACCGACGCGCGCGCCAACCAGCCGCTCGACACGTTCTCGATCGACTGAGCTCCGCCGCTTCGCGCTTGCCCGCACCGCGTGCGGTGCGGCGCCCTTCCCGTCGGTGCCCCGTCCGCGCCCCGCTCGCGCCCGCCGATAGCCGATAACCGGCCAGTGCCGGATGCTGGATGCCGGATGCCCGGCAAGCAACGAGCGCCGGCGCATTCGCACGATGCGCGGCACGAGTGCAGGATTCGACAAGACGCCGGTGCCGCTTCCCGCGATACTGGCCGACTTTACGGTCCTGTCCGGCCGCATCGCGGCCCGCCTCGCATGCTTACCTCGATCGTCGCCGCCGCTTTCGTCGCGCTGTGGTCCACCGGCTTCATCGTTGCACGGGCAATCAAGCCCTACGCCGATCCCAACCTGTTCCTGCTCGGGCGTTTCGCGGGTACGGCCGCGCTGTTCGGCGCGGTTGCGCTCGTCGCACGCGCGCCGTGGCCGGCCCGCCGCGAGTGGCCGCGCCACCTGATCGCGGGCGCGCTGCTGCAAGGCGTCTATCTCGGCGCGAGCTACTGGGCCGTCGCGCAAGGGTTGAACGCGGGCGTGATGGCGCTGCTCGGCGCGCTGCAGCCGCTCGCCACCGCCGTGCTCGCCGTCCCGCTGTTCAACGAGCGCCTGCCCGCGCGCGGCTGGTTCGGAATGGCGCTCGGGCTCGCCGGCGTTGCGCTCGTGCTGGCGCCGAAGGTCGCGGGCGGCGTCGCGCCGCCGCCGGGCGCGGCGCCTGCGTGGTTCGTCGTTGCCGTATCGGTGCTCGCGGTCGGATCGATCACCGCCGGTTCGCTGTACCAGAAGGGCAAGCTCGCGCAGAGCGACCTGCGCACCGCGGTCGCCGTGCAGAACTTCGGCGCGGCAATCGTCGCGGCGATCTTCGTCGTGCTGCTTCATGAAACACGCTGGATCGGCGCGCCGGCGCTGTGGGTGTCGCTCGTGTGGGGCGTCGTGTTCCTGTCCGGCGGCGCGGTGACGATGCTGATGTGGATGCTACGGCGCGGTAACGCGGCGCGCGCGACGTCGCTGCTGTTCCTCGCGCCGCCACTTGCCGCGCTGCAGGGTTACCTGCTGTTCGGCGAAACGCTCGCGGCGATCCAGCTATTCGGCTTCGCGCTCGCGCTGGCCGGCGTCGTGCTCGCGCGGCGCTGACGCGGGCGCACATGCGCGCGGTCGTGCGGCCGCGCCGACGCTTGCCGGCAAGCTCATCGAGATCGGCCTCACGGACGCCCGTCCCGCGGCATCCTGCACCCGCCCGGCGCACCGTGCACCACTGCGATGCAGCGCGTCTCGCCGAAGCAACGCGAGACGGCCGGATCGCACGCCCGGCGCGGCGCCCCGCCGCGATTGCGCTTATGATGGGCGCCTTGCATTTCGTTCCGGAACCACCTTCATGACATCCGCCGATTACGCCAGCCGCCAACGCGCGATCATTGCCGAACTGAACGTCGCCCCGCACTTCGACGCCGAGGCCGAGATCGCCCGCCGCGTCGAGTTCCTCGCGCAGTACCTTCGTTCAACCGGCCTGCGGACCTACGTGCTCGGCATCAGCGGCGGCGTCGATTCGTCGACGGCCGGGCGGCTCGCGCAACTGGCGGTCGAACGCCTGCGCGCCGACGACTACGATGCGCGCTTCATCGCGATGCGTTTGCCGAACGGCGTGCAGAACGACGAAGCCGATGCGCAGCGCGCGCTCGCGTTCGTGCGCGCGGACGAGGAACTGACCGTCGACGTGAAGCCGGCCGCCGATGCGATGCTCGCGTCGCTGGTCGCATCCGGCCATGCGTTCGACACGCCCGCGCAACAGGATTTCGTGCACGGCAACATCAAGGCGCGCGAGCGCATGATCGCGCAGTACGCGGTGGCCGGCGCACGGCGCGGCATCGTGATCGGCACCGATCACGCGGCCGAATCGCTGATGGGTTTCTTCACGAAGTTCGGCGACGGCGGCGCGGACATCCTGCCGCTCGCGGGCCTCAGCAAGCGCCGCGTACGCGCGGTTGCCCGCGCGCTCGGCGGCGACGCAGCGATCGTGATGAAGGTGCCGACGGCCGACCTCGAGGAGCTGCGCCCGCTGCGCCCCGACGAGCACGCATACGGCGTCAGCTACGACGAGATCGACGATTTCCTCGAAGGCAAGCCGGTCAGCGACCATGTGTACGAAACGGTGCTGCGCTTCTACGACGGCTCGCGCCACAAGCGCGCGCTGCCGTACACGCCGTTCGACTGGCCGACCGCTTGAGCCGCTGCTGCGGCTGAACCACCGCCGCCGCATCGCAATCCGGCGCCGCGGCCCGGCGCGACCGGCCCACAGCGTCGGAACCCGACCGCCGCGCGCACCGTAGCGGCTACGCGCGGCAACCAAACGACGGGCAACGCTACGCGTGCCCGCCCGTCTTCTTCGCCTGCAGCGCGCGAATCCGCATCCGCGCGCCCGTATCGCTGACCGTCGTGTCGTACATCGTCGCGAGATCGCGCTTGAGCGCGGTGCGCGAGCCGCCGTCGAGATACACCATGTGCCCCGACGGATAGAACCGCGCGGACAGGTTCTGCCGCACCTTCTGATCCTCGAGCGGCATCTGCTGCAGGTCGATCACGGTCTGGTAGAACGGCGTGACGAAATCGTACAAGCCGTTCGCCGACAGCACCTTCAGGTCGACGTTCAGCGCCATCACCGCGGCGAGATCGCCGGCCATGTAGAGGATCACGTTCCCCTGCGCATCGATGCCCTGCTGCGCGCCGGTCGGGTCGATGTGGCCGAAATCCCAGTTCCGGAACGCCTGGTCGTTCAGGTCCGTGAACGCGGAATTCGACGTGAACTTCAGCTGCTCGTTCAGGTAGCTGTTCCACATCGCCGTATAGACGCCCGTCACGGCCGTCATCGTCGGGTCGTTGCCGCCCGAGTTCGGGTCGATCTTGCCGGCGATGCCCGTCGAGATCGCGGTCACGCGGCCGTCGTACGAGCCGAGCGCGAGCCCCTGCGCATGCAGCAGCGTCGTCAGGAACAACGAATTGCCGCGCGCATCGTAGCCGGCGATGTCGAGGCTCCACGATTGCAGCGTCGCCGTGTCGATGCCCGTGTATTGCGACAGTTTCTGCACGGCGGCCGGGTCCGCATGCGGAGCCTTGCGCAGCGCGTTCAGGTAGTCGGTACGCGAAAACTGCGCGACTTCCTCGACGAACGCGCCGAGATCGGCCGGCGCCGGCGTAATGCCGAGTTTCTTGTGATACCACGCGTCGGCCGCGGCGGTCGGCAGCGCGCCGACCGGGTTGCCGGCCTGCCGGTAGTCGAGGATCGACGATTGCAGCGTGACGCCGTTCAGGTCGACGCCGTCCTCGTGCAGCTTGTACGCGAGCACGCAGCTGCGTGCGGTGCCGTACGATTCGCCGAACAGGTATTTCGGCGAATTCCAGCGGTTGTTCTTCGTCAGGTAGCGCTTGATGAACTGCTTCAGCG
Source organism: Burkholderia sp. BE17 (assembly GCF_009362305.1). Lineage (NCBI taxonomy): Bacteria > Pseudomonadati > Pseudomonadota > Betaproteobacteria > Burkholderiales > Burkholderiaceae > Burkholderia > Burkholderia sp. BE17. The sequence goes on from NZ_WHNU01000007.1 coordinate 158,503, forward strand.
AATCCGCGTCCTGGTCGACGCCCCAGAAATTTCGGTTCTTGTTCGGCGCGACGGCCGCCGAATAGCCGGTGCCGACCGGGTTGATGAACACCAGGTCGCTGTGGTCGATCATGCTGTCCGGGTTGTCTTCCATCTGGTACGGCGCGGGCGGAGTGAAACCCGGCATCGACGTCTTGATGCGCTTCGGCGCGAACGAGCCGAGCAGCACGAACACCGACGACGAACCGGGCCCACCGTTATAGAAGAACGTCACGGGCCGCGTTTCCTCCTTCGCGCCGTCGGCCGTGAATGCAACGTAGAAGAGCTTCGCGGCCGGCTGCGAACTGCTCGGGTCGACCGTCACGAGGTGGCCGGCCGTCGCCGTGTACGCGATGCGCTTCCCGTCGATCAGGATCGTGTGATGCGTGATCGCGGCCGCCTCGGTCGTGTCGGTCACCGAATCGTCGGGGCCGTTGCCGTACGCAACCGGATCGAAGAACGGCTGGTCGCGGCCGTGGCTCAGCGCGACCGGATTGATGGTCGGCGGCACGCTCTGCGAATTGTGGTCGCCGTGATGCAGCGGATACACGCCGCCGGAAGATGCGGAATCGATGCCCATCGTGCTGCTCCTGGAGGTGAAAAAAGACGCGGGCAGGAAACCCGCGTCGAACGAAAACGCGTGTGCCGATGCGTCAGCTCGACGGCTTGCGCGCGAGGATCGCGGCGAGCTGCGCGCCGTCCGGGCTGCCGAGGCCCGTGCAGGCATCCCAGCCCGACGCGGCCGCATACGTACCGTTCGAACCTTTCGTGATATCGCGCAGCGCACCCGGATTCTTGTACAGCACCGGATTGACCCAGCCGGCCGAAGCACCGGCCGCCGCATTGATCCGCGCGATCAGCGCGGCCCACAGCGGCGCGACCGCGCTCGTGCCGCCCATCACGGCGGCCGTGCCGGCGACCGATACCTCATAGCCCGTCTGCGGCGACGCATCGCCGGCCACGTCCGGCACGCCGCGCTTCGCGAGCGGCGTGCGGCTGCCGTCGGCGCGCGTGACGGCGAGCCCCTGCTGCCACGCCGGCAGGTCGAACAGCGTGCTGACGCCGCCGCCGCCCGCGCCGCCGCCTGACGCCTCGTCGTTCCACGCGACCTCGCTGCGGATGCCCTGCCCGGGCAGCGCATCGAGCTGCGTGCCGCCGCAGCCGAGCACGTACGGGCTCGATGCGGGGAAGTCGACGTGATCGGCGCCGTCCTGCAGCCCGTCGCCCGAGCCGCTGTCGCCCGACGCTGCACACACGGTGATCCCCTGCGCGGCCGCCGCCTGCAGCACGCGGTTGAACGCCTGCGCCGACTGCGCCTGCCAGACCGCTTCCGGGCCGCCCCAGCTGATCGAGATCACCGACGGTTTGTTGGTCGTGTCGTTGACGGCCGCGTTGACGGCCTGAATGAAGCCCGCGTCGCTGTTCGGTGCGAAGTAGACCGCGATCTTCGCGGCCGGTGCGATCGCACCGGCGATCTCGATGTCGAGCGCGACTTCGCCGTCCGGGCCGCTCGGGTCGCCGGACGGCGCATTGCGGCCGGTGCCGACGTTCACGTCGACGAGCGTCGGCGGCGTCTTGATGCCGAGCCCGCTGAAATACTGCCGGATGTCGGCCGCACGGTAGCCGCCGCCGAGTTCGACGATCGCGATGCATTGCCCGGCGCCGTCGCCGGCCGGAAAGCCGTACAGCGACGCAAGCTGGACCGGCGTGAACGTGACGCCCGCCGCACCGCCGCGCGCGGGCGTGAACGGCGGACGCAGCCGGAAGTGCGGCCGCGCCTGCGGGCGGCTGTCGAGGCCGAGCACGGCCGTGACGGCGTCGCCGAGATCGTCGGGCAGCGCGATCGGGCCGGTGCGGCCGCGATACTGGCCGATCGAGCGATGCTCGAAACGCTCGAGCTTCACGCCGAACGCCGCTTCGAACTGCTGGATCATGCCGGACAGCACGACGACGCTTTCGACGGGATCGACGCGATCGACCGTCAGCTGGTGACGACGCGCGAAGTCCTCGGTCTTGCGGATGTCGTCGGGATTGGCGGAGAAACGCTGCGCGAACGCGTCGCGCGACAGCGGTTTTGCCTGTGCGTCGCCGGTGGCGAGCTGGTGGACCAACGTATCGAGTTGCCCTTCTTCCTGCCGCCGCAACATGATCGTGACGTGGATGCGTTCTGCCGGATCGCACGGGCCGAGGCACTTCGACTCGGCGACGATTCGGGGTTCACGGTCGGCGTGAAGATGCCTTGCCATGTTCTGACCCTCCTTGGTACCGCGTTGCACGGAACAGCCAGGAAATCGGACATAGCCGGCGGAAGTCGGTTCCGTTCGGTCAGTCGGTTCGCAGCAGCGCGAAGTTAAAGGGAGTTTAGAACAGTCAGATGATTTGCGCGCACGCCCTTCTGCGGCGGGGCATGCGCGCGAAGGCCGGCATTGCGCGCGGCCTGCGCCGATCGGCGCATCGATACCGCGCGGCCGGTGTCGATCCGCGCGGCGGCGCTCAGTCCATCGACAGGCGCAGCGCGAAACCGATCAGCGCCGCGGAAAACGTCCAGCGCTGCACCGTCTGCGCCAGCGGATGCGCACGCATCCACGCCGCGATGCGCGACGCGCCGAACACGCAAGCGAGGTCGAAGCACACGCCGGCTGCCACCAGCAGCGCGCCGAGTTCGAACATCTGCACGACGACCGGCCCGGCCTGGGGCCGCACGAACTGCGGCAGCAGCACCGAGCAGAACAGCAGCGCCTTCGGGTTCAGCAGGTTCGTCAGCAACCCCTTCACGAACGACTGCCGCAACTCGCCCGCCGCTGCCGCATCGCCGTCGCCGAGCGCGAACACGGGCGAGCGGAACACCTGGATCGCGACATACGCAAGATAAAGCGCGCCGCCGTAGCGGATCACCTCGTACAGCCACGGCGCACTGCGGATCAATGCCGCGACGCCGCATGCCGACAGCGTCACGTGCGCGGTGCGCGCGAGCGACAGGCCGGCCGCCGCCGCCATTCCCGGCCGCACGCCGCGGCCGATGCTGGTCTGCAGCACGAGCGCCATGTCGGGCCCCGGCACCGCATAAATGGCCGCCAGCGCGGCGAGATAGATCAACAGCAAATGTGTGGAAATCATGTTCTGCCCCCGTCCTTCAATGACGATATGTTGCCGCTGAAGGTAGAGGGATTATTGGCCAACTTTGGCTCAGGATTGGCGATCCATAGCGGAATCCGCCACAATCTGGAAATCAGAACACGGATTCCGCCAATATGACCGAACTCGACAAAACCGATCGCGCGATCCTCGCTGCGGTGCAGCGCGACGGCCGCGTGCCGATCGCGCGCCTCGCCGAATCCGTCGGCCTGTCCGAGACGCCTTGCGCGCGGCGCCTCAAACGTCTCGAAAGCGACGGCTACATCGAACGCTACCGCGCGCAGTTATCGCGCCAGGCGCTCGGTTTCGGCGTCGTCGCATTCGTGCTGGTGCGGTTCGCGACGCACGACCGCAAGGTCGCCGACCGGTTCGAACGGGAAGTGCTGGCCATCGAGCGGGTCCTGGCATGCCACAACGTGGCGGGCACGGCCGACTACCTGCTGCAGGTGGTCGCGCGCGACCTCGATGACTACGGCACGTTCGTGCGCGACTCGCTGCGGATGCTGCCGGGCGTGACGTCGATCGAATCGGCGCTGTCGCTGCGCGAGGTGAAGCACGACGCGGGGTTGCCGGTGCCGTGATGTGCGCAGCGGGCCGCGCCTGCGTAACGCTCGTTCACATTGCCGGCGGCGCCGGCGTCACGCGATGTCCGGCGCCTGGTGCGCGCGCTCGAGATCCTCGAGAAACGCCTCCACGAGCGGATTACCGCGCCCGTTGTGCGCGACGACCATGTGGAACGTCACGTCGTAGCGCAGTTGCTCCGGATTGAGCGGCGCGAGCAGCCCCTGCGCGACGTACGGCGCCGCGAAGTGCTGCGGCAGGTAGCCGAGGTGGTGGCCGGACAGGATCAGCAGCGCGACGGCCTCCATGTTGTCGGCGGTCGCGGTCACGCGGTCGGGCGTCGTCGACATCTGCGCTTCCGGCAGCGGATACGAGCGCCACGCCCATTCGAAGCCCGCGACGTCGGCCGGCGTCAGCGTGCCGGCGCCGTCGAACAGCGGATGGCCGCGGCCGCAATACGCGACCTGGCGCTCGACGAACAGCGGCGTGTAGTGCAGCGACGGCACGCGGTGCCAGAAATAGCCGACCGCGATCTGGATCTCGTCGCTCAGCAGCTTCTCCTCGAGATCGCCCGGCGCGCGCACGGAGATCGAAAAGCGCACGGCCTCGTCGCGCGTGCGGAACGCGGCGATCGCCTCGGCGATCCGCGCGTTCTGGCTCACCGGCGTATGGCCGATCAGGCCGATGTTCAGCGTGCCGACCAGCTGGCGGTCCATGTGCCGCGCGGCCATCCCGAATTCGTCGAGCGCCGCGAGCAGCTTGCGGCTCATCGCATGGAAGCGTTCGCCCTTCGGCGTGAGCCGGAAACCGCTGCGGCCGCGCTCGCAGAGCCGGTAGCCGAGCCGCGTCTCGAGCGACGCCAGCTGCGCGCTGATCGTCGACTGCCCGACGTTCAGCACGGCCTGCGCGGCCGATACGCCGCCCGCGTCCGTGACCGCGAGAAACACGCGGATCAACCGCAGATCGAGGGTCGACAGATTCCCCAGCACGCTCTTCCCCTTCCATACATCGATGGAAATCGATGTTAACGTCGATATCTTCGCATTCTTCTTTCCCGGCGGAGCGCGTAAAACTATGCGCCAAGCCGCGTCGAATGATACGGCAACCCCACATCGGAAGAGGCGCCCCATGAACGACCACACCCATTTCCAGCCGCTCGGCGGCAATGAAATGCCGCGCTGCGGCGGCATCGCGACGATGATGCGCCTGCCGCACGTAGCGAGCGCCGAAGGCCTCGACGCATGCTTCGTCGGCGTGCCGTTCGATCTCGGCACGTCCAACCGCACCGGCGCGCGCTTCGGCCCGCGCCAGATCCGCACCGAATCCGTGCTGCTGCGCCCGTACAACATGGCCACGCGCGCCGCGCCGTTCGATTCGCTGCAGGTTGCCGACATCGGCGACGTCGCGATCAATCCCTACAACCTGCACGATTCCATCGCGCGGATCGAAGCCGCGTACGACGCGATCCTCGAGCACGACTGCAAGCCGGTCACGCTCGGCGGCGACCATACGATCGCGCTGCCGATCTTGCGCGCGATCCACCGCAAGCACGGCAAGGTTGCATTGATCCACGTCGATGCACACGCCGACGTGAACGACACGATGATGGGCGAAAAGATCGCGCACGGCACGCCGTTCCGCCGCGCGGTCGAGGAAGGCCTGCTGCACGGCGACAAGGTCACGCAGATCGGCCTGCGCGGCACCGGTTACGCGGCCGAGGATTTCGACTGGTGCCGCGAGCAAGGCTTCCGCGTCGTCCAGGCCGAGGAATGCTGGAACAAGTCGCTCGCGCCGCTGATGGAAGAAGTGCGCGAGCGCGTCGGCGACACGCCCGTCTACATCAGCTTCGACATCGACGGCATCGATCCGGCCTATGCGCCGGGCACCGGTACGCCGGAAATCGCGGGCCTCACGGTGCCGCAGGCGCTCGAGATCATCCGCGGCGCGAAGGGGCTGAACATCGTCGGCTGCGATCTCGTCGAGGTCGCGCCGCCGTACGACCCGTTCGGCACCACCGCGCTGCTCGGCGCGAACCTCGCGTACGAGCTGCTGTGCGTGCTGCCGGGCGTCAAGTACCGCGACTGATCCCCGCAACGCACGACCCATTCCAAATCAGAGGATTCCAGAGGAGCACACACAAAGATGGGGACTTCCGTCAAGCAACCGAAGCGGGCGGCGCTCGCTTCGTTCGTCGGCACCACGATCGAGTGGTACGACTTCTATAGCTACGCGACCGCCGCCGCCATCGTGTTCGGACCGCTGTTCTTTCCCGGCGAAAACCGCTTCGTCAGCCTGCTCGCATCGTTCGGCTCGTTCGCGGTCGGCTTCTTCGCGCGGCCGCTCGGCGGCGTGATGTTCGGCTATCTCGGCGACCGCTTCGGCCGCAAGCGGTCGCTGCTCGCGACGCTGATGCTGATGGCCGTGTCGACGGTTGCAATCGGCCTGCTGCCGACCCACGCGCAAGCCGGCGTGATTGCACCGATCCTGCTCGTGCTGATGCGCGTGCTGCAAGGCATCGCGGTCGGCGGCGAATGGGGCGGCGCGGTGCTGCTCGCCGGCGAGCATGCGCCCGAAGGCAAGCGCACGTTCTTCGCATCGTTCGCGCAGCTCGGCAGCGCGAGCGGCCTGATCCTGTCGATGCTCGCGTTCGGCGCGATCAGCACGCTGTCGAAGGACGACATGATGAGCTGGGGCTGGCGCGTGCCGTTCCTCGCGAGCGCCGTGCTGCTGGTGGTCGGCTTCGTGATCCGCGCGAGCGTGTCCGAGTCGCCCGAGTTCGAGGAAGTCAGGAAGAGCGGCAACACCGCGCAAAACCCGGTGCGCGAAGCGCTCAAGTACTGGCCGCTGCTGCTGCTCGCCATCGGCGCGAACGTGTACGGCATCGCCGGCGTGTATTTCAGCAACATCTTCATGATCAGCTATGCGACGCAATTCCTGTCGCTCGACCGGTCGATGGTGCTGCATTGCATGACGATCGTCGCGGTGCTGCAGTTCGTCGTGCAGCTCGCGGCCGCGTTCCTCGCGCAGCGCTTCGGCACCACGCGCGTGCTGCTGATCACCGGCGCATGGGCCGCGATCGTCCCGTTCGTGATGCTGCCGCTCGTGCACATGGGCACGCCGCTGTCGATCACGGTCGGCGTCGGCCTCGCAACGCTTGCGGAATCGGGCTACTACTCGGTGGTCGCGGGCTTCGTCAGCGGCATCTTCGTCGCGCGGATCCGCTATACGGCGATCTCGATCGCGTACCAGGTGTGCGGCGCGCTCGCCGGCGGCCTCACGCCGCTCGTCGCGACCGTCATCGCGCAGAACGTCGCACCGCAATGGTGGCCGCTCGCGATCCAGTACACGAGTGCTGCGATCCTGTCGTCGCTGTGCGTGTGGCTGATCTCGCGACGCGTCAGCATCGACGATGCCGGTGCGCCCGGCAAGGTGAACGAAGCGTTGCCGCGCGGCGCGCGCACCGCGTAATTTCGGCACGACGGGCAGGCAGCTTCGCCTGCCCGGTTCCCGCGCATATGGGGCGGCCGACAGGTCGCTCGTTCCCGTTCCGGGAATCCCCTCCCTCACCTGTTTCGCGGCGACGTCGCCGTCAGTCTTCCCGACGGCCTTCTTCAGGCGTTTTCGTGCGGTAGTACTTCACGCCGATCCGGATAACGAAGCGTCCCGGGGCATGCCCGGGACGGTCTGGATCGATGCGGCGCCTGTCGCCGGAACGTCGATCGCGGCAGCAGGCACATTACATTCGCGCGTTATTGCACCTGGCTGCGCAGCGCCTTCGCCGCCGCGACCATGTTCGTCAGCGCCGGAATCACTTCCGCCCACTGGCGCGTCTTCAGGCCGCAGTCCGGGTTCACCCACAGGCGCTCCGCCGGAATCCGTTCGGCCGCCTTCTGCATCAGGCCGACGATGTGATCCTGCGTCGGGATGTTCGGCGAATGGATGTCGTACACGCCCGGCCCGATCTCGTTCGGATACCTGAAGTGGTCGAACGCGTCGAGCAGCTCCATGTCCGACCGCGACGTCTCGATCGTGATCACGTCCGCGTCCATGCCGGCGATCGACGCGATGATGTCGTTGAACTCCGAATAGCACATGTGCGTGTGGATCTGCGTATCGTCCTGCACACCGTTCGCGGTGATGCGGAACGACTCGACCGCCCACTTCAGGTATTCGCCCCATTGCGCGCGGCGCAGCGGCAGCCCTTCGCGCAGCGCGGCCTCGTCGATCTGGATCACGCGCACACCGGCCTTCTCGAGATCGAGCACTTCGTCGCGGATCGCGAGCGCGAGCTGGTAGCACGACACCGAGCGCGGCTGGTCGTCGCGCACGAACGACCAGTTCAGGATCGTCACGGGGCCGGTCAGCATGCCCTTCATCGGCTTGTTCGTCAGCGACTGCGCATACGTGATCCATTCGACCGTCATCGCCTTCGGGCGGCTGATGTCGCCGAACAGGATCGGCGGCTTCACGCAGCGCGAGCCGTACGACTGCACCCAGCCGAACTGGCTGAACGCGTAGCCGTCGAGCTGCTCGCCGAAGTATTCGACCATGTCGTTGCGCTCGGCTTCGCCGTGCACGAGCACGTCGAGCTCGAGCGACTCCTGTTCGCGAACGCTGCGTTCGATCTCGGCCTTCATCGCCGTGCGGTAGCCGGCTTCATCGAGCGCACCTGCCTTGAACTGGCTGCGCGCCTGGCGAATTTCGGCGGTCTGCGGGAACGAGCCGATCGTCGTCGTCGGGAAGGCCGGCAGGTTCAGTCGCGCCGACTGCTTCGGTGCACGCTGCGTATACGGGCTCACGCGGTTGCCGAGCCGCGCGTCGATGCGCGCGATCGCGGCCTTCACCGCCGGGTTGTTCACGCGCGGCGAGCGGCGGCGCGAGTCGATCGCGGCGGCGTTCGCGGCAAGCGCGTCGGCCACCTCGTCGCGGCCTTCGTTCAGCGCGGTCGCGAGCACCTTCAGCTCGTCGAGCTTCTGCAGCGCGAACGCGAGCCACGAACGGATCTCCGCGTCGAGCTTCTCCTCGCTCGCGAGATCGACCGGCACGTGCAGCAGCGAGCACGACGGCGCGAGCCACAGGCGCTCGCCGAGCTGCTTCGCGAGCGGTTCGAGCCAGTCGAGCGTCGCGTTCAGGTCCGTCTTCCAGATGTTGCGGCCGTTGATCGCGCCGACCGACAGCACGCGCTCGGCCGGCAGCTCGCGCACCAGTGCGTCGACCTCGTCGCGTGCATTGATCGCGTCGACATGCAGGCCGTCGACGGGCAGCGAGCTCGCGAGCGTCAGGTTGTCCTGAAGCTGGCCGAAGTACGTGGCAAGCAGCAGCTTGATGCGGCGCGTCTCCAGCGCCGCATACGCGGTGCGGAACGCCTGCCGCCATTCGGCGTCGAGTTCGGTGACGAGAATCGGTTCGTCGATCTGCACCCATTCGACGCCCTGCGCGGTCAGCGTATCGAGCAGCGCGCCGTACACGGGCAGCAGCTTCGGCAGCAGCGCGAGACGATCGGAATCGTCCTTCTCCTTGCCGAGCCACAGGTACGTGACGGGACCGATGATCACCGGCTTGGCATTCACGCCCTGCGCCTTCGCCTCGGCCAGTTGCTGCAGCAGGCGCGACGGGTCGAGCGAGAAGTTCGTGTCCGCGTGGAATTCCGGCACGATGTAGTGATAGTTCGTGTCGAACCACTTCGTCATTTCACCGGCCGAGACACCGCCGCAGCACGCCGCGTGCTCTTGTGCCGACTGAGCCGAACGGCCGCGCGCAACGCGGAAATAGTTGTCGAGCACGTCGCCGTGGAAACCCTGCACGCGCTTCGGCAGGTTGCCGAGCATGAAGCTCATGTCGAGCACCTGGTCGTAGAACGCGAAATCGCCGATCGGCGCGAGATCGAGATTGCGCTGTTCGTGCCAGTGACGCTGGCGCAACTCGGCGCCGAGCGCCTTCAGCTCGTCGCGCGACGATTCGCCCTTCCAGTAGCGTTCGAGACCGAACTTGAGTTCGCGCTTCGCGCCGATGCGCGGAAAACCGAGGTTGTGTGTCGTAACCATGAAGCTGCCGTCCAGATGAAATAGAAGATCCGGCAACCATGATAGGGATTTCAAACCATGAAATAAAATGGCATTATTTCATTCATCCATTAAATTTGTTCATGCATCTGTCAGGCGCGCGATATCCATGCTGGAACGATTCCATCTCGTCGTCATTCGCGAAGTCGAGCGCCAGGGCTCGCTGACCGCGGCCGCCAATGCGCTGCATCTCACGCAGTCGGCGCTCAGCCATACTGTCCGGAAAATCGAGCAGCAGCTCGGCACGCCGATCTGGGATCGGGAAGGCCGCGGCCTGCGGCTCACGCAGGGCGGGCAGTATCTGCTGAAGCTGGCGAACCGGCTGTTGCCGCAGTTCGAGCTCGCCGAGGAGCGGATGAAACAGTACGCGAAGGGCGAGCGCGGCACGCTGCGCATCGGGATGGAGTGCCACCCGTGCTACCAGTGGCTGCTGAAGGTCGTGTCGCCGTATCTGTCGCGCTGGCCCGACGTCGACGTGGACGTGAAGCAGCGCTTCCAGTTCGGCGGCATCGGTGCGCTGTTCGGTTATGACATCGACGTGCTCGTCACGCCCGATCCGCTGAACAAGCCGGGCCTGCGCTTCGATCCCGTGTTCGATTACGAGCAGGTGCTGGTGGTCGCCGATTCGCACCGGTTCGCGAACGCCGATTACGTGACGCCCGAGCAACTGACCGACGAGATCCTGATCACCTATCCGGTCGAAACCGACCGGCTCGACATCTACAACCAGTTCCTGACGCCGGCCGGTATCGTTCCGAGGCGGCATAAGTCGATCGAAACGACCGACATCATGCTGCAGATGGTCGCGAGCGGGCGCGGCGTGGCAGCGTTGCCGAGATGGCTCGCCGACGAATACGCGGACCGGATGCCGGTCGTGCCGGTCAAGCTCGGCAAGAAGGGGATCGCGAAGCAGATCTTCCTAGGCATCCGCGAGGCGGATGCATCAATCGACTATCTGGCCGCGTTCGTCGCGCTTGCGCGCGAATCGACGTGGAGCGCGCCGCGCATGCTGCGGTAGGCACGCCCGTTGCAATGCGCGTCAGGCGGCGCGCATGCCGATCCGTTCGTCGCGCTCGACCCAGGCGCCGAACAGCAGGCCGATCGTCGCCCACATGATCGCCTGCATGCCGATGGCGGCGACGCGGAACTTCCACAGCACGGCGGCCGGGAACGCGGCCGGCACTTCGTTGATCGACGGCAGCCCGAGTTGCACGGCCGCGATGATCGCGATGAACACGAGCCCGGCGACGATCGACGCATTCCATTGGCCGAGCTTCGCCAGCAGATGGCGGCGCACGCTGACCGAGAACACCATCGTCGCGATCGAGATCGCGATCATCAGGAAGAACAGGCCCGTGCGATAGCCGATCGTGCCGGGATCGCCGACCGACGGCGGATTGGCCGGGTACTTGATGTTCGGCACGAGCACGAGCGCGACGAACGCCGCCAGCGCGAGCCACGCGGCCAGCGGTCGTGCCGGGAGGCGGCCGCCTCGCCCGTACGCATACGTAAAGACCAGCGCGAACAGCCCGCCGAATGCCGCGCCGTAGGTCACGACACCCGTCAACAGGCCGAGGCCGGCCTGCGTGTCGCGGCTGACCAGTTCGTGCTCGTGCTCCGGCGCGTCGCCTTTGGCCGCATCGAGCTTTTCTTCGAACGAGATCGCCTGATCGACTTGCGGTTCGCCGGCGATTTTCGCGAAACCGAACGTGAGGAGGCCCGCGGCGATGCCTGCGAGCATCCCGCGCATAAGCAGCTTTCCGATCATCGTGTATTCCGCGTCAGTGGCAGGGAAAGCCGAGCAGATGGCGGCCGTCGTGGACGAATTCGTGAACGTACATGCCCGGCACCAGCGACGTCGCGCCTTGTTCCGCGCCGACGAAATAGAGTGCGAGCAGCAGGATCAGGCCGACGAACACGGCCCACGGCAACAGTTCACGGACGGGGATGGGTGCCGGCACGACAACCGGCTTCAGCACTGCTTCGCTCATGGATGCACCTCAGGGGAATCGCGCCCCGGCAAATGTTGAATGGGTACGAAGGCGGGTCTGGCTTCCGGGATCGGGATTCCCCGGTTACAGTGGCGCGACCGCGCCGGGATTGCACCGGCTTCCGCGTTTCGTATCGGGCGAATTGTACGCGCGATCGTCCGCGTATTGAAGCGATGGCCCGCGGACGACCGCACACCCGCCCGCCCCCTTCGAAAACCGACATGAACATGCATGCCTCGCTGCGCCTGATCGCACACGCATCGACCCGAGCGATGCGCACCGGCAAGTTTCCCGACGACGATCCGCTCGACGCACGCGGGCTCGCCGACGCCGCTGCACTGCGCGACCGGTGGGTGGGCGGCGCCAACGCGCTCGTGCTGTGCAGCCCCGCATGCTGCGCGCGGCAGACCGCCGATGCGCTCGGACTGCGTGCCGACATTGACGACGCGCTGCGCGACATCGACTACGGAAACTGGCGCGGCAAGCGGCTGCACGACCTCGCACGCGACCTGCCGAAAGATCTGGGCGCATGGATTGCCGATCCGTCCGCGTCGCCGCACCGCGGCGAATCGTTCGAAAGCGCCGCTCGCCGCGTCGGCACATGGTTGAACGCGCTGCCGCCCGGCCGCGACATCGTCGCGATCACGCATGCGGCGATCGTTCGCGCAGCCGTCGCGCATGTGCTGAGGATGGATCCCGACGCTGCGACCCGCATCGACGTCGCGCCACTGTCGTGCATGACGTTCGTTGCATCGCCGCACGGCTGGACGTTGATCGCGAACGACGATCGGTGCGGCACCGATGCGTAAGCCCCTGCTGTGTTGTGTTCATTATGTGGACAACGATGCGATCCGATACGCTGCGTCTCGGTCGCATGTCGGCGCTCTCACCTTACGTCGCTGTAAGACATATCGTTCGTCATCCCGATTGTCATCAAACTGACTGCTGGCCGCAGCTAGGATCGGACGCGGTTCCCTTACGAGATGCCATCATGAATCAACCTGCTTCGTCCGCCGCGAACAATCGCAGCTCCGTCGAGCGCAACCGGCAGGTCGGCTATGCCGTCTTCCTGCTGGTGCTCGCGATCGGCGTCGCCTATATCGCCACGCACCTGATCGACGATCTGTCGCCGCTCCGCGAAGGATCGCTGTTTCCGTACCTGATGCTCGGCGCCGCGCTGCTGATCGCGCTCGGCTTCGAATTCGTGAACGGTTTCCACGACACCGCGAACGCGGTGGCCACCGTGATCTATACGCACTCGCTGACGCCAAACGTCGCGGTGATCTGGTCCGGCATGTGGAACTTCCTCGGCGTGATGGTCTCGAGCGGCGCTGTTGCGTTCGGCATCCTGCAGTTGCTGCCGGTCGAGCTGATTCTGCAGGTCGGCAGCGGCGCGGGCTTCGCGATGGTGTTCGCGCTGCTGATCGCCGCGATCGTCTGGAACCTCGCGACCTGGTATTTCGGGTTGCCGTCGTCGAGCTCGCATACGCTGATCGGATCGATCATCGGCGTCGGGCTGATGAACCAGTTGACGCACGGGCCGTCCGGCACGAGCGGCGTCGACTGGGGCCAGGCGCTCGGCGTCGGCAAGTCGCTGCTGTTCTCGCCGATCGTCGGCTTCCTGTGCGCGTCGCTGCTGCTGCTCGTGCTGAAGGCCGTCGTACGGATTCCCGAGCTGTACAAGGAGCCGCCGAAGGATCAGCCGCCGCCGTTCTGGATTCGCTGCCTGCTGATCCTGACCTGCACGGGCGTGTCGTTCGCGCACGGTTCGAACGACGGGCAGAAAGGGATGGGCCTCATCATGCTGATCCTGATCGGCACGATGCCGACCGCGTATGCGCTGAACAAGGCCGTCACGCCGGCCGAATCGCAGACCTTCGTTGCGGTCGCGAACCAGGCAGCCGCGACGTTCGGAAAATACACGAACGGTGTCGCGCCGTCCGCGAACCCGCGCGCCGACGTCGAGCACTATGTGCAGCGTCTCGACCTGACGCCCGCCGTGCTGCCGGCCGTGCAGCAGTTGTCCACGTCGCTCGCGACCGCGGTCGGCGCGTCGGGCTCGATGGCGGACGTACCGCAGCGCGACGTCGACAACGTGCGCAACACGATGTATCTGGTGTCCGAAGCAATCCGCCTGATCGAGAAGTCGGGTCAGCCCGCGTTTGCCGCCGACGACATGCTCGCGATCGACAACTATCGCAAGCAGCTCGACCACGCGACCAAGTTCATTCCGACGTGGGTGAAGGTCGCCGTTGCGATTGCGCTGGGCCTCGGCACGATGGTCGGCTGGAAGCGGATCGTCGTGACCGTCGGCGAGAAAATCGGCAAGCAGCATCTGACCTACGGACAGGGTGCGTCGGCCGAACTCGTCGCGATGCTGACGATCGGCGCCGCCGACATGTACGGGTTGCCCGTGTCGACGACACACATGCTGTCGTCAGGCGTCGCGGGCACGATGGCGGCGAACGGGTCCGGGTTGCAATGGAGCACGGTGCGCAGCCTCGTACTCGCGTGGGTACTGACGCTGCCGGCGTCGATCGCACTTGCGGGCGGGCTCTACTGGTTGTTCCGGTCGCTGGCCTGATCGGGGAAACGGCGGGTGGCCGGCGCAAGCCTGCCGCCTTCCGTGGAAGATTCGACCCTCGCTTCTCCGCTTCTCCGCTTCTCCGCTTCTCCGCTTCTCCGCTTCTCCGCTTCTCCGCTTCTCCGCTTCTCCGCTTCTCCGCTTCTCCGCTTCTCCGCTTCTCCGCTTCTCCGCTTCTCCGCTTCTCCGCTTCTCCGCTTCTCCGCTTCTCCGCTTCTTCGCTTCTTCGCTTCTTCGCTCCGACATATCGACGCATTCGGTACGTCCATGCCACGTCGCGAGCGTTCAACCTCTTCATTTTCCGAATTGGAGCGCAAGATCTGGAGCGTGCCGGCGCACGGACATCGCTAGACTGGGTTCATCAACTTTCATCGAGGATTCACCCGTGCGCGCGACGTTTCCTGAGCATTCCACGCGATCGCACGGCGCCACACTGCTGACGAACGAGGTACACCCGTGAACATCGCCGATCTGCAACCTGCCGTCGAATCGCTGGACATCGCTCAACGCGTCGACACAGTCGACTGGACGACCGTCGATGCCGAACTCGATCGCTACGGATGCGCGCGCGTGCCGGGCCTGATCTCGGCAAACGAGTGCGATGCGCTCGCATCGCTCTATCCGCGTGATGCGCTCTATCGTTCACGCGTCGTGATGGCGCGGCACGGATTCGGGCGCGGCGAATACAAGTATTTCGCGTATCCGCTGCCCGCGATCGTCGCGGAGCTGCGTACGACGATCTACCCTCATCTCGCGCCGATCGCGAATCGCTGGAACCAGGCACTCGGGATCGACGTCCGCTATCCGAAAGACCATGCGATCTTCCTCGACCGCTGCCACGCCGCGGGACAGACACGACCGACACCGCTGATTCTTCAATACGTTCCCGACGACTACAACTGCCTCCATCAGGATCTGTATGGCGAGCACGTGTTTCCGCTGCAGGTCGCGATCCTGCTATCGGCGCCGGGTCGCGACTTCACCGGAGGAGAGTTCGTGTTGACGGAACAGCGGCCACGCATGCAGTCGCGTGCGGAAGTGGTGCCGCTGACGCAAGGCGACGCGGTGATCTTCGCCGTGCACGGCAGGCCCGTACAGGGAACGCGCGGCGTCTATCGCGTCAACCTGCGCCACGGCGTAAGCCGGATCAGAAGCGGACACCGCCACACGGTCGGCATCATCTTCCATGACGCGCAGTGACGGTAATCGGGACGAACACGATACGGTCGTGCGGTTGATCACGCCGATGGGTTCGCGCGGGGAACGCCGCGTCTGCCGCGCCAGTCGCGTGTGATCGCTCCAAGGACGTTACGGCCACGCATCGCCGCACGATCTGCCAGTTCGTCCACCACGACGGACGACAGCCTTCGCCGCCCGTCAGGTCATCACAGTCGTGACGATTCGACGTTGCTGGCGAGCGACAGGAAACAAAACACTCACCTGTCGCGATACAAGATCGATTAGCAGTCCGGCCTACCCCCGCGCCACATTCGCCCGCAGCCGGTCGCCTGCATCGGAGGCCAATCGCGCGTAGCCCGGCAACGTCAGCAGTGCGAGCACACCCGCCGCGACGAATGCCCAGCGGAAATCGTCGAGCACGTAATGCATGCCGGCCGCATCGCCACGCACCAACGCGGCGAGCCGCAGCGACAACGCGCCGAACGCGACCCCCATCCCGATCGTCATCTGCTGCGCAGCGCTCCACAACGTGCTGGCCGCGCTCGTCTGGTGAGCCGGGATATCCGCATAGGCCAGCGTCGCGAGCGTCGTGAACTGCATCGACCGCGTCAGCCCGTAGACGAATACGATGAACAGCGTGATCGTCAGCGGCGTCGAGGCAGTCAACCAGCCGCACGCGATCGTGAAGAGGCCGACGATCGTCACGTCGACGAGCGCGACGCGCCGGAAGCCGTAGCGATCGAGGATCCACGACGTTCCGGCCTTCATGCCGAGATTGCCGAGCGCGCTCGCGAGCAGCAGCAGGCCCGACTGGAACGGCGACAGCCCGAAACCGATCTGGAACAGCAGCGGCAGCAGGTACGGCACGGCGTTGATCGCCATCCGCGTGATCGAGCCGGTGATCACCGTCACCGAGAAGGTCGGCACCTTCAGCGTCGTGAAATCGAGCAACGGATGCGCGCAACGCCGCGCATGCAACCATGCGGCCATGCCGAACAGCGCGCTCGCGCCCACCAGGACGGCCGCGCGCGTGAAGTGGACATCCTGCTGGCCGGCCGCCTCGGTGCCGATCAACAGACAGGTCAGTGCTCCGCCGGCCAGCACGAAGCCGACCCAATCGAGCGGCCGCTGCTCGTCGGCCCGCGTATTCCGGACGATCAGCCAGGTACAGGCGAGCGCGGCGATGCCGAACGGGACATTCAACAGGAAGATCCATCGCCATGACGCATAGGTCGTGATGAACCCGCCGATCGGGGGCCCGACGACGGGCGCAACGATGCCCGGCCACGTGATCGTCGCGATCGCTCGCATCAGCTTTGCCTTCTCGGTGCTGCGCACGACGATCATCCGTCCGACCGGCACCATCATCGCCCCGCCGACACCCTGCAGCAATCGCGCTGCCGTGAACGTCACGACGCCATCGGACAGCCCACACAGCACCGATGCGCCGGTAAAGACGACGATCGCACTGGCGAACACGGTACGCGATCCATATCGATCCGCGATCCAGCCGCTGATCGGGATGAACACTGCAAGCGCAAGCATGTAGGCCGTCATCCCGAGGCTCAGCGCGTTCGGCCCGACGCCAAACGAGTGTGCCATTTGCGGCAGCGCGGTCGCGATCACGGTCGTGTCGAGGTATTCCATGAAGAACGTTGCGGCGACGAGGTACGGCAAGAAGTCGGTCGTCAGACCACCTTGGGCAGGGCTGTCAATCATGAACGGTACAGGAGACGGAATGCGGAAAACACCGACCACCAACAGGTGCAGACAAGCGCCGGGGATCGGGGCGAATGGCGATATTACCCCGATGGGTTTGCTCTTCGCTTCGCCAGCTCATGTCGCACGAATGCACTTTATGCGCATAGATTTCGGGGACGGTTTCGTGCTGCGTTCGCTGAATGACGTGCTCGAACAGGTCGAGGCGAAGCGTAAAAGGATGGGGGATAAGGCTGGATGAGTTTCGCAATCATGACCTGCCCCCAACAAACAGGGCCAGCCGGAGTCTAGTAAAGTTCGTTTTCGGAGAAGAAGACGAACATGAAGAAGCGCTTTACGGAACAGCAAATCATCGGGTTTCTGAAGGAAGCCGAAGCCGGTATGCCGGTATGCCGGTCAAGGAACTGTGCAGGAAGCACGGGTTCAGTGACGCGTCGTTCTACACCTGGCGCGCGAAGTTCGGCGGCATGGAAGTCTCGGAAGCCCGCCGGCTCAAGGATCTCGAGGTGGAGAATGCTCGGCTGAAGAAGCTGCTGGCCGAAGCAATGCTCGATATGGAAGCGTTGAAGGTCGTCGTCAAGGGAAAGCCCTGAGCCCGCAAGCCAAACGCGAAGCAGTGTCGGCGATTCGGGAGAAGGTCAACATCTCCGAACGCCGCGCCTGCCGGCTTGTCGGGCTTTCTCGCAGCGTGCTGCATTACGACGCGAAGCCGGACCACGAGAATGAGGTGCTCGCGGCGCGTCTGGTGGAGTTGGCGCACGAACGTCGTCGATTCGGCTACCGTCGACTGCACGCCCTGGTGGAACGCGAAGGTACGCACGCCAATCACAAGCGCATCTATCGCCTGTACCGTGAGGCAGGGCTGGCTGTGCGGCGCCGTCGCAAGCGCCAGGGCGTCATGATTGAGCGCGAGCAACTGGCATTGCCGGGCGCGCCCAACGAGGTGTGGTCAATCGATTTCGTGATGGATGCGCTTTCCAACGGCCGGCGCGTGAAGTGCCTGACCGTCGTCGACGACTTCACGAAAGAGGCTGTCGACATCGTCGTCGACCATGGCATCTCAGGCTTGTATGTCGCTCGGGCATTGGACCGTGCAGCTCGCTTTCGCGGCTACCCCAAGGCGGTGCGAACAGACCAGGGACCTGAATTTACGAGCCGCGCGCTTGACCAGTGGGCGTATGCGAACGGCGTCACGCTGAAGTTGATTCAGGCGGGCAAGCCAACGCAGAATGCGTACATCGAATCGTTCAACGGCAAGTTCCGCGACGAATGCCTTAACGAGCACTGGTTCACGACGCTCGCGCACGCTCGGGCTGTCATCGCGGCATGGCGTCAGGACTACAACGAGCAAAGGCCGCACAGCGCACTGAACTACCTTGCGCCGTCAGAGTTTGCGGCGAAACATCGGGCAACCGCGGATGCTCCTGCCGCTTTCCAGGAGCTGGTTTAAAGGGACTTTGCTAGAAGCCCATTGGCTCTATTGAAGGGGGCAGGTCAATCACGCGTCATTTATCGCGCATTGCCGTTTAACGTCGCTCATCATCAGCCATCACGACATCATCTTTGGATGCGCCGGCATCAACCAAGCGCTAACTGGAACTGCATCGAAGCAATGGCACCTGAAGATTTCAGCGGCACAGAACTGCGGATCGATCGAGAACGGTTGACCCGCTCCAGTCGACACCATCGGTGCTCCAGTTCCGACCACGCTACTTCGTGCCCGGCCGACCCGCATTTTGGTGCGGGTGCCTGATCGGCTCGACTGTCGACCTGATGACGCCATCGGCGCCCTAGTTTCGGTCACGCTGCCGCTGGCTTAGGCGACCTGCATTTCCGCCGCGCCAATGCAAAAACCCCCGCCTTTCGGGCGGGGGTTCTTGGCTTAGGGAGCCTGACGATTACCTACTTTCACACGGGAATCCGCACTATCATCGGCGTAGAGTCGTTTCACGGTCCTGTTCGGGATGGGAAGGGGTGGGACCGACTCGCTATGGTCATCAGGCAA
>NZ_WHNU01000080.1:0-15079 GCF_009362305.1 Burkholderia sp. BE17
TGCGCCAGCGCTCCCACATTAGCGCTTTCTGGCTGTCTGTATAGTAGATCCGCCGTCTCTGTTTCATTGCAACACTCCTCGCTGCTATGCAGCCTCAAGTGTGTTGCATCGACGGGTTGAATCCGCAATCCAAAACAGCCATCTAACTCTCACAGGCGCGTTTTCTCGAAGTCGGAAACAGCCATGAATGGGGCTGCGGCACGCCCTAATGGAGCCCTTGTCTTAGCGTAAGAGCTCGACAATCACGACATCAGTGTCGTCTCGCGCCCTCAGCATGAGCCGCGTTTCATCGCGAATGGCAATGCCATCGCGTTGCGCCAGCCTGATCGGCCCTACGTCCAGTCGCCCATGATCCGCAACCAGATAAGCAGAACCGGGCATCGGCAAAACGTGCTGCATCGCCATGCCTTCGCGCAGCGTCGCGATACGCACACGTGCGTCGGCGTGAATGGGCAACGCGCCGGCGCGGAGATCCTCCGGATCGCCGCTCGCCAGCGTAACGAATCGGCCCTCGCGACATCCGGGCGAACAGACTCGCGTCGCGCAGCGCGGTGTACTGGCAGGTGTGTGCGGACGGAGCCAGATCTGGAACTGCCGCGCGGGTATATTTTCCTCGTTGCGCTCGGCGTAATGGATCGCTGCGCCGGCACTTATCACATGGACGGAATCGGCGACCAGACGCGCGCGATTGCCCGTGTCGTCTTCGTAGGTGATGGCGCCCGAACGCACCCACGTGACGATCTCGACGTCGCGGTGAGCATGCGGGCCGAGGCCCGAGTGCGGCGCGAATTCAACGTCGTTCCACATATAGAGCGGACCGAGCGGCGCATGGTCGGCGTGCCCGGAGTCGCCCGCGCGGAAATGCTGGCGGACATCAACGCAGCCGCGCCGGATTGCGCCAAGCGCAAGAAAAGGCCGATGTTCCATCATGATGGCACTCGATTCGAGAGCGCCGGGCGTGGGTCGCGATCATCGAAGACCGCGTCCACCGCACCCCGCGCGCCCGAGCCACTCTCAGATTTGCTGCTGGCCGCCGTCGACGAACAATTCGATGCCGTTCACGAAACTCGCGTCGTCCGAGGCCAGGAAAAGCGCCGCGCTCGCGATCTCGCCAGGCTCGCCGAGGCGCCCCATCGGGATCTGGGCAGCCAGATAATCGGCAAGCCCCTGGCGCTGGGCAGCATCGTCACCGGCGAGATCGAGCAGGCCGGGCGTGCGAGTCGCGCCCGGGCTGATCGTGTTCACGCGGATGCGGCGCTCCTTGAGGTCGAGAATCCAGCTGCGTGCAAAGGCACGCACCGCCGCCTTCGAAGCCGAATACACGCTGAACGCCGCGGTGCCTGCGCTACCCGCCGTCGAGCCGGTGAGAATCACCGATGCGCCCTCGGCGAGCAGCGGCAGCGCCTTTTGCACCGTGAACAGCACGCCTTTCACGTTTCGGTCGAAGGTGTCGTCGTAGTGCGCTTCGGTGATGCTGCCAAGCGGCAGCATCGAACCGCCGCCGGCGTTCACGAACAGCACGTCGAGGCGCCCCTGTTCTTCCTTGATTTGCGCATACAGCGCGTCAAGTTCACCGAGCTTTGTGGAGTCCGAACGGACGCCGGTCGCCTTGCCGCCGGCTTCGCGAATGCCCTTCACGGCGGCATCGAGTTCGGCCTGTCGGCGGCCCGTGAGATAGACGTGCGCGCCTTCGGCCGCGAAGTGTTCGGCGGTGGCGAGACCGATGCCGCTGGTTGCGCCGGTGACGAGTGCGATCTTGTTGTCGAGTTTGCGTGCCATGGTATTGCTCCTTTCGTTGGGTCGGTGAGTGTTTGCGTCGCAGTTGCGTACTGCGATGTGAGGAGAATATCGACGGCCTCATCTTTTCGAAATAGAATTAATCGCAATCAAACGTTGCATAAATGCAAAGATGAGGAAAAATGGCTCAACTACCCGATTTCGAGGGGCTCGCGATGTTCGCGAAGGTGGCAGAGCACGGGTCGTTTGCGGCCGCGGCGCGCGCGACCGGAGTGTCGGTCGCCACGGTCTCACGCGGCGTGGCCCGCCTGGAGGACCGGTTGGGCGCACGGCTTTTCAATCGCACGTCGCGCCAGCTCTCGCTCACCGAGTTCGGCCGGACGATCAGCGAGAAAGCCGGCGAGATCTATCGCCAGGCCGAGGAGGCGGAAAGCTCGGCACGCGAAATGTCGGTGCAGCCACGCGGGCTGGTGCGTTTGGCCGTGCCGATGTCGTACGGGCTGCGCTGGGTCGTTCCGTTGCTGCCGCGCTTCTTTCGCGCGTATCCGGAGGTGTCGATCGACCTGCATCTATCGGATGCGTCGGTCGATCTGGTCGCCGATGGGTTCGACGCCGCGCTGCGTATCGCCGCGCTTCCGGATTCGTCGCTGGTCGCGCGGCGGCTGTGCGCGGTGACACAATACGTGGTGGCGTCGCCAGAATATCTGAGGCGTGAAGGACGGCCCACACATCCGCTCGAGCTGGCGGATCGTCCCTGTCTCTCGTATGCGTACCGTGCGCGTAGCGCCGTATGGCGCTTCACGAATGACGCAGGCGAAGAGGAGCCGGTGATGCCGACGGGCCCGCTGCGCGTGACAAACGCCGATGCGCTGTTGCCCATGCTGCTCGATGGCCTTGCGATCGCCGAACTGCCTGAATTCATCGCAGGCGAATATCTGGCCGATGGTCGTCTTGAAGCGATCCTCACCGACTGGTCGCTGACGAAGGGCGGTCTTTACTTCGTCACGCCGTCGGCGCGCGGGCGGCCCGCGAAAGTCGCGGCGCTGTCGGATTACTTTGCGGAGCACCTTTCCGAGCCAACCTGGCGATGGCCGAAATGATGCACTGGCGCGGTTGATCGGCCGGAATCCATCATTGCATTCATGCAATGATGGATTCCAAACGATTCTATTTCGCAAATATTGTCCGATCCGTATTCTCCTTTCCACCAGCTGCACGACATCACGTCGCAAGCCGCTCAACCAAACGAAAGGAGAATCACGATGAACACGCAAACCACCCCGAACACGCCCGATACCGCGACTGTTGCCTTCCTCGACGCGCTGAACAGCACCACCGGCCCGGCAATCGAGACGCTCACGCCCGCCGAAGCGCGCGAAGTCCTGGCAGGCGCCCAGCGCAGCGCGCCGGTCGACGTCTCGGGCATCGACGTCACGTGCCGCACGATCGAGCAGGACGGCCTGGTCGTGTCGCTTGTCGTCGTCAAGCCGCAGGATTCACGCGGTGTGCTGCCCGTGTTCATGTTCTTCCACGGCGGTGGCTGGATTCTCGGCGACTACCCAACGCATGAGCGTCTCGTGCGCGACCTCGTTGTCCAGTCGGGCTCGGCGGCGGTGTTCGTCGAATACACGTCTTCGCCCGAAGCGCGCTACCCGGTCGCGATCAACGAAGCCTACGCCGCGACGAAGTGGGTTGCCGCACATGGCGCGGAGATCGGCGTCGATGGCACGCGGCTGGCAGTCGTGGGCAACAGCGTTGGCGGCAACATGGCCGCGGTCGTCAGCCAGATGGCGAAGGACCGTCAAGGTCCGGCAATCCGCTTCCAGGGCCTCATGTGGCCGGTGACTAACCACGTGTTCGACAATGTCTCGTACGACGCCTTCGCAAATGGCTACTTCCTGAGCCGCGACATGATGAAGTGGTTCTGGAATGCCTACACGACCGACGAAAGCGAGCGCAACGAACGCTACGCGTCGCCGCTGCGCGCCTCGCTCGACGCATTGAAGGGCTTGCCGCCGGCGCTCATCCAGACGGCACAGTTCGACGTGCTGCGCGATGAAGGTGAGGCATACGGATATCGGCTCGACCAGGCGGGCAACGACGTGACGACGACCCAGTACAAAGGCACGATTCACGACTTCGGCCTGCTCAACGTGCTTGCTGCCGACGCACCGACGCGTGCCGCCATGCAGCAGATGGCGACTGCGTTGAAGACGCGCCTGCAATGAATCGCATCCGTTAATGCTTTTATCGAGCAGATCATGAACAACGCTAAACAACTGCTTTCTGCTTATCTCGAATCGATTCGTGACCCACGCGCGGCAGGCGCACTGTTTGCCGACGATGGCGTGCTGGAGCTCCCTTATCTGAAGTCGCTTGGCATTGACGGGCGTGCACAGGGGCCAAAAGCGATCGAAGGCTTCATCGCCTCGCTGCTCGCGAAAGTACCGGATTTTTCGTTCAGAAACGCGCGGCTGCTGATCGAAACGCCTGAGCAGGTATTCGCCGAATATGAAGTCGAAGCGCTCGTGCCATCGACGGGGAAAATCTATCGACAGATGTACGCAGGGCGGCTGGTGGCGAGCAACGGCAAGATTCTGCTGTTGCGCGAAGCACTGGATACGATGGCTGCGGCACACGCATTCTCGATGGCGCAGCCCATTTGAAGACATGACGATGAAAGGCCGCTTTATTAATCGAAGCGGCCTGACAACGTTTCATCCCGGCTGGCCGCAGTTGGCCGAGGCTGTGTAAAAACGCGTTCGATCACCTAGACCGAATCAACCCGTTCCGATGAGAGGCGACGATGGGGCGATTTGTCGAAGGCGAGGACCGCAAGCAAGTCACGTTGCTTCCAGAATGTCTCGATGACTTCATCGCCGAGGACAATCCAGTCAGGATCATCGACGCGTTTGTAGACGAACTTGAACTGAACTCGCTCGGATTCCGGAGCGCCACGCCGGCGCCCACGGGCCGGCCTTGTTACCACCCGGCGGTATTGCTCAAGATCTACATCTACGGCTATCTCAATCGAGTGCAGTCGAGCCGGCGTCTGGAACATGAATGTCAGCGCAATGTCGAGCTCATGTGGCTGACCGGTCGGCTCGCGCCGGACTTCAAGACGATCGCGGCACGTCCTGGCCTACAACTTCAAGCGCGTCATCAAGATCCTCGGGTTCGAAAAAGCGATGGGTGCGATGAAGCTGGTCGGCGCGTGAGTTCGCGCGCTGGCACCGCTAACCGGCGTACGTTCAACTTGCGCTGAGCACAGTGGCGCCGCGCGAATCCCCTGACGCCGGTGCTCTAGTGCCCGACGCTGCTGTTTTTACACAGCCTCGGCCGCGAAGCGTCACCGTCATATAGAATGGTGCGCTTTGCCCGTACTCCTATGTGGTTCAAAAATCTTCAGCTTCATCGTCTTCCGGCCCCTTGGACCGTTACCCCCGATCAGATGGAAAAATGGCTGGCGCCCCACGCGTTCCAGCCGGGCAGCAGCGTCGAGATGCAGCGCTTCGGATGGGCGTCGCCGCGTGACGACGGTGCGCTTGTGTATTCGATCAACCGGCAGATGCTGCTGGTGTTTCGTGCCGAAAAGAAGCTGCTCCCGGCGTCGGTCGTCACTCAGGTGACCAAGGCCCGGGCGCTTGAAGTCGAGGAGCAGCAGGGCTTCAAGGTGGGGCGAAAACAGCTGCGCGAACTCAAGGAGCAGGTTACCGACGAACTGCTGCCGCGCGCGTTCACCATTCGCCGCGATACCCGCGTGTGGATCGATACAGTGAATGGCTGGCTCGTCATCGATGCGGCTGCACAGGCTCTTGCCGACGACGTTCGCGGCCTGCTCGTCAAATCGATCGATCAGTTGCCGCTCGCCGGCGTTCAAGTGGCGCTTTCGCCGGTCGCCGCGATGACGGATTGGCTGCTTTCCGGCGAGGCGCCGGGCGGATTCACCGTGGACCAGGACGCCGAGTTGCGCTCGAGCGGCGAAGGCGGCGCCACGGTGCGATATGTCGGCCACGCGCTGGAAGCGAACGACATGCGCCGGCACATCGAGGCCGGCAAACAATGCATGCGCCTCGCGATGACCTGGGATGACCGGATCTCCTTCGTGCTGACACCGTCGCTGACGATCAAGCGTGTCACGCCGCTCGACGTGATCAAGGAGGCGGCGGATCCCACCGCGCAGAACGACGATGAACGCTTCGACTCGGATTTCACGCTGATGACGGGTGAGTTGGGGCGGATGCTGACCAGTCTTGTCGATATCCTGGGTGGCGATCAGCATGACTCGATTCATAAGGCGGCCGCGGCCTGAACTCCGTCGGCTGTCGAGGGTCATCGCCTCGCGACGGCGGGGCTTTGCGCGGACGCGACATTTCGAGGAGGACCGTCGCCGCGCTTGCGGCGGGTCGCGGCTGGGCGCTCGCGACCCGGAGCGGCCCTTCGACCATCTCGATACCGGTCACGCAAACTCGTCAGACTTCCAGATTCATCGATCGCACGACCTTAGCGCCGCCTCCGGCCATCAATCGCGAAACCTTGCCGTCGTCAATGTCGAGCATGACTCTGATGACGCTTGCAGACGGTGGTTGCATCAGTCGCCCCTGTTCGATGAGTAAGCGCCTCGCCAAGGCCGTTTCCCGTTCCGCACGCTCGGCATGCATGATCCCGGGCTAACCTGGACATCGCATGAGATCGCGTCCACGATCGCCAATCATGGAGACGATCGCGATTTGTCCGCCGGTGTCCGAGCTTGGCCGAGTTTCAGCATTGAAACACATCGCGTTTTCGCCAGAAGCCAATATCGACGAGCGCAAAGAGGCTCTTCGTCTACGCTCCACGGTTTGGCGAGGTCCGCGCCGTGTCGTGCATGAAACATATTTCGATTTTCTCAACCAAGCCATAACCAATCGCCGGTTCTTTTTTTCAATGAAATCAATGCCCAAACACGTCGGGCACGCCTATAGCTTGGATACGCAAGCGCCGGGGGGGCCGAGGGTTAGTGCGTTTGTAGACAAAGCCCGCACACCTCCAGTCAATTGGACTTGCTCGGTGCGCGCGTCATGAGCACGACGTATCCGAACAGTCTGTCGGTACCCTTCGCGGCAGCTTTGGCCCTGGCTGCGACAGATCGCGAGGTGGGCCATGTCCCACGAAGGGGATCAAGATGGAATCCGCACGCAAAGTAAATAGCGGTGGGCGCTACTACGTTCACCGCGTCCTGATGGCTTTCGCCCTTTTGGCTGTCGCGGCCTTCCAGCCTGCCTCCGCCCAAAGTGTCACCATACATGACCTGGGCACGCTCGGTGGCAACTCTAGCCAAGCTGCCGGGATCAACAATCGCGGCCAAGTGGTGGGCCAAGCGGACATCGCGAGCGGGGGCACGCATGCCTTCTTGTTTGAAGGTGGGGTGATGACCGACCTCGGCACGCTCTCCGGTAGCGGATCTAGCCAAGCTTACGCGATTAACGAGCGAGGCCAAGTGGTCGGAAGTTCGACTATCAGGAGCTTCGGGCCTACGGACGCTTTTCTGTTTGAAAAAGGGGTGATGACCGGCCTGAACATCGGTATTGACAGCCTCGTCGACGCTACCGGCATCAACAATCGCGGCCAGGTGGTCGGCAACTCTGGCCCCAGACACGGTCGTCCACATTCAGCGGCTTTTCTGTATGAAGACGGGGGGGTGACCTGGCTCCCCGGTGCCGCTTTTAGCGTAGCGACCGGGATCAACAACCGCGGCCAAATCGTGGGTTGGGCGGTTGCCACAACCGGGCCCGCACATGCTTTCCTGTTTGAAAGCGGGGTGATGTCAGACCTCGGCACGCTCCCCGGTGGCGCTTATAGTGCAGCTTTCGGGATCAACAACCTCGGCGAGGTGGTCGGCGAGGCGAGCACCGCGAACGGGCCCCTGCACGCCTTTCTGCTTCGCAACGGGGTAATGTCCGATCTCGGTATGCTCCCCGGTGGCACTTATAGCGCAGCTTTCGGAATTAACAACCGCGGTGCGGTGGTCGGCGAGGCGAGCACCGCAAGCGGAGCCTTGCATGCTTTTCTGTTTCGAGACGGGGTGATGTCCGATCTCGGTACGCTCCCGGGTGGTACCTTCAGCCGAGCTTTGGGGATTAACGATCATGGACAAGTGGTTGGCGTCGCGAATACTGCGAGCGGAGCCACGCACGCTGTTCTCTGGACGCCATAGACGGAAACAGGCTTGCCGGGATGTGCGTCAACACCATCGTGTTGAGCAAGCTCGGTAAGCACTTCACGACGGCCGTCCACAACACGACGCCCGCGTGAGGCATGATCGGGCATCGGACTACCTGGTTGTCAGTGGGTGGCAATCAGTCAGTTGACGCCGGGGGGTCAACCTGCCGAGGCAGCTTTCTGGCCACGTTCCAGGGCAACAGTTCGTCGATGCGGTTAATCGGATGGTCAGCGATATGGGTCGGGACGTATTCGAGGTAGGTGCGTGGGTTGATCCCGTTGAGCTTGCACGTCCCGATCAGATCGTACATCGCGGCAGCTCGTTCGCCCCCGCTTTCGGAGCCGGCGAACAAGAAGTTCTTGCGACCCAAACTCACGCAGCGCGTGCGTTTTCGGCCAGGGCGTTGCTGATCTCTGCATTGCCCTCTTCGCAGTACAGCACGAGCGCGTCCCACTGGTATGAGCTTGCACGTCCTGGCCTACAACTTCAAGCGCGTCATCAAGATCCTCGGGTTCGAAAAAGCGATGGGTGCGATGAAGCTGGTCGGCGCGTGAGTTCGCGCGCTGGCACCGCTAACCGGCGTACGTTCAACTTGCGCTGAGCACAGTGGTGCCGCGCGAATCCCCTGACGCCGGTGCTCTAGTGCCCGACGCTGCTGTTTTTACACAGCCTCGGCCGAATCCGGAAGCTCGAAGTTGGTGGATGGTCGCCCGCGCTGGCGCCGTCCGCCGAACTTCCGCTGCCGACCCGAAGCGACGGCCGGCTTTCTACAAAACGGTTATTCTATTCAGATGGGCTAGACGCCTAGTACCACGGAACTGTCCAGACCGGATTGCGGTTGATCGTCAATACACCTAGACATTTGGAAGATCAATCACATGCATCTTCCTCCAGCGACCCGACGAGTTCTCCAGCAGAGCGACAGCGCTACAGCACGTTCGAATCGCCTCCCGCGCAGACAGGCGATGTTCGAGCTCGACGGCAGCCAAATGCGCTGTCGCAGCATCGCCGTGCGCGACAGTCAGATGTGGAACGATGCCATCGTGTGCACCACCATAGGGGTGAAACTTGGGGAAGCGCTCGACCAGCGCAGTCGTCAAGGCGACGAACGGTTCGGGTGGATCGGGGGCAAGATAAGTGGTGACCGCAAACCGCTCGACCTTCCTCAGCGAAAATTCGAACGGCTGCACAACACTCAGCGCGCTTTGCGCCTGGCGAAGGACATCGGGCGTAATTTCGTCAGGCGGTATGAAGGGAAACAGAACCGTGATATGCGCCGGCACGCCCAGGTCAGAGGTAGCATCAAACCGGCTCCGAAGGTCCGCTACTGTTGACTCGGCTGCGGGAACCTCAACGACGAACGCTGTTGTGTGCATTCGGGAATCCTCTCGCGTCGATTGACCATTTATGGTTGCGGATTCAACCCGTCGATAACACGCCCCTTGACTGCCTGCGGCATTTCTAAACGATGATGGTCACGCGGGGCCAGCGGTCCTTGTATCTTTTCTGCTGGATTCGCCGAAGATAGGTATCAATGCTGACACGCGCTGGATTGCGTCGTATCACCATGGAAAAAAGGTCGTCGAGTCCGTATGGTGCGCAGACATCAATTGTCCCGTCACTAAGCAAAGTCAGTCCTACCGTCGTCGCGTACTCCGGCCACGACGCAATGGCTTGGGCCAGTGAACTGAAGGGGGATACCTGATGCCCAAAGGCGCCCTCGAACCAGAGATGAACAGCGGCCTGATTTGTGACCTCCCACGGAATTTCGGGACACTGCTCCGAGAGGCGGCGCTGGATTTCGGCATCGCGAATCGACGACAAATCGGACAGGTCGAAGTAGGCCAAATCGACGTCGGCTGGGCGTGTCGGAGTCATGTATCCGTGAAGCGAGTCCCAGACCAAATTACGAATGGCCCCTGCGCCAATGCACCAGGATTTCAGGCCCATTGCACGTGCCTCCGACAGCGCAGACATACACCAAGATGACTGTCGGGCTATTTCGACTAATCTTTCGTTGAGATTCATCGCGGATCTACGTGGCCTAAACGAGCAGAACGGCTGAAATTGTCACCAAATCCGACCGCACCGTCGAGTGACCGATCCAGGCCGAACGGAGACGATTCCCACCTTCGTCAGTCTCACGATTTCCTAGCGCCGAGCCGGCCAGATCTCACGATTCCCACGCCAAGGCCCGATCGCAGCGCGCCAAAACGACAGCCAGCCCTTTGATTCTCGGGCATATCGCAATCCCCCTCCAATCAGGACCCATCAACTACCTGCCCATGCCCGCCTCAGGGCTTTCATGGAAAACTGTATGAATATACAGTATAGTACCCGTCGAAATCGAGCCGACCAGGTGCGACCCTGGGCGGCACGTGCACCGCGCCTGCGGGCATCCTCCGCAGCGTTCCGGCACCGTGAATTCCGGCTAACTCATTCAGACGGGCAGGCAAATTGTCATCCAGCAATCTGATCCGCATTCGCGGAGCACGTCAGCACAACCTCAAGAATCTCGATCTCGACCTGCGCACCGGCGAAATGACGGTCGTCACCGGCCCGTCGGGCTCAGGCAAGTCGAGTCTCGTGTTCGACACCCTGTACGCGGAAGGTCAGCGGCGCTATGTCGAAACCTTCAGCGCGTACGCGCGGCAGTTCCTCGATCGGATGGATCGCCCGCAGGTCGAGCGCGTCGACGGCGTGCCGCCCGCGATCGCGATCGACCAGACCAACCCCGTGCGCAGCTCGCGCTCGACCGTCGGCACGATGACCGAGCTGAACGATCACCTGAAGCTGCTGTACGCGCGTGCGGCCGAGCTGTTCGACCGCAAGACCGCGCGGCGGGTGCGGCACGACACGCCGGAGACGATCTACGCGGAGCTCGTCGCGCGCACGCAGGCGGACGATCCGCGCGTCGTCGTCACGTTCCCGGTCGAGCTGCCGGAAACGGCATCCGACGAAGAAGTCGCGCAGTGGCTGTCCGCGAGCGGCTATACGCGCGTGCAGGCGCAGCGCGAAGTCGCGTCGCCCACCGGGCCGCGCAAGGTGCTCGACGTGGTGGCCGACCGGTTCCGCGTGCAGCAGGCCGACAAGGTGCGCGTCGTCGAGGCGATCGAGGCGTCGCTGAAGCGCGGCGGCGGGCGCGTGAACGTGTACGTGCTCGCGGCCGAGCCGGAAAACGCCGGCGGCGCGGCCGCGGAGCCGCAGGTGTGGCGCTTCTCCACCGGGCTCCATGATCCCGACAGCGACCTGCGCTACGCGGAGCCGCAGGCGGCGCTGTTCTCGTTCAACTCGGCCTACGGCGCGTGCGAAACCTGCCGCGGCTTCGGCCGCGTGATCGGCGTCGATCTCGGCCTCGTGATTCCCGACGCGCGCAAGACGCTGCGCGGCGGCGCGATCAAGCCGATGCAGACGCCCGCATGGAAGGAGTGCCAGGACGACCTGATGCGCTACGCGGCGAAGGCCGACATCCGGCGCGATGTGCCGTGGGCCGAGCTGACGGATGCCGAGCGCGACTGGGTCGTCAACGGCTCGCCGGACTGGAACGGCAAGTGGCAGAGCCAGTGGTACGGCGTGAAGCGCTTCTTCGGTTACCTCGAATCGAAAGCGTACAAGATGCATATCCGCGTGCTGCTGTCGAAATACCGCAGCTACACGCCGTGCGACGTGTGCGGCGGCGCGCGTCTGAAGACGGAATCGCTGCAGTGGCGGCTCGGCTCGAAAGAGAATGCCGACGGCGTGCTCGCGCCGGCTGGCCGCTTCATGCCGCGCGGCGTCGACTGGAGCCGCGCGCAGCTCGAAGCGCTGCCGGGCCTGACCGTGCACG
This sequence comes from Burkholderia sp. BE17, assembly GCF_009362305.1. NCBI lineage: Bacteria > Pseudomonadati > Pseudomonadota > Betaproteobacteria > Burkholderiales > Burkholderiaceae > Burkholderia > Burkholderia sp. BE17. The sequence goes on from NZ_WHNU01000080.1 coordinate 11,766, forward strand.
ACCTGATGCTGCTGCCGATCGAGCGCATTCGCCGCTTCTTCGACGAAGTCAGCCTGCCGAGCGCGCTGCTCGACGATGCGCTGAAGCTGCTGCTCGCCGAAGTGCGCACGCGCCTGAAATACCTGTGCGACGTGGGGCTCGGTTACCTGACGCTCGACCGGCAGAGCCGCACGCTGTCGGGCGGCGAGGTGCAGCGGATCAACCTGACGACGGCGCTCGGCACGTCGCTCACCAAAACCCTGTTCGTGCTCGACGAACCGAGCATCGGGCTGCATCCGCGCGATCTCACGCGGATCGTCGAGGCGATGCAGCGGCTGCGCGACGCGGGCAATACGCTGGTCGTCGTCGAGCACGATCCGTCGGTGATGCTCGCGGCGGACCGTCTGATCGACATGGGCCCCGGCCCGGGCGAGCGCGGCGGCACGATCGTCTACGATGGCACGCCGGGCGACATCCGTTCGGCGCACACGCTGACGGGCGAATACCTCGGCGGCCGCAAGCATGTCGCGCATGCGTCGAACTGGGCGCGCCGGCCGGTAGACGCGCACACGCCGCGCATCGTGCTCGACGGCGCGAGCGAACACAACCTGCGCGACGTGACGGTCGAGATTCCGCTGCAGCGGCTCGTATGCGTGACAGGCGTGTCGGGTTCCGGCAAATCCACGCTGCTGCAGGACGTGCTCTATCCGGCGATGGCGCGGCACCACGGCAAGGCGACCGAGTCGCCGGGTGCATACCGCAATCTCACAGGCGCCGACCAGGTGGGCGACGTCGTGTTCGTCGACCAGTCGCCGATCGGCAAGACCACGCGTTCGAACCCGGCGAGTTATGTCGGCGCGTTCGACGAGATCCGCAAGCTGTTCGCGAAGGCGCCGCTCGCGCTGCAACGCGGCTACGGTGCCGGCACGTTCAGCTTCAACTCGGGCGACGGCCGTTGCCCGACCTGCGGCGGCTCGGGCTTCGAGCACATCGAGATGCAGTTCCTGAGCGACGTCTACCTGCGTTGCCCGGATTGCGACGGCAGCCGCTACCGCGCCGAGATTCTCGAAGTGCGCATCGAGCGCGACGGCCGCGCGCTGAGCATCGCCGACGTGCTCGACCTGACCGTCAGCGAAGCGGCCGCGTTCTTCGCGACCGACGCCGAGGTGCTGCGCGTGCTGCAGCCGATCGTCGACGTCGGGCTCGAATACGTGAAGCTCGGCCAGCCGGTGCCGACGCTGTCGGGCGGCGAAGCGCAGCGCCTGAAGCTGGCCGGCTTCCTCGCCGAATCCGCGGCGGCGGTCAACGGCCGCCGGGTCGTCACGGAAGAGGCGCGCGTCGCGCGTGTGAAGTTGTTCATGTTCGACGAGCCGACCACCGGGCTGCACTTCGACGACATCGCGAAGCTGATGCAGGCATTCGGCAAGCTGCTCGCGGCCGGCCATTCGCTGATCGTGATCGAACACAACCTCGACGTGATCCGCGCGGCCGACTGGCTGATCGATCTCGGCCCGGAAGGCGGCGACGGCGGCGGCCTCGTGCTGTGCGCGGGCACGCCCGACGACGTGAAGGCCTGCGCCGAATCGCATACGGGCGTCGCGTTGCTGCAGTACGATCGCGCGATGGATGCCGAAGCGCCGCTCGGCGACGAAGGCGTGCCGCTGCAAACCGTGCTGAACGCCGCGCGCGAGCGCCGTGCGATCGAAGGCGAGGACGTGGTGCGGATCGTCAACGCGCGCGAGCACAACCTGAAGTCGCTCGACGTCGACATCCCGCACGGCAAGTTCAACGTGATCACCGGCGTGTCGGGTTCCGGCAAGTCGACGCTCGCGTTCGACATCCTGTTCCACGAAGGCCAGCGTCGTTACCTCGAATCGCTGAACGCGTATGCGCGCTCGATCGTGCAGCCGGCCGGGCGCCCCGAAGTCGACGCGGTGTACGGCATTCCGCCGACCGTCGCGATCGAGCAGCGGCTGTCGCGCGGCGGTCGCAAGAGCACGGTCGCGACGACGTCCGAAGTCTGGCACTTCCTGCGGCTGCTGTATGTGAAGCTCGGCCTGCAGCATTGCATCCACGACGGCACGCCGGTCACGTCGCAATCCGTCGAATCGATCGCCGCGCAGTTGCTGCGCGATCATCGCGGCGAGCACGTCGGGCTGCTCGCGCCGCTCGTCGTCAATCGCAAGGGCGTGTATACCGATCTCGCGAAGTGGGCGAAGGCGCGCGGCAGCACGCACCTGCGCGTCGACGGCGAGTTCGTGACGGTCGATCCGTGGCCGAAGCTCGACCGCTTCCGCGAGCACACGATCGAGCTGCCGGTCGCCGATATCGTCGTATCGCCGGACAACGAGGCCGAGTTGCGGCGCGTGCTCGACGAGACGCTCGAACTCGGCAAGGGCGTGATGCATCTGCTCGCGCCGCTCGACGGGCTGCACGATGCGATGCAGAACGATCGTTCGACCGCGCGCGTCGGTGCGGTCAAGGTGCTGTCGGTCAAGCGCGCGTGCCCGGTGTGCGGCACGAGCTACCCGGAGCTGGACCCGAGGATGTTCTCGTACAACAGCAAGCACGGCTGGTGCACGACCTGCGTCGGCACCGGCGTCACGCTCACGCGCGAGCAGCGCGCGGCGTACGACGACACGGTGCTGGCCGAGGACGGCCGCGGCCGCGAGCAGACGCTGCCGTCGGACGAGCAGGAACCGGAAGGCGTCGGCAACGAGCCGTGCCCGGATTGCGGCGGCACGCGGCTGAACCCGTCCGCGCGCGCGGTCACGTTCGACGCGCATCCGATCGTCGAGGTCGCGCAGTGGACGGTGTCGGACACGCGGCGCTGGATCGACGGGCTGGAACTCACCGGGCGCGACGCGCAGATCGCGCGCGACATCGTCAGCGAGATCGGCAGCCGCCTCGCGTTTCTCGAGGAAGTCGGCCTTGGCTACCTGAGCCTCGACCGTGCGGCGCCGAGCCTGTCGGGCGGCGAAGCGCAGCGCATCCGGCTCGCCGCGCAACTCGGCAGCAACCTGCAGGGTGTGTGTTATGTGCTCGACGAGCCGACGATCGGCCTGCATCCGCGCGACAACCAGATCCTGCTGGACGCGCTGCGCAAGCTCGGCGACAAGGGCAATACGCTGGTGGTCGTCGAGCATGACGAGGACACGATCCGCCGCGCCGATCACATCATCGACGTCGGCCCGGGCGCCGGCAAGCGCGGCGGCACGCTGGTCGCGCAGGGCGCGGTCGCGGATCTCGCCGCGCAGTCCGATTCGGTGACGGGGCGCCTGCTCGCGCATCCGATGACGCATCCGCTGCAACCGCGCCGCGGCGTGAGCCTGCCG
>NZ_WHNU01000081.1:0-14724 GCF_009362305.1 Burkholderia sp. BE17
CACCATAGCGGCGATAGGCTGCCAGACCGCCGAGCACGGCTGCGATCGACAGGAATACCAGCAGCGGGAAGCCTGGCATCAGGCCAATGCCGATTGCGAGCACGGAGCTGACGACGAGGACCAATGGTTTCGACAGCAGTTCACCGACGATGTGCGCGCCGAGGTTGCGGTCCGCCCCGCTGACATGCGTCACCATGAAGCCTGCGCTAATCGAGATCAGCAGGGCGGGAATCTGCGATACAAGCCCGTCGCCTACCGACAGGATCGTGTAGGTCGTCAATGCCTGCGAGGCCGGCATGCCGCGCTGCAATATACCGATCGCCATCCCGCCAATCAGATTGACGAAGATCACGATGATCCCGGCAATCGCATCGCCCTTGATAAACTTCATCGCGCCGTCGAATGCGCCGTAGAGTTGGCTTTCGCGCGCCAGCGCGGCGCGGCGCACGGCCACGCCGTCGGAATCGATGATGCCGGCCCGCAGGTCGCTGTCGATACTCATCTGCTTGCCCGGCATCGCATCGAGCGAGAAGCGAGCCGCGACCTCGGCAACGCGCTCCGAACCCTTCGTGATCACAATGAACTGCACGACTGTCACAATCGCGAAGACGACGAGTCCAACCACGACGTTCTCACCGATCACGTATTCGCCGAAGGTCGCGATAATCTGTCCGCCGTCGCCGGTGAGCAGGATCATCCGGCTCGTGCTGATCGTCAACGCAAGCCGGAACAGTGTCGTGATCAGGAGAACCGACGGAAAGCTCGAGAACTCGAGAATATCGACGATATAGAACGACCCGATGAGCACGATCAGCGCGGTCACGATATTGAGCGCGATCAGCACATCGAGCAACGCGGGCGGCAACGGCACGATCAGCATCGCGACCACCACCACCATCACGCCGAGCACGACGAATTCAGGGCGCGCGCGCATCGTGCCGGCCAGCGTGTTCAACAGCGGTCGCGTACCGCGCAAGTCGATCACATTCACGTCAATCCTCCGCCGCATGTTGCGGCCATCTGCCGGCGCTCGGCTACGTACGATGAGCCGATCAGCGTTTCAAGCGACTCGATCAACGCGCTGCGTGCCTCGTCGTCACCGTATAGTTCGGCCGGAATACCGGCGAACGCGCGACGCACGCGCTGCAGCCATTGAGAACGTCGCACCGGTGTCAGCGTATCGAGCCAGACGCCGGCGGTATGCGAAAGCGTCTGCGGCAATGCATACGGCTGCTGCAGGCCGCCAAGCATCAACGACAGTGCCGACGCCTCGTCGATCCCCGGTGACGACGCATCTGGTGCCTGCGTGACGATCGCGACAAACGCCGTGTCGGCCGATGTCAGCATGCGCGTCATATTCAAGGTCTTCAGTCGCGGCCCGAATGCCCTCGGATCGCCATAGCTCGGATCGAGCGAGCGCATGTCATAACCGAGCGCCGCCCGGACATAATCGAGAATGCGCCGGCGACGCGGCGCGCCAAAACGCTCGATCCAGTCCTCGTAGACGAACACGCATGCGCCTTCGAACTCCAGAAACTGGCGATACAGATCGCGCAGCTGGCGCGGGTCCAGTCGCAGTTGCGCGCCGAAGATCCTCGCCTTCAGCGCCGCATTGATCCCGGCTTTGATGTGCGTCGGGTTGCCATCGGCGAAACAGGTCTCGATCGCCTCGTCGACAAACGCGACGTCGGCGCCTGCATCGAGACGACGACGGCGCAGTTCACGCAGCGCGAGTTGCAGATCACTGCCGTCGTGAAACCGCCAGCGCGCCTCGCGTAACAAGTCGGCGGCGCTCGCGATCACACCGCCGCGCTTCACACCGGCTAGCAGCGCGACGAGCCCATCGAGCTTTTCCTCCGCATCGCCGTCGAGAATGCACTCGATGGGCTCGTTGCGCCGGCTGCGGCGCTCGGCCTCGGATACGCGACGAAACTGCACGCCGGCATCGGCAGACGCCTCCTCGAAGTCCACCGCCGGCGAATCGCTGGCGCTGCTCGCATCGGGCTCGTCGGCAACCGCAACATCCGGCGACGGGGCCGCGTCGAGCCGTCCGGCGGGCGCCGCGGAGCGCGGGTGGCCGCGGTGCGGCATGACGAACAATCCACGATCCGCGATCGTCATTGCGCCGCCTTGATGTAGTGCTGCAGCATCTGGACCGTGGCGGCCAGCGCCGGATTTGCCGCAACGCCGCCCGGTTCCCACGCGCTGCCGCCGTCCCAACTCGTGTCGGCGGTGAGCAGTTTCGGCTGAATCAGGAACACGCGCGCGACCTGTTCGTGTCGCTCGCTGTGGCCCCGAAACAGGCCACCGATGAGGGGAATGTTGGCAAGCCCGGGAATCCGATACGTATGGCGCGTGACGTCGTCGTGCGTGTTGCCGCCAATCAACAGGCTCTTGTCAGACGGCACCCGAGCAACAGTGTTGATCACGGTTCGGTTGACCACTGGCATCGAGTTGTCTGATACGGTGATTTGACCGTCCTTCGTTGCGCCATCGGCGTTGCCATCCTCGATATTGACGATCATCTCGACCTTCGAGGCATCGCCCGACAGGCGCGGCAGCACGCTGACGAGCGTGCCGTAGCTGACGTGCTCGAGCTGTGCCGTGCGTTCACCGACGAGACGCGCGTAAAAGGTCCGGTAGCTGTCGAAAATCGCGGGCACGTTCTCCTGCGTCAACACAATCGGACGCGAAACGATCGTGGCATCGCCCGTCTGGCCAAGCGCTCGGACCGAAGCGAGAAACCTTGCGCCGTCGAGCGTGGCGGTGTCGCTGCCGGCCGTATTGAGACCGATGCCCAAGCCCGGTGCCGAGAGCGCCCCTTGCCAATCGACACCCAACTGATCAAGACGGCTTTTCTTGATATCGATGATCCACAGCGACAATTCGATCTGTCGCTTCGCGACGTCGAGCGAACGAATCAGCGACTCCGTGTCCCTCACCTTGTCTCGGGAACCGACCAGCACGACGCTGTTGGTCTCGGGATTCGCAATCGCTCGCACCCCGTCGGCCGACGGAAGCACGATGCCCGGCGCCGGCGTGGCCGGTTCATGCGCCGCGCCCGCCGCCGCAGAGGTAGCTCCCGAAGAAAACGGCGCCGGCAATGGCAAGCTTGGGGAAAACAACGCATTGGACGCGGCCGCGCCTGACGCGGGTCCGGTTTGAGGCGGGGCCGCCACAGCAAGCGTCGGCGCGGCAACGGCGGGGATGTTGCCCGCGCGTCCGAAGACGCGCCCGAGCACAGTCGCCATGCCGGGAATATCGACCGGCCGATCTCGCAGCATGAACTGCCGATCGACGACGAAGCTGTTGTGCAATGGCACCACGCGGACGACCTGGTCCTCAGCACCGCCGCTCGCGCGGATCGAATCCAGGTAGCGCGCGGCGGCTACCACGAGATTCACATAGACCGGCGCACCCGCAACATAGCAGACGCTGCCAGCGCCGTCGCCCCTGACCGGGAAAGCCGGATCGGACAGCCGCGCCTGGGACAGAAAGTCGCGCAGATCCTGCGCAGTTGCATGCTGCATCGAGATCAGCGCGTTCTTGATCTCGGAGTTGTCATACACGTAGATCGAAGCGCCGTCGTCGTACCAGAGCAGCGACAGGCTGGCGCTGAGCGTCGCAAGTAACCGACGCGGTCGAGTCAGGTCGAACTCACCCGTCACGCGCTTGCGACGGACCTTGTCGCTGGCGACGATCGGCCGGTGCAGGCCGCCCGACAGCGCGTCGAGCAGCACCGTCATGCTGGCCTCGTGCGCAACGAAGCGCGATGGCTCGCGCCCGCCTGCCGCTACCGGCTTGTCGGCCCCTGGCGACTCGGCCGAAGCCGTCGCTGCAGTCAGTACAGTCGATGCCGCAGATGCAGCATCAGCGGTAGCGGAAGTAGCCGATGCGGTGCCTGCGACACTCGCTAGCGCGAGCACGCATGTGATGCGCACAATGTTCAACCTCTTCATCTTCATGCAATCAATGTCCTGAGCAAACGGTTCGGAACCGGCGTGGCGGCATACCGAATAAATCCTTGATTTCGCGGGAAAAATGCGATGACGAGGCAAAGCCGTGGTTCATCGCGACCTTGGTCAGGCTGTCGCGCCCGTCGATCAGATCCAGCACCGCCCACGCGGCGCGCCATTCCCGAAGCTCCCGCTTCACGCTGCGTCCGAGCGCCTGATGGCCGAGGCGCCGAAAATGGGACTCGGACACGCCATATCGCGCAGCCAGCGCCGCGACCGACCGCAATTGCGGGTATTCGCTCAACAGAAAGCAAACGAGCCGGTAGCTTTCCTGTTCGCGCAGGAATGCCAGCACACCCGTCGTGTCCGGTTCGCCGGCGACCGCCCGGGACAGCATCCATTTCTCGAAGCTGGTTTCGGCCAGTCCGTCCGGCATATCGAACGCCAGATATTCCGGTGACGCGACGCCGGAATTGAGTGACACGCTGTCGATACGACCGACGTTGTCGAGAAATGCCAGGCATTTTGTCGCCCGCCATATTGGAATTCGCTCGAACTGCTGCCCCGCACCGCAAAGCGCAATTTCGGAATTACCTGAAACTAAAATGATCATCGAAGACACCTCATTCCACCCCACACTCCTAATGCCGCGCCATGGCCGGTAAATATCAGATCATTACTCGCCATCGATATCAATAGAGAAGCAGCAAAACAAATGCTAATTGCGAAATCCCCGCAAAACCAGCCAAACTACCAACTAAAATATTCAAGACGAAGAAACACCCGCGCAACCACGGCTTCGCCCTAGATTATCCCCTTCGATCACGCGAATCAACGAAATATGCAAATTTTCAGAGCACATCATGAAAATGCAATTCCTTACGGTGATCGTTCATAACCAGATCAGTTTGATTCAGATATTTTTCAGGAATCCAGGATTCCCTTACCTGGAAAGAGTCGTAGAATGGGCAACGGTCGCACCAAGCCGTCGACGGGGCGCCCCATTAGGCAGTTAGGACAAAATCACTCCGATGCCGGCCAATTCGACGCGCCTGCCAATGTGACCTCAGTTTTCTTGCACAACCAATCGATGGAAAAAATCAGCCCGGACCTTCCGGCCCTGACTCTCAGAATTCTGTTTGGGCCGCTTTTCGGCGTAGACATTTCTATTTCAGGTCAGGAAACATTATTTATAGTCGGCGACCCGATATTACATCCGCCCCCCGACTCCGCCGAGCACGCGTTGAATCTTTCAAGCGATGCCATATACATTCCATGCGCGAATAGCAAATTCAGTTTTCGCATCCGTCACGATTCACATTCGACACCGCGGACTAATGCCTCCCTCAATATCGAAACGGATGAAATCTCAGTCGAATTCATCGGTGTCGAATCCGGGTCGATTCAGACGCGCACCGTGCCATTCAATTCGGTTTGCCAATTCGGCGGCATTGCGTTTGCTGTGAAATCGAGCGACGCCGTCTGGTCCGAAGCGATCGCCACATATTCCGGCGTGCCGACCGAAACCGATACCGATACCGATACATCGAAGCCTCTTCGCGGCGCGCGACGCATTGGCCGCATGGTGGCGTGGTGGATCGCATTCCTCGTCGGCACGCTCGCGATCGCGTCCGCAGGCATCATCTGGTTTGCGAAGCGGCAGGCCCCGGCGCATCCCGTCTCCGGCCATTCCGAGCCAGCCATGCCGCGTCCAGCACCTCGTATCACGCCCGCCGGCCTCGCTCGCGTGACGGGCTTGCTAGCGCGCGCCCCCGTGATCAACACAGTGCTCACCGGCACCGACGGCAAGCTGTATGTCCTGAGCGGATCTCGCGAGGGCGCCGACTGGAACCGCGAGGCGCTGCGAAACTTGTCGGCGCCGGCGGTCACCATCGTCACGGTCGAGGACGAACGCCGCCGACTCGAATCGAGGCTCGATGATGCTGGCATCGACAGCGTCACATTGCGACTCGACACGCCGGCCGATCCGCAGTTGATCATGGACCGCAAATTCGGGCCGGACCTTCCGGAACGCGCGCGCAATGTGCTGATCGCAGCCGCGCCGTACGTCCGCTCAGTCCGGATTACCGAGGTGGTCCGCGAGGCCATCGATCGCGACGCACGCGATGCGCTCGATACACTGGGCCTGTCGTACCGCGCGCTTGCCCGGCAAAGCGGGACGACCTTCGAGATCCAATTTCCCGGCGATGCGGAACTGATTCCGCTTCAATCGCTGATCCACACGTTCAGCGAACGATGGGGCATACGCCGCGTCAGTTTCCGCATCGCGCCGCATTCGACCCGGCTGAACGGGAAATCCTACCTCGATGGCGAGCACAGCTATGTCCTGCTGAACCCGACGTCCTGGTATTTCCCCACCCCTGTTTCAGGAGCATTACTACGATGAGCGAAGCCAATCCGCTCGCCGCCACATGGAGCGGCTTTCTGATGGATATCAGCAAAAATTTCGACACTGGCGTCCAGGACCTGAACGATCAGCTAAAGGCCGCCCAAGAGGCACTGTCGAAGAATCCCAGCGATCCAACCGCCCTCGCGCAATATCAGGCCGTCATGTCCGAGTACAACCTTTATCGAAACGCGCAGAGCGCCTCGGTCAAGACGATGAAGGAGATAGCTGCAAACACGATCTCGAACTTCCGCTGAGCGTTCCCACATTGCATCGAACGCGGTCCGTCATGTGCGGCGCCGCGTCCGCGACCTCGAACCTACAATCATGCACATCACCCATCTCACCCTGACGCCGCAGCAGCCCGACCTCGCGTCGGTCTCTCCATCCGCATCGCCAGCCACGCTCGACACACTCCTTGCGCGGGCCGTCACCGAGGCCAATGCCCATGCGAGCGCCGCGATCGACGACATCGCGGCGCGACTCGCGTCGCCAAAAAAGATGTCGGACCCGGAACAACTGGCCCAGCTCCAGACCCGGCTCTCCGACTATGGCATTGACATCTCGCTGATCAGCAGCTTCGCGCACAAAGCCACCTCGATGGTCGAAACACTCATAAAGGCCCAGTGACGCGATGCGACGTACTGGCATACTCATCCTGCCGCTGGTCGCTCTGCTGCTCTGCTCGTGCAAGCAGCAGGAGTTGCTGAAGAATCTGACAGAAATGCAGGCGAACGAGGCCGTCGCGGTGCTTCAGGCACACGGCCTGTCCGCACAGAAGTCGGATCAGGACAAGCAGGGCTTCAGAATCGACGTTGCTCCGCGCGACTTCCCGATGGCAGTCGACCTGCTGCGGCAATACCACTTGCCATCGAATGCCCCGATGCAAATCGCTCAGGCGTTTCCGGCCGACGCGCTCGTCTCATCGCCGCTCGCCGAGCGCGCGCGACTGCTGTCGGCTGTCGAACAACGGCTCGAACAGAATCTCGCCGGCCTGCGTAACGTCGTCAGCGCCCGGGTCCAGGTCAGCTATCCGTGGCAGTCGCCGAATCGCAACGACACGTCGACACCGATGCATGCATCGGTGCTAATCACCTACCGCAACGACGTCGACGAGGCGATTCTGATCAGCAAGGTCAAGCGTTTTGTCAGGAACAGCTTCACGAATGCGAGCGACGACGACATTTCGGTCATTCTCAACCCTGCTACACCGCTGTTCCTCCCGGCGCCAGCTGCCAGCCCGGATCTCCCAGTAGCTCTGTCGTGGCTGTCATGGCCGATGTTCGCGCTGGTCGGCGCTGGGCTTACCGGGGTCACTGGCATTGCGTGGGCGCTGCTGCGCCGGCGGCGGTCAGCTCCCGAACCGCTCGCGTCCGATGACAGCAAGTCAAGTGCCGACAGGGGCTCGCGCCCATGACGCGACAGGCTTTGATGGCTGTCATGTACGGTCCGATCTCATACGCTCACGACGACTATCGGACGATCGGCGAGTTGGATCTGACCCGCCTGCCCGCCTGCCTGGCAAACCAACAGCTGATCCTGCACCATCGGCTCACCACCGGGATCGACCCGGCCTGGCTCGAAGTACCGGCCTTGCGGCGATGCATCGACCGCTGGTCGATCCTGCCGCGCGCCTGCTTCTTGCTCGGCGCCCGGCGACAGCGGGCAAAGCTGATCGAAATGGGGCGCTACGCGCGACTCGACACCGGCGCGCAGCGCTTCCTGTGCGCCCCGCTCGCCGCGAGCCTTGCCGTGCGGGGCCCACACGAGTCCAGCGACGTCGCACCGGTACTTGCAGGCCTGAACATGCTAGCCCCGCTGCTCGCGCGGCTGCCGGGCGCGCTGCGGCAACGGCTGCCGCTGTTATTCCCGCATGCGGATCGCACCGATATCGCATGTGCCTTGAACTCGACGTCAGGCATGTACGCCGGGCGCGCACTCGCGCTGCTTCGCGCAGTGGACCATGACGAATTCCTCACTACCAACACGCCGCCTATCGGCTGACAAGGTTGAACCGATCGCCGGCGTCCTGATAAAACGCGCCGCGTTGCAACCGGCCCTGCGCTCAGAACGCATCGTGGCAGAGGCGAAGCGCCAGGCCGCATGCCTCGTCCGCGACGCTCAACGCTACCGGGACGCCGCCGCTGCGGCCGGCTACGACGCTGGATTCGCCGCGGCCGTCATCGGCATCGCGCAGCAGCAGGCGCGAGCAGCCCAGGCGTGTGCGAGCCGCTACGACGCGATTGCCAGCGAGGTCCGACGCGCGCTGCTGCAGTTCCTCCACGATCCCGCGCTGCTGCTGCCGCTCGCAACCGCGCTCGCCGAGCGGCGCCCGACCGGTAGCCGCCTGCGCGTGACGGTTCCTGGACGCGCGCGACAACTCGTGCCCGAACTGCGCCGGCGTCTGGCGGACGCGTATCCGATGGTCGAGGTCGCGATCTCCGACCGGCCCGCGTTCGTGGTCGAGGCAGGCGACGACATTTTCGAGTTCGCTCCGGACGCGACAGCGGATGCGCTGATCGCGACGGCACAGCATGCCGACGAGAGCGATGTGCCAGATCCCAATCCTTTCGACAACCCAGCTCGTGGAGAAATCAATGCAACCGATTCCCGCTTTGTCCCGTGCCGATAACGACGTATCGAAGACCGGACGGACGACGCATGGCGATGTCTCGAATCTCGACAACGCGATGATTCAGTGGCTGGTGTCCGAACTGAAACAGCAGATCCTGTTTCCTGATCCGGACGATCCCGCCGCCAATCCGACACCCGACAGTTCAGGGGGCTGGTGAGTCCGGCACGGAACAGCAACGCACGAACTCCACCTGCCGGTGCCGCGCGATGCATGGCGCTCGCCAACGAAAACGTCCAGCTACTGGCTGATACACAAGCCGACATGATCGCGACCGCTCGTGACGATCCACGCGCGCGCATTGATCCTGCTGAAGTGCAGATCAATCTCGCCGCCCGCCGCGGGGAGCACCGCCGGCACCGTCGTATTGGACGCCGAATCGGCTGCGGAAAAGTGGATCTGGTCGACATGGCAAAGCCTGGCCCCGCCCTCCGAAAACGTCGTGCTCAGCTTGCCGCTGCGGTCGATCGACAGATCCGTGCTGTCGAGTTGGTAGCATCCCCACACCCGCACGTGACCCGCATTGGGCCAATAGGCCGTCGCCAATATGGCTTGGCGTGTCACGCCTGCAGGATTAACTAGATAGCGCGTTTGATGCATCACACACTGACCGCTCGGCGTCGCCACGCGATCGCCAGCGCTGGAGTACCACCAAACGGTCCAGCCGCTCAGCGCGACAGCCGCAATCGCCATCAGGGCGTCTGTTCGACGAAATAGGTGTTGCATAGCTCGGGGGACTGATAGATGGATTGCGGGCACACGGCCAGCCAATTGCTTTTTCCGCGTTCGATCTGGTAAACATGGCTCCCGGGCGGCGGTGTCACGCCGATCGTCTTCAGCAACGCTGATTGCTGCATCTGCCCGGTCGAGTAGTAATGGATGCCGTTGACCGTCTGCCTGTAATGAAACGTAAAAACCGTGTCGCGCGGCCAAAAAGTCAGTCCTACGAGCACTGCGGCCCATGCCACGAGCACGCTCCCAGCCGCGATGCGTACGACCCTGCGACGATGCCCCGGAAACTGCAATGCCGTCTGTTGAACCGGCATGTCATGCGACTCGGCTGCGCTAGTTTCGTCACACGAAACAGCGACAGACCGTTCTCTGTCGGACGGATTGTCGTCGGATGAACCGGCGTCGGGCGGCTCCGCCACCGTTGCGGCGGCGGGCTCCGGTTCGCCAAGCGGCGTCACCTTGCCGACGAACTGAAGGCCGCGCCTCGGTAGCGTCTTGATCAATGCGGCGTCGACCTCTTGTTCGCCGAGCTTCACACGCAACGCGCGGACAAGCTGGTGATAGCTCGCGTCGGTCACGACGATGCCTTTCTGCTCCCAGATCCGGCTCATAATTGCCTGCTTGCTGGCTATACCATCGATCAGCAGGCTCAGCAATACCGTCTCGTTGACGGTCAGCGACGTCGACGCGTTACCTCTGCTCAACGTCATGCGCTCGCTGTCGAAAACCACATCCTGCTCGATCAGGAATTTCATGTTGTCAAGGTTACGGTCCAAAATTGTCTGCGATGCATTCATGAGCAATTATATCGGGTCGCCGCCCCAAGCTAGAACAATCCAATCTCCCGCCTCCCCACCATGAACTGGCGACCTCAAATCTGAAATGCGACACCTCCACCATGAATCGCTCCGGGAATGTAGGAGACTTCTGTTCTTGGCTGTGACGGGCGTTCGAAGCATGGAAAACGAAAGAAAAGTAAGGAATCCCACCGGGACGCGGTACTCGGATGAAGTGCTGGGCGCGAGCCGTCCGGTGATCTGCTCTAGAAATCCTGGACACAAACGGGTGTTAATGTTTCGGAGGCAATTTTCCCAATAGGAACGGGAGGTTGCCGATCGTGCCGTCGACGTACTATCGCCATGCCAAGCGACGCAGCGATCCGGAGCAACGTAACCGTGTTAAATGTCAAGCTGTCAGGGGGTGATTTTGGGCATTCTGGTGGATACGGGCGATGGCATTGAGGTGGGTAATGAGCTTGCGCATGCACGCGATCAAGGCCACTTTCTTGAATTTGCCGGCTGCCACCGAGCGTTCGTAGAAGGCGCGGACGGGCGGATTGAATCGAGTCGCGGTGAGCGTTGCCATGTATAGCGCGCCGTACCTCGAAGCGCCCGCCGGCAATGCGCCTACGACCTCTTATGGGACCAGAATCCTTGGCACCGACCAGGGCACAGATTTGCGCGCCGATCGAGATGACTCAGTTCAGGCAATTCGGCAATCAAGGTCGTCGCGGCGACGCGGCCGACGCCCGCCAGTTCGTGCAACAGCTTCGACAGGACGGCGCGGTGCCGCTCGACATGACTGAGCGCCTTGGCGTCGACTTCGTCAAGCTGACAGGCAATGGCTTCGAGCAGCGCTTGGATGCTCGGGCGTGTGACCGGACGAGCTAGGCGCAGGCGTTGACGCTCGGAGAATCCCATGGCCACAAGTTGGTGTCGACGGGTGACCAGAGCCGCCAGGTCTTGCCGTGCGGGATCGCTCAGCGGACGCACGAAGCGCTCGCAGTCAGGGCGTTGGGCAAGTACGGCGGCGAATTCGGCGAGCTGGCGGAGGTATCCGGAATTTCGTGTGTGAGGCGGGTTGAGATTCAGATTCCAATGTTGAATCGTTCCGGGTAAAGCAGCGCGAACTGCGTCATCGCGCTCTTCCAATCGTGCCGAGAGCCGGTCCACTTGGCCACGACGTTGCGCAGCGCCAGCCAGATCAGTTTGAGCGCGGCCTCGTCCGACGGGAAGTGGCCGCGCGCCTTGATGATCTTTCGAAGCTGCATGTGCAGCGACTCGATCGCGTTGGTCGTATATACAATTTTCCGGATGTCAGGCGCGAAGGCGTAGAACGGAATGACCTGATCCCAGGCCCGGCGCCAGAGCGCGGCAAGGTATTTCGTACCCCACGGGCTCGTATCGAACGCGTCCAGCGCCACGGCGGCCGCTTCGGCCGACGGTGCCCGATAGACTTCCTTGAGCGCCGCCGCGACCGATTTCCGGTCCTTCCAACTGGCGAAATCCAGCGAGTTCCGGATCAGATGCACGATGCAGGTCTGGACCGTCGTTTCCGGGAACACCGTGTTGATCGCTTCCGGGAAGCCCTTCAGGCCGTCGACCACGGCGATCAGAATGTCCTGCACGCCGCGCAGCTTCAGGTCGTTGACCACCCGCAGCCAGAACTTGGCGCCCTCGGTCTGCTCGATCCAGAGGCCCAGCACGTCGCGTGTGCCGTCGCGGCGCACGCCCAGCGCAAGGTAGATCGCCTTGTTGCGCACCACGCCCTCGTCGCGGATCTTGACGCGCAAGGCGTCGAAGAACACGACCGGGTACATCGGCTCGAGCGGCCGCTGCTGCCACTCGCGCACTTCGTCGATCACGGCGTCGGTCACCGTGCTGATGAATTCCGGCGACACCTCGATGCCGTACATCTCCAGCAAGAAACCCTGAATCTCCCGCACGCTCATGCCGCGTGCGTACATCGCGATGATCTTGTCGTCGAAGCCCGTGAAGCGTCGCTCGCCCTTGGCGATCAGCACTGGATCAAACGTGCCTTCCCGGTCGCGCGGAATCTCGACGTCGAGCAGATCGTCGTCGGTCGCGATGCGCTTACGGCTGGTGCCGTTGCGGTGGTTCGTGCGGCCCGCCGGCTTGGCTTCACCCTTCTCGTAACCGAGGTGATGGGTCAGTTCGCCGCCCAGCACACGCTCGAAGATCGCCTTCTTGAGCGCCGCGAGTTGCTCGTTGATCGTAGCCCGATCCAGCGTTCCGGGCACCAGTTGCTTGATGAGTTCCGGGTCCAGGTTCAAGCCCTTGCCCGGTTCTACCGTCACTTCTTCCTTGCGTTTGCGTGGCATAACGTGGCTCCTTGGCCATCAGTTTATGCCTCACACACAAAAGTTCGGATAGGCTCAAGCTGGCTGCATCGCACGAGCGAAGTCAGCCGTGCGCGGGTTGATCACCGCCACACGCAACCCGGCTGCTTGTAGCGTGCAAGCCAATGCCGCCTCATATGTGCGATTCACGGACATCGTTTCACTTCTTAGCGCGCCGTTTTCGTTGCGTGGTGGTCGGCAAGGGTCTTGTCGACGCGCCATTCGCGGTGCCGAATTCGCTCTTTCGTTTCGCCGTAGGCTCTTTCCGCCTCCTCCGCGATACGATCGACGGGCGCTTTACCGCCAAGCGAGCCGTGCGGACGCCGCCAGTTGTAGTCGAACTGCCACTCCTCAATTCGCTGTTCGATCGCATCCTCGGGCGGCGGATGATTGCTGGTCTCATGATACATGCGCACCCAACGCAATCGCACGGCGATCTCTCCGTCCATCGCTTCATGCTAGTTGAAACAGTGTCGATGAATCGCACACGTCAGCACTTCGCTCTGCCGCGGCACCAGATGAGCGCCACGCGCCATCGTTCACAGCTCGCCGCACGGATTGCAATGTGGCAGCAATGGACTTCCGTTGACACCGCATCTTAATCAGGATGCCAACAAATTCAGCACTGGCTTCATTTGCACCGCTCAATTTGACAAAGCTAGAGGATCGAAGACACCTGGGGATCATGCTGCAGGCGGGGTAGCACCCACCCATTTTCGAGAAAAACCGTCGACCGTCGTGGCACGCCCAACCTGTTCGGACAGCATGCGTTGCGCCCTCTCTATGCAGGATCTTGCGGCCTCCTCGTTGAATGCCTCTCCGGCCCGCGTCCGCACCTCTTGCAGGTTGGGTGTCGTCAACAGGATTTCATCTTCGTGCAGACGCTGCTTGCGCGTGTCGAGCTCCATCGCAAAACGCTTCGCGACCTGACTCGCAGCGGCATCAGGCATGTCTCTCAACGTATCGTCCAGCAGTTTCACCACTTCCGGGGTCGCAGAACGCGCCGCCCCCGCCTCCATGACCGAGACAGCGTCGGCGCCGATCACGTAGCGCGGCCGATCCTCACCCAGACCCGCGCCAGCCGTGTCGAGGGCAACTTGCAGGCGGTACCGGGTCATCTCTTGGCGCACCGCCTTGCGGATCTTGCTCATGCCCAGCGCCGGCGCAATCGCCGACCATAGCCGCCGCAATCCCACCGCCGTGCCCAGTGCCCCGAGCGACACCGCCACGGCACCGGCCACCGCCCCCCCCAGAGCCACGCCCGCAACACCGATCGCGATCGATGGCACGGCCGCCGCCGCCGCCAGCGCAGCCTTCTGACCTGTCGACGCAGAACTCCACCACAAGCGGACTTCCCGCACATAACGTTTCATCACGGCTTTACCGTCACCCTCGGCAAAATCTCGCATCACCGTGCCAGCCTCCTGCAGCGCCTCACGCCGCAATCGATATGCAGCAACGGCCTTCGCACGCTCCGACAGGCTTGCCTGGCCATCGAGGCTCAGCCCACGCAACACCGCGTTCACGGTAACTTCGAGATCGCGGTGTCGCTTAATCTCGCTTGCCAGGCTGCTCTCGACTTGCGTTTGCATGGCGCCGAACAACGCGGTCATCGCAATGTTGGCCGCGTGGCTGCCGACCACCGAACCGGCAAACAAACCCGCCACCGTCCCCGCAACGTTGCGGCCGGCTAAGGCATTCCCCATCCCGGCCGCGTACGGAACCCAGCCGGTGGCATGAAGCAGTGCGATCAACGCGGGTGGCAACGGGCCGGCCTCCACGACACCAGACAGCGAATCGCGATTGCCCATCAGAATATCGGTTGTGATCGATTCGACAGTCCCGTTCGCCCAAGCGG
>NZ_WHNU01000082.1:0-14218 GCF_009362305.1 Burkholderia sp. BE17
TGCGCCAGCGCTCCCACATTAGCGCTTTCTGGCTGTCTGTATAGTAGATCCGCCGTCTCTGTTTCATTGCAACACTCCTCGCTGCTATGCAGCCTCAAGTGTGTTGCATCGACGGGTTGAATCCGCAGTTGACAGCGGCCTGCCGTGCTATTTCTGACGTTGGCAGCGCATGGTTCTCGCCACGGAAAGTTCAGAATAAAGTGAACCGCACCATTGATCGTTCAAAGCTGAATGAACTACGCGTTCAGCGTTCAGTGAACAAGCTTCCGGAAACTCGTTGCTCGAGTGGGCTGGACATCGACAGGTACGCGTGAACGCAGTCGCATCACGCGAGCGGTGTACAGGTCGGCACGCTTGCGCGCCGCTGCGCGGATTCGCTTACGTCGCAGGTAATCGACGCGCGCCGCCCGCGCCGCGATCATGGCTCCATCGACCGACGAACCGCGTCACGCCAAGGAGCCCGCCATGACCGCCTACGCCATCGCCCACCTGCACGACGTCGACATGTGCGACGACATCGTCGAATACCTCGAACGCATCGACGGCACGCTCGCGCCGTTCGATGGGCATTTCGTGATTCACGGAGCGCGGCCGGAGATACGCGAAGGCGTGTGGCGCGGCGATCTGATCGCGATCGCGTTTCCCGATCTCGACACGGCGCGCGCATGGTACGAATCGGATGCGTACCGGAAGATCCAGCCGTTGCGCGCGCGGCACGCGAACGGCCTGCTTATCCTGATCGACGGCGTCGATGAACGGCACAACGCGACCGACATCCTGCGCTGAATCACGACGCCTGCGACGCTTACGAAGCCTTCCGCTCCATCGGCTCGCCGACGACGAAGCCGCCGCCCTGGAACCGCTGCGCGGGATCGTCGTAGTCGGCGGTCGGCGCCGCGACCGGGAACAATCCCGCGAACTGCTCGGAGCTGTCGCGCGGACGGAAGCCGAGGAAACCGGCCTTCGTGTTGTCCCACCACTTCACCGGGTTGTCCGACGCGCCGTAGACGATCGCATGCCCGACGCGATTCGTCAGCAGCGAGCAGCGCACGAGCTCGATGAAGTCGCGATAGCTGAGGAACGTCACGAGCATGCGCGGGTTCTTCGGCACCTCGAACGACGAGCCGATCCGCAGGCACACGGTCTCGATCCCGAAGCGGTCGAAGTAGTAGCGCGACAGCGATTCGCCGAAGCATTTCGTCACGCCGTACAGGCTGTCGGGGCGCAGCGGCGAATCGGCGTCGAGCACTTCGGTGACCGGATGGAAACCGATCGCATGGTTCGAGCTCGCGAACACGACGCGCTTCACGCCGTGCTTGCGCGCGGCTTCGTACAGGTTGTACGTGCCGGTGATGTTCGCGCCGACGAGATCGTCGAACGGCGCATCGACCGAAATACCGCCGAGATGGACGATCGCGTCCACGCCGTCGACGAGCTGCATCACCGCCGGCCGGTCGGCCAGATCGACGACACGGGTTTCTTCATGCGCGGCCGCGTCGCCGAGCGCCGCGATGTCGCTGACGCGCACGACGTCGGCCCAGTCCGCGAGTGCGCCGCGCAACTGGCGGCCGAGGTTGCCGGCCGCGCCCGTCAGCAACAGGCGCCCGAACGGTTTGCGCGCGCCGGTGGATGAGGCGTTCATTGAATCTCCTGTTGACTCTGATCTGGAATTAGTTCGATTTTGGAAAACGTTTTCCTACTATACGCGGAAGGAAAGCGATGCGTCAATGGCCGATCTCAATTGCGGCCATCCGCACTTTCCCGATATCAACTCGGGATCACTCGCTCGTTTTTTCTGCCACAATCCGGCGCAATGGAACGAAAACGTTACCCTCCGTTGACGTCCTCCCCCGCCTAGCGGCGGGTGATTCCCACATCTGGCGATGCACGTCCGCATCGGAGAATATTCAGCGCAGCATTGGTATCACGATCATGCTCGACACCGCAGTGACTGCAAGTCCATTCTCTTATTCGCAATCCCGCGATACCTTTCGGCCGCGTCGTGCTGTCTTTCGACCCGCACGACGAACAGGATTGGGTAGAACCGTTTTCGTCCACTTCGTCGAACGTGACTCCGTGCGCGATCGCCTTGTAGCGGAGCCTGTTTCGGAAGGACGACCAGGATGCGTCGTAGACGCTCTTCGCCATCCTGGTTTTGGCGAGTTTCGCGGCCGACACATTGCCGACCGCGATGTAATCGAAGCGCCGCACCAGATCGAGCGCGAGCTTGTGCTGGAAATCGGCGCGGGCGTTCGCCACCTTGGCATGAAGCTTCGCGATGTGCCGCTTGTGCTTTCTCGCTCGTTGCGCCTTCGCCAGCTTTTCTGCCGCTCGCCGGCCGAACCGGTCGTTGGGCAGCTTCTCGCCGGTCGAAAGTGTGGCGAAGTCTTTCAGGCCGAGATCAATACCGACACCAGAACGGATCGGCCGGGCTTGAACATCGGGCATCTCGATCACAATATTCAGGAACCAGTTGCCGCGCGCGTCCTGCGCGAAATTGGTGCCGTCCTTGATCTTGCCGTCAGGAAGCGGCCGGCTATTGAACACACGGAAGGTCTTGCCAGCGAAGCGAAACGCATCTCCTTCTCGCTTCAGGTCACGCCCCTTCAGCGGCACCCAGCCAAGCGATTTCCTGCCGCGATAGCGCAAGTAGGGCCGCCGGCGCTGGCTGCGCGACTTCGCAAATTGCTCGCAGGTTGCGTTGATGGTACCGGAGTGGATACCAAGCTCCTTGCTGCTGCCGGTCGTCAGCACGTTCAGGTCGAAACCCGTCGGCCACTTTTTGTTCCACTTGAGCGCATGCTTCTGCGTGTCGTTGCAGAAGTTCCAGACGTAGTTCACCGTACGGCTCTGCTGGTTCAGCAGGCCGTTGAGCGACTTCACCCGGTAGCGGTAGACAAGGATCATGCCGGTCATCCTAGCCGGCGGAAGAAGCTGCCTGTCAAGTGCACTCCATTCCTGCCGGCCATCGCCTGCGATGGTTTCTCAGAGTAACTGATGAAAAAAGTTTCCCCGACGATCCGCGACGTGGCCGCGGAAGCCGGCGTGTCGGTCGCGACGGTATCGAAGTACGTGAACGGCACGCAGCGCTTCTCGCCGGCGGTCGAGGCACGGCTCAAGGAAGCGATCGACCGGCTCGGCTACCGCTCGAACCCGCTTGCGCGTTCGATGATCACCGGGCGCACGCGCACGATCGGCCTCGTGATCCTCGACATCAGCAACCCGCACTTCACGAACGTGGTCAAGGGCGCGAACCGGATCGCGCTACAGCACGACTACACGCTGCTGCTCGTCGATACCGAAGAGAACCAGGCGCGCGAACGCTCGCTGATCGAGGCGCTCGCGCAGCGCGTCGACGGGCTGATCGTCAGCACGCGGATGCCCGACGAGGAAGCCGGCTGGATGCTCGATCTCAACAAGCCGCTCGTGCTGCTGCGTCGCAGCCCCGGCCTGCCGATTCCGAGCGTCGGCATCGACAACCGGCTGT
The DNA here is from genome assembly GCF_009362305.1 of Burkholderia sp. BE17. Lineage (NCBI taxonomy): Bacteria > Pseudomonadati > Pseudomonadota > Betaproteobacteria > Burkholderiales > Burkholderiaceae > Burkholderia > Burkholderia sp. BE17. The sequence continues at coordinate 3,488 of NZ_WHNU01000082.1, forward strand.
CGACCTACATGCTCGCGCGCCACCTGCTCAATCTCGGGCATACGCGCATCGCGTATCTCGGCTTCGGCTCGGCACGCGTGAACGACGAACGGATCCAGGGCGCGCGCGACTGTCTCGCCGAAGCGGGGCTCACGCTCGACGTGCACGACGCGCACGCGCCGACCGCCGAGGCCGGCAAGCGCGCGTGCTCGCGCGTGATGCTCGGGCCGCAGCGCCCGCAGGCCGTGATCTGCTACAACGACCTGATCGCGCTCGGCTTCATGAAGGAAGCCGCGTCGCTCGGCTTCCGGCTGCCGCAGGATGTATCGGTCGCGGGCATCGACAACGTGCCGTACGGCGAATACGCGGCGCCCGCGCTGACCACCGTCGACATCCAGAGCGAGAACATGGGCGAGCTCGCGATGCAGAAGCTGATCGACGCGCTCGCGGGGCGCACCGATGCGAGTTATTCGACGTTCGAGCCGAGGCTGATCATGCGTGCGTCGACGGCAGCGGCTGGTTGAGTCGCCTGCTGCGCGCCACAAAAAGAAAACGCGCCGCACTAAGCGGCGCGTTCGTTTTCCGAACTACGATCAAGCGTCGAGTTTCGCCGGCTTCATCTTCGGCGTGAGCACATGCATGATCGCCAGCGCGAGCAGGTATGCGAGCGCACCGATCGCGAACAGCACCCAGTAGTGGCCCGTGCGCTGCAGCACCTGGCCGATCACTTCCGAGAACAGCACGCCGCCGATCGACCCGGCCATCCCGCCGATGCCGACCACCGACGCGACCGCGCGGCGCGGGAACAGGTCGGAGGCCGTGGTGAACAGGTTCGCCGACCAGCCCTGGTGCGCGGCGGCGGCGAGACCGACGATCAGTACTGCGATCCACAGGCTCTGCACCTGCGACACGAACGCGATCGGCAGCACGCAGCACGCGCAGATCAGCATCGCCGTCTTGCGCGCGCGGTTCACGCTCCAGCCCCCGCGCAGCAGCATCGACGACAGCCAGCCGCCGCCGATGCTGCCGACCGTCGTCAGCGCGTAGATGCAGACGAGCGGCAGGCCGATGTGCTGCATGTCCATCCCGCGCGACTCGTTGAGCCACTTCGGCAGCCAGAACAGGTAGAACCACCACACCGGATCGGTCAGGAACTTGCCGATCAGGAACGCCCACGTCTCGCGCTTGCGGATCAGTTCGCCCCAGCGCGGCGCGCCGGCGTCCGCGTTCGCCGCGTCCAGCGCTTCGGCTTCGTCGCGCGGCTCGTCGTATTCCGCGGCGAGCGCGCGCGTGTCGGCCTGCCGATAGAGCACGAGCCACACCGCGAGCCACACGATGCCGATCGCGCCGATGATCACGAACGCCGCGCGCCAGCCGTAGGCCACCGCGATCGCCGGGATGATCGCCGGCGCGAACACCGCGCCGATGTTCGCGCCCGAGTTGAAGATGCCGGTGGCGAGTGCGCGTTCGCGGCGCGGGAACCACTCGGCCGTCGTCTTGATCGCGGCCGGGAAGTTGCCGCCCTCGCCGATCCCGAGCAGCGCACGCACGAAGGCGAAGCCCATGACCGAGCCGACCGCCGCGTGCAGCATCGCGGCGATGCTCCATACCAGCATCGCCACCGCGTACGACACGCGCGTGCCGAGCCAGTCGACGATGCGCCCGAAGCCGAGCAGCCCGAGCGCGTAGAACGCGGAAAACGCCATCACGATGCGGCCGTACTGCACCTGGCTCCAGCCGATGTCGTGCTGGAGCATCGGCGCGAGCAGGCCGAGGATCTGCCGATCCATGTAGTTGATGACGGTCGCGAAAAACAGCAGCGCACAGACGGTCCAGCGGTAGCGGCTGGCGACGGCGCGCACCGTGCCGACGACGGCAGATTGCATGAATGTCTCCGATGCGCGGCCGCGCCCGTCGCGCCGCACGATATTCGTTGACCGGCGACCGGCGCCGGGGCGGGCGGCCGCGCTGCGCTGTCGCGCACGGCCGATCGCCAATCCTTATGGAAAACGTTTTTCAAAGGATAGGGCGTCGGTCGGCACCCTGTCAGTCGGGGATTTCGATGAGTCATCTCAAATTAGTCGCGGCAAAAGAGACGACTGTTTCGAAGAGTGGCATTAACCGTTTTTCCCGGATTTTCCAACGCGCAAATCGGGGCACGGCCGCCGAGACACATGTCCGATTCCAGCCAGAATCGATGGCGGGGATGGTTTACAGTCGTTTCATGCGCCTCGATCCCGACACCTGCTACGACGCCCTGCTTTCGCGGAACCGCCGCTTCGACGGCTGGTTCTTCGTCGGCGTCGCGACGACCGGCGTGTACTGCCGCCCCGTCTGCCCGGTGAAGCCGCCGAAAGCGCAGAACTGCAGCTATTACCCGACCGCCGCGGCCGCCGAGAAAGCCGGCTTCCGGCCGTGCATGCGCTGCCGCCCCGAGCTCGCGCCCGGTCACGGCTTGCTCGACCTGTCCGGCAATCTCGCCGACGCGGCCGCCACGCTGATCGAGGACGGTTTCCTGAACGCGCACTCCGTCGACGCGCTCGCGCAGCGTGTCGGCGTGACCGAACGCCATCTGCGCCGGATCTTCGCCGCGCAGTTCGGCGTATCGCCGGTCGAGTTCGCGCAGACGCACCGGCTGCTGATGGCCAAGCGGCTGCTGACCGACACCGCGCTGCCGGTGGCCGTCGTCGCATCGACGGCCGGGTTCGGCAGCGTGCGGCGCTTCAACGACCTGTTCCGGCAGCGCTACGGCCTCAATCCGCTGCGGCTTCGCAAAGGGGCCGGCGCGTCCGCCGATGGCGACATGACGTTCCCGCTGCCATACCGGCCGCCGTTCGCGTGGGCCGACCTGATGCGCTTTCTCGCGCAGCGGCAGATCGACGGTGTCGAGCGGATCGATGCGCAGGGTTATGCGCGTGTCGTCGAATTGCCGAATCGCAACGATGGTGGCCGCCTGACCGGGTGGTTATCCGTCGCGCACGTGCCGCAGCGCTTCGCGCTGGCCGTCACCGTGTCGCCCGCGCTGACGCCGGTCGTGCCGGCCGTGCTCGCGCGCGTGCGGCGGCTGTTCGATCTCGACAGCCGCCCCGACGTGATCGACGCGCACCTCGGCGCACTCGCGAGCGGCTCGCCCGGCCTGCGCGTGCCCGGCGCGTTCGACGGCCTCGAAATCGCCCTTCGAGCGATCGCGGGCGAACGGCTCGCGGCGGCGCATGCGGGTGCGGTGCTCGCGCGCATCGCCGAACGCTTCGGCACATCGCTGGAAGGCGCACCGCCGGGACTGACGCACGCACTGCCTTCCGCGGCGACGCTGGCCGCCCTGCCACCGGCGGCGCTCGAAGCGCTCGGCCTTGCGCGCGAAACGGCACAGGCGATCGTATCGCTCGCACGCGCGGTCGCAGACGGCATGCTCGCACTCGAACCGATGGCGCCGCTCGACACGACGCTCGCCGCGCTGCGCGAGATGGCCGGCTTCGACGAGCGCGCGGTGCAGTACGTCGCGATGCGTGCGATGGCCTGGCCGAATGCGTTCCCGGCCGACGATGCGTTGCTTCCCGTACGCGCCGAACTCACCAAACGCGCTCACATACCATCATCCGCGCCGCATGCCGCGCGCTGGGCGCCGTGGCGCGCGTATGCCGCATTGCATGTGTGGCGCCTTCAAGGAGACGTATTGCGATGACTCCCGCTCACCTGATTCCGAGCCCGCTGGGCGACATCGCCGTGCGCATCGAGCACGATGCGCTGACGGGCCTGTTCTTCGTCGGCCAGAAATACTTCCCGTCGCTTGCGATCGCGCCGGAAGCAAACGCGCTCGTCACTTCGCCGATCGCGCGCAAGGTCGCGGAAGAAATCGCGGAATACTTCACCGGCATGCGCGAGACGTTCTCGGTGCCGATCCACCTGCGCGGCACGACGTTTCAGCGGCGCGTGTGGAAGGAATTGCTCGCGATTCCGTTCGGCGAACTCGTGTCGTACGGCGACATCACCGAACGCGTCGGGTTGCCGATGAGCGCCGCGCGCGCCGTGGGCGGCGCGGTCGGCCGCAACCCGGTGTCGATCATGGTGCCGTGCCATCGCGTGGTCGGCGCGTCGGGCAGCCTGACCGGTTATGCGGGCGGCATCGACCGCAAGCGCGCGCTGCTATCGCTAGAAGGTGCCAGGTTCGAGCGTGGCGCACATCATCCGGTGCAGACAGCGCTCGCGTTCTGAGTGGCGGTGCGCGGCACGCGTTGCCGCGTCACGCAGTCAATACCGGCCGGCGCGCTTCACGCTTCGCATATGCACCGGGCGTCACGCGGAACTTCGCCTGAAACAGCGCGATGAACGACGATGTCGAGTCGTAGCCCAGTTGCGCGGCCACCGCGCCGATCGGCTCGCCCGCATCGAGCAGCGGCAGCGACGCGAGCAGCCGCACGGCCTGCCGCCATTCAGTGAACGACAGCCCCGTGTCCTGCCGGAACAGTCGCGACAGCGTGCGCCGCGTCGCGCCGACTTGATACCCCCATTCGTCGAGACTGCGCGTATCGCCCGGATGCGCATGCAACGCGCGCGCGATTTTCAGCAGGCGCGGATCGCGCGGCAGCGGCACCGTCAGCGGCGCGGGCTGCATCCGTGCGATCCGGTCGGCGATCAGGCATACGAGCGCGCCGTCCGGCCCCGCTTCGTCGTAGTTCACCGGCAATTCGGCCGTGGCAATCACCAGTTCGCGCAGCAGCGGCGTCATGCAGAGGATCGTGCAATCGTCGTTCGCATCGCTGCGCGCGATCGCTTCGTCGAGATACAGGCTGTGAAACGCGACGCACTCGCGCGTCGACACCGCATGCGGCACGTGCGGCGGAATCCACATCGCGTAGTGCGGCGGCAGCAGTTGCCGGCCCGACGGCGTCGACACCTCGAGCACGCCGCTCGTCGCATACATCAGCTGGGCCCACGGATGACTGTGCGCGTCCACGCTCACGTTGCCGGGAATCCCGAACGCACGCACGTACAGCGGCCTCGGCAGGCGCGCCATCGGTGGCGCCGCGTAAGGATCACCCGATTGTCCCGCCAGCAACATAAGACGTCCTCCGAAGGTCATTGCACGAACGAGCGCGATGCTACCGTGGCGGCTCTTCTTTCACACGGCTTCCGCACATGAGCGCTCACACCCGCACCACCCGCAAGACCGTCACCGCGATCCGTTCGACCAAAGGCATCGGCAGCCTCGTGTCGCTGACCGCGTATTCCGCGCCGATGGCGAAGCTCGTCGACGACGTGGCCGACGTGATCATCGTCGGCGATTCCGTCGGCATGGTGCTGTACGGGATGCCCGATACGCTGCGCGTCACGCTCGACATGATGATTGCACACGGCGCGGCCGTCGTGCGCGGCGCCGCGCAGGCGTGTGTCGTCGTCGACCTGCCGTTCTCGACGTATCAGGAATCGCCCGCGCAGGCCTATCGTTCCGCCGCGCGGCTGCTCGCCGAAACCGGTGCGCAGGCCGTGAAGCTCGAAGGCGGCAGCGAGATGGCCGACACGATCCGCTTCCTGACCGAGCGCGGCATACCGGTGATGGCGCACGTCGGCCTGATGCCGCAGCAGGCGAACGCGACGGGCGGCTTCCGCGCGCAAGGCATGGACCCGCGTTCGGCCGCGCAGGTGTTCGACGCCGCATGCGCGGCCGAGCGGGCCGGTGCGTTCAGCGTCGTCATCGAAGGCACCGCCGAAGCGCTCGCGCGCCATCTGACCGAAACGCTGACGATCCCGACGATCGGCATCGGCGCATCGCCCGCGTGCGACGGACAAGTGCTCGTGACCGAGGACATGATCGGCGCATTCGATGCATACACGCCGCGCTTCGTGAAGCGTTATGCCGATGCGAACGCGGTGATGCGCGACGCGATCCGCCAGTACGCGCACGACGTGCGGCAGCGCGTGTTTCCCGAGCCGGCGCATTGCTTCGGGTACGGCCAGCCGCTGCAATTGGCGGACGCGGCCACTGCCTGATTCGACGCGATCACGCGCGTTTGCGCATCGCATGCGCGACTCGCGCGTTCGCCTCGAATTTCGCGCGACGCGTCGAGAAAAACGTCCGCACGTTGCGGACGTTCGATGCGCCGGTGAACAGCCGCCGCGCGAATTCGTCGTATTCGGCGACGTCGGCCAGATCGGCCACCACGACGAAATCGGGCCCCGGCGACACGCGGTAACACTGCGTGACGGCCGGCTCAGCACATACGTATGCCTCGAACGCGTCGTAGTCTTCGGCCGTCTGCCGGTCGAGGCTGATCTCGATCAGCGCCGTGACGGCCGTGCCGATCGCGACCGGATCGAGCACCGCAACCTGCCGACGGATCACGCCGGCTTCCGTCAGCCGGCGTACGCGACGCATGCAGGTCGGCGGCGACGACAGCGCGCGCTCGGCCAGTTTCAGGTTCGACACCGACGCGTCGTCCTGCAGGATCGCGAGGATGCGCAGGTCGAGATCGTCGAGGGTGATGCCGGCCATCGGCGGCTCCTTCCGGTCAGGGCGTGAAATTTAATTTCAACATGATAGACGATCTACGGCTCGTTTCATTTATGCCGATATTTTGAAATTTAATTCCATTCGACCGCCCCTACCATCGCTCTCACTGGTCCAGACAGGACATTTACGGAGCGCGATATGTGTGGAATTGTCGGGGCGGTCGCCCAGCGGGACATCCTGCCGAACCTCGTCGACGGCCTGAAGCGGCTCGAATACCGCGGCTACGACTCGTGCGGCGTCGTGGTCTACCGAGACCGTGCGCTGGCGCGTGCCCGCAGCGTCGATCGCGTGGCCAACCTTCAGCGCGAGATCGCCGAGCATGCGCTGTCGGGCTACACCGGCATCGCGCATACGCGCTGGGCCACGCATGGCGCGCCTGTCACGCTCAACGCGCATCCGCATTTCTCGCCGAGCGACGCCAACGCGCGCATCGCGCTGTCGCACAACGGGATCATCGAGAACTGCGACCAGTTGCGCGCGGAACTGCAGGCGCACGGCTACGTGTTCGCGAGCCAGACCGACAGCGAAGCGATCGCGCACCTGATCGATCATCTCTACGACGGCGACCTGTTCGATGCAGTGCGGCGCGCCGTCGCGCGGCTGCGCGGCAGCTACGCGATCGCGGTGATGTGCCGCGACGAGCCGCACCGCATCGTCGGCGCGCGCGACGGGATGCCGCTCGTGGTCGGCGTCGGCGAAGGCGAGAATTTCCTGGCGTCCGACGCGATCGCGCTGTCAGGCATCACCGATCGCATCGCGTATCTGGAGAACGGCGACGTCGCCGATATCCAGCTGCATCGCTACTGGATCGTCGATGCGAACGGCCAGCGCGTCGAGCGCACGGTGCAGCGGGTCGCCGCGCATAGCGGCGCGGCCGATCTCGGGTCGTACCGCTACTACATGCAGAAGGAAATCTTCGAGCAGCCGCAGGCGGTGGCCGATACGCTGCTCGACGTCGCGTCGATCATGCCCGAGCTGTTCGGCGACGGTGCGTGGCGCGTGTTCAACGATGTCGATTCGGTGCTGCTGCTCGCATGCGGCGGCAGCTATCACGCGGCGCTGACCGCGAAGTACTGGATCGAGAGCATCGCGAAGCTGCCGGCCAGCGTTGAAATTGCGAGTGAGTTTCGCTATCGCGACAGCGTGCCGAATCCGCGCACGCTGGTTGTCGCGGTGTCGCAAAGCGGCGAGACGGCCGACGTGCTCGGCGCGGTGCATGTCGCAAAGCAGCGCGGGATGATGCGTACGCTCGCGATCTGCAACGTCGCGACGAGTGCGTTGATGCGTGAATGTGCGCTTCAGTTCGTGACGCGTGCTGGGATCGAGATCGGGGTGGCTTCGACGAAGGCTTTTACGACGCAGCTGGTTGCGTTGTTCCTTCTCACGTTGTCGCTTGCGCAGGTGCGCGGGCGGTTGAGTGATGATGAGGAGAAGGAGCATTTGCGTGCGCTTCGGCATCTGCCCGACGCGATGTCGAAAGTGCTCGCGCTGGAGCCGCAGATCATGGCTTGGTCGGAACTGCTCGCGCGACGCGACAACATGCTGTTTCTCGGGCGCGGGATGCATTATCCGATCGCGCTTGAAGGTGCGTTGAAGATGAAGGAGATTTCTTATATTCACGCGGAGGCTTATCCGGCGGGTGAGCTGAAGCATGGGCCGCTTGCGCTCGTCAGCAACGAGATGCCGGTGATTGCGGTTGCGCCGAATGACATGCTGCTCGAGAAGCTCAGGTCGAACATGCATGAGGTCAGTGCGCGGAACGGGCGGCTTTTTGTGTTCGCGGATGTGGACTGCGGGCTGGTGCCGAGCGACGGGATCGAGGTGATTCGACTCAATGAGTACTACGGACCGCTTTCGCCTATTTTGCATACGGTGCCGATGCAACTGCTGGCGTATCACGCTGCGCTGGCAAGGGGGACGGATATTGATAAGCCTCGGAATCTGGCTAAGTCGGTGACTGTGGAGTGATGACATCCACGAGCTGCCATGGCGTTCCGCTCGCGACGCTCCCGGGCGAGCTCCTCCCGTTCCGGGAGGTAATTCGCGGGCTTGATGGAGATTCCGTGGTATTGCAAATCGAGGCTGCATGGCATCACGCAAGTGACGATAGCACCGCTCATTACCTTGATTCGTATCAACGAATTACGCCTCGCGTCAGCCAGAATTTCCGCTCGATAAAAGGACCGATGTCAAGCTTCGGAACTCATATCACAACGGGCGAGCTCGAAAGGTCGTCGAGCCGCGGACCATGAAGTGGAAAGTGTTTTTGCAACAGCTCGGTAACTTGCTCGATACCTCGCAGAACACCGGACCGATAATCGCCTTGCCGGAAATGAGCCTCCATGGCCTGGCAAATCGCCTCCCATTCGCGGCCATCCACCTTGGCGTGTATGCCTCGGTCCGCAACAATTTCGACGTCGCGGTCCGCAAGAAGCAGATAGATAAGAATGCCGTTGTTGTGCTCCGTGTCCCAAACCCGGAGGTCCGAGAAAACCTCGATGGCACGGTCCCTCGCAGATGTGCCCTTCAGCAAGGCGCGGATGTGCAGCGCACCCTCTACAGCAAACCTGACTTGACCCACGTGCGCGCGATGACTGGTACGTACAGCCTCTTCGATAGCGATAAGCTCCCGCCGTGAGAATGCGCTGTTGACCCGCCAATGGGTCGTGAAAAGATGCCGGAAGAGGCGTTTCAGGTCCATGCTCACCACCGTCCCGATGCGCCACCGCCGCCGAAGCCTCCGCCGCCTCCGCGAAAGATGTCGCGATTTGAATCGCGGCCGGAACTACCACCGCTGCCGCCAATGAAGCGCCCACCAGCTGCTCCCATCCCGCCCCCCAGCAACGTGAAGAGCAGCGCCATCAGTCCTGCCGCGATGGCGACAAAAAGCGCCCCCGACAAAACCCATGCGAGTACCCCAACGACTCCGCCTGTAACGGCTGCACCCGGCAGTCTCCCAAGCATGGCGCGCAGAAGGCCGCCGGCCATGACCGTCAGGAGGAAGAGGACGGGAAGTAACCGTCCGGCGCCATCGCTTGCCCCGTGTTGTCGCCGCGGCGGAGGCAACTGTTCGCCGCTGGCGACTCGCATCATGCCGTCGAGGCCGGCAGTGATGCCGCCGTAGAAATCCCCGTTTCGGAACCGCGGAACTATCGCCTCGTTGATGATGCGATTGCTCGTCGCGTCGGTGAGCACGCCTTCGAGGCCGTATCCGACCTCAATTCGAAGCGTTCGGTCGTTCTTGGCGACAATCAGGAGCGCGCCGTCGTCGACGTTCTTGCGCCCAAGCTTCCATTGCTCGACGACGCGCATCGAATACTGTTCGATGGTTTCGGGCTCCGTGGTCGGAACAACGAGAACTGAAATCTGCGTTCCTCTTTTCGCCTCGAACTCTCTCAACGTCTTTTCAAGACTGGCCATCTGGTCGCTCGTCAGAGTTCCAGTCTCATCGGTTACTCTCGATGTCAGCGGCGGGACGACGACATCCGCGTGGGCGCAGGCTCCCCCCAGGACAAAGAAGGCTAAGACGACGGCCATCGCCAGTCGGAACATGTTCAATTGGAGGCCTTGCCTGCAGATGCCGGCGTCGAGCCGAAGTCGACCCGCGGCGGTTTGGAAATCTCGGCTTCGTTGCTCACCGAGAAGTTTGGGCGCTCCAGATAGCCAAATGCCTTTGCAGTCAAATTATTCGGGAACGACCGTATCGTCGTGTTGTACGCCTGGACGGAGCGAATGTATCGATTGCGGGCTACGGCAATGCGATTTTCCGTACCCTCGAGCTGCGCCTGCAGGTCGCGGAAGTTCGCATCCGACTTCAATTGCGGATAGTTCTCCGATACCACGAGCAGCCGTGACAGAGACGACGTGAGCTGCCCCTGCGCCGCTTCACACTGTGCGAACGCCTGCGGATCGGCAATGATTTCGGGCGTGGCGCGAATCGAGCCGACTTGTGCCCGCGCCTCCGTCACACTTACGAGCACTTCCTTTTCCTGGTTCGCATACCCCTTCACCGTGTTGACGAGATTGGGAACAAGGTCGGCTCGCCGTTGATACTGATTTAGAACTTCTGACCAGCTGGCCTTTACCTGCTCATCTTCGGTCTGGATGGCGTTATAGCCCATCGTCTTATACATATCTTCGAGCCCCGGTTGCCGAGGCCGGAAAGAAGCGTTTACATTCAATGAGATAGCGCAGCGCTTGTAAACTGTCGGCGGATCGCGTTTACTTTCGCACTTTGCGTGAAC
>NZ_WHNU01000083.1:0-12239 GCF_009362305.1 Burkholderia sp. BE17
ATCCCCGCCCGATCCCGCCCGAACAACCCGAACTGGAAGACTGCTGCAACAGCGGCTGCTCGCCGTGCGTCTTCGACTTGTACGACGAAGCGCTGGCGCGCTATCGCGTCGAGCTGGCCGAGTGGGAAGCGCGGCAGGCGCAACGCAAACAACACCGGTGAGCCGGATGCCGGCGAGCGGCCGCGCATTCACCTTCCCGCCGCAGATCCCGCCGGCGGTGCGATCCGTGCCCCGTGTCATGCGCCCGCATGCAGCCGCCGATGCAGCGGCCCGAGCGCGGTCGACAGCGCGACGCACGCAAGCAATACGACCGTCAGCGTGAACATCGACGTCCGGAACCCCTGAACGTAATCGACCGCGGCCGGATGCACGCCGAGCCGCGCGAAGAACACGCCGCCGATCGTCGCGGCGCCGACGGCCGCGCCGATCTGCAGCATCGCGCTGACCATTCCTGATGCGACGCCCGCGCGGGCCGCGTCGACTTCCGCGAGCACGATCCGCACGACCGACGGCAGCACGAGGCCTTGCCCGATGCCGATCGCCGCGATGCCCGCGTAGAAGCCGGGCCCCGGCGCGCCTTCGCGGGCAAGCGCGGCGGCGGTCGCGACGCCGGCAGCGAGCATGACGAAGCCGAGCGTCAGCACGCGATAACCGCCGAACCGGCCGACGAGGCGCGGCATCAGCAGCGGGCTCGCGAGGAAGCCGAGCCCGAGCGGCAGGATCGCGAACCCGGACGCGAGCGGCGACCAGTTCAGGCAGCCCTGCAGATAGATCCCGTAGCTCAGGAAGAACGCGCTCAGCGTATAGAACAGGAACGCGAGCAAGAGCCCGAGCGCGACGACGGGATTGCGGAACAGGCGCACGTCGAGCAGCGGATCGCGGCCGCGGGCGAGCCGGCCCGCTTCGACCGTCAGCAGCGCGCCGAGCATCGGCAGCGCGCCGACGACGCACGCGATCATCCACAGCGGCCAGCCTGCCTCGCGGCCCTGCGTGAGCGGATACACGAGCATCAGCAGGAACAGCGACATCAGCACCGCGCCCGGTACGTCGATGCGCTGGCCGCGCGGCGGCCGGTTTTCCGGGATGAAACGCCAGCTGCCGAGCAGCGCAAGGATGCCGATCGGCAGATTGACGAGGAAGATCGCGCGCCAGCCGAGCCCGAACGGATGCAGGCTGATCAGCGCGCCGCCGCCGAGCTGGCCGATCACGGCCGCGAGGCCGAACGCGAAACCGTAGAAGCCCATCACGCGCACCTGTTCCTGCGGGCTGAACACGCTGCGGATCGTCGCGAGCACCTGCGGCGCGAGGATCGCCGCGAACAGGCCCTGCAGCACGCGGCCGCCGACGAGCACCGCGCCGCTGCCGGCGAGCCCGCACAGCGTCGACGCGAGCACGAAGCCGGCCATGCCCAGCATGAACATGCGCTTGCGGCCGTACAGGTCGCCGAGACGGCCGCCCGTGATCTGCACGACCGCGCTCGCACATGCATAGGCCGACACGACGAGCTGGAGCTCGGCCGGGCGCGCGCCGATGCCGTCGCGGATGGCCGGCAGCGCGAGATTCACGATGAAGTAGTCGAGCGGCGGCAGAATGGCGCCGACCAGCAGGACCACCAGCGCCCAGCCGTGATGGCTGCGCGGCGTCGCCGCGGCAGCCGCGCCGGCCGGCGCGCAAGAGGCAAGGGTTTGGTTCGTCATGAACGAAGGGTCCGAAAAGAATGAGGGCCGTATGCGCGAGCGGTGCAGGCCGGCCATTGACCCCGTATTTTGGGTGCGGTCGATGAATCGGAAAAGCGGGAAAGAGTGGTAGCATCCATCGGGTTAAGCGATGGATGGAGAATGGCGATGCGCGGTTTCGACCTGGACCAGTTGCGCACTTTCGCGGCGGTCGCGGACGCCGGCAGCCTGACGGCCGCCGCGCCGCTGCTGCACCTGTCGCAGTCGACGGTCAGCGAGCAGGTGCGCAAGCTCGAAGCGCGCGCCGGCGTGCCGCTGTTCGTGCGCAGCAAGCGCGGCGTCGAGCCGACGCCGGCCGGCACGCGGCTGCTGCAGCACGCACGGCGCATCGTCGCGCTGAACGAGGCCGCGTTCGACGAGCTGCGCGGGCAGGCGATCAAGGGCGAGCTGCGTGTCGCGATCACCGACTACTTCCGCACGAATGAAGTTGCGGGCATGCTGGCGCGGCTGCGGGAGTGCTACCCGCAGTTGAGCCTGCACGTGAGCGCGATGAAAAGCGCGGACATCGAGGCGGCGCACGCGAGAGGGCAGATCGATCTCGGCGTCGTGATGAACCTGTCGAGCGGGCCGTTCCGGCCGGCGTCGGCCGATACGCGCTGGGTGCTGCGGCGCGAGCCGCTGTCGTGGGTCGCGTCGCCCGCACTCGCCGAGCAATTGCCCGAGCCGCTGCCGCTCGTGCTGCTGCCGGACGACTGCATGATGCATCAGATCGCGGTGCGCTCGCTCGACGAGCAGCATATGCCGTACGTGCTCGTGCACAGCGCGTCGGGTGTCGCGGGGCTGCAGTCGATGCTTGCGGCGGGGCTCGGTGTCGGCTGCCTGTGCGCGTCGGCGATCGGCGACGGCATGATGCGGCTCGGCGCGAAATACCGTCTGCCGCCGCTGCCCGATGCGGTGTTTTCGCTGACGCCGCCGATGCCGGGCGAGCGCGAAACCGTCACGCAGGCGCGCGAGGTGCTGTCGCGGCAATTGCTGATGTAAAAACGCGCCGCGCGATATGCAGCGGCGCGTATTCGAGAGACGCGGGAGAGGGCCTACGCATGAGCATGAACGACGAGCTGAAGCAGCAGATGGCCGACAGGCTGCAGGACGCGCTGGAGCGGGTGGTCGACGAGCGCTCGCTGATCCATTTCCTGCGCGTGCTCGGCCATGACTGGAACACGGAGCGGCAGCTCGAAGCCGACGTGCCGCCGTCGCCGTACGCGCGCGCCGCGCTCGGCTGGGAAAACCGCTCGATCGGCGAGTACCTGGAGGCGATGGTCGACTGGGCCGAAGCGTCGGAGGACGGGCTGCGTTTTTACGACGTGCCCGACAATCCGTGGCGGCGCATCGCGGACATCCTGTTCGCCGGGAAAATCTACGAGTAGTACCGTCCGGGCGATTCGCGCCTCTTACTCGGCAGTTTCTCCGTCGACATACGCGCGCAGCCCGTCCGCCAGCGCATCGAACACGGCCCGGCAGCGCGGGCTTGTCCGCAGGTCCTCATGCATCACGACCCAGGTTTCCAGCTTCATCGCGGGCCCGTCCGGCAGCACGCGCACGAGCCTCGCGTCGCGCTTCGCGAGCCCCGTCTGGCAGAAACCGACGCCGTAGCCGGCGCGGATCATCGCGAGCTGCGCAAGGTTGCTGTCGGTGCGCAGCGCGAACGCATCGCGATTCCACAACGGCATCCCGCGCCCCGCCGAACGGATGAACGGCGTGACGGTATCGAAGCCGATCAGCGCGTGATGCGCGAGTTCGTCGATCGTCGCGGGCGCGCCGTTGCGCGCCACGTAGTCGTCGCGCGCATACAGCCCGACTTCGATCGCGCCGACGCGCCGCGCGACGAGCGCGTCCTGCGCGGGCGGCGCCATCCGCACCGCGATGTCGGCCTCGCGATTCAGCACGTCCTGGATGCGGTCGGTCGGCACCAGTTCGATGACGAGCCCCGGATGATCGCGCCGCAATTGCGCGAGCATGGGCGGCAGCACCTCGACGGCGATCACGTCGCTGGCCGAGATCCGCACGGTGCCGCGCACGCCGGCGCCGTGGCTCGCGGCCGCGCGCTCGAAAGCGGCCGCCGCGCTGCGCAGCGCCTCCGCATGGCCGCGCAGCGCGAGCGCCGCCTCGGTCGGTAGCAGGCCCGACGGCGAGCGCGTGAACAGCGTCTGGCCGAAAGCGCCCTCGAGCGCCGCGACGTGGCGGCCGGCCGTCGGCTGCGTGATGCCGAGCGCGCGCGCCGCGCCGGACAGCGAGCCTTCCGTCAGTACCGCGAGAAAGGTGCGGTAGCGTTCCCAGTTCAGGTCGGTGGTCATGCATAAATGTATAGCTGATACCCGATGTTAGGCAATTCCTTGCTAGCCGTCGGCGCGCCAGAATGCATCTCACGACGGTTCATTCAAGGAGAACGGCAATGACGACGAACGCAGGCGCGGCGCAACGACAGGCACTCGTGCTCGGCGCGAGCGGCGGGATCGGCGGGGAAGTCGCGCGGCAGTTGCGCGATGCCGGCTGGCAGGTGCGCGCGCTCAAGCGCGGGCTCGATGCCGAAGTCGTGGAGCGCGACGGGATGACGTGGATGCGCGGCGACGCGCTGGATCGCGAGGCGGTCGTGCGGGCCGCGCGCGGCTGCAGCGTGATCGTGCACGCGGTGAACCCGCCCGGCTACCGGAACTGGCCGACGCAGGTGCTGCCGATGATCGACAACACGATCGCGGCGGCGACGGTGGCGCAGGCGACCGTCGTGCTGCCCGGCACGGTCTACAACTACGGCGCCGACGCGTTTCCGGTGTTGCGCGAAGACGCGCCGCAGCATCCGGCGACCCGCAAGGGCGCGATCCGCGTCGAACTGGAGCGGCGGCTGCAGGAAGCGACCGCGCAGGGCGTCCGCACGATCATCGTGCGCGCCGGCGATTTCTTCGGGGTGCGTGCCGGCAACAACTGGTTTGCTCAGGGGCTGATCAAGCCGGGGCGGCCCGTCTCGACCATCAGCGTGCCGGGGCGGCCGGGCGTCGGCCATCAGTGGGCGTATCTGCCGGACGTCGCGCGCACGATGGTCGAGCTGATCGAGCGGCGCGACACGCTGGAGCCGTTTGCGCGCTTCCATCTCGGCGGGCATTGGGATGCGGACGGCACGCAGATGGCCGCGGCCATCAGTCGCGTGGCGCAGCGGCACGGGATGCGGCCGGCGGTGCGCAAATTCCCGTGGTGGCTCGTGTGGGCCGCGGCGCCGTTCGTCACGACGCTGCGCGAGATGCTGGAGATGCGCTACCTGTGGCGCGAGCCGCTCCGGATGGACAACGCGCGGGTGACGGCGGTGCTCGGCCGCGAGCCGTTGACGCCGCTCGATACGGCGGTGGAGGCGACGCTGGCGGGGCTCGGTTGCTTGCGGTGAACGGCGGCGCGAGAGGCGCAGGCGAACGGAACGTGCGGTGAACGACGACGCGAGAGGCGCAGGCGAACGGAACGTGCGGTGAACGGCGGCGCGAGAGGCGGCGGCAAACGGAACGTGCGGTGAACGGCGGCGCGAGAGGTGGCCGTGATCGAAACGTGCGGTGAACGGCGACGTGAGAGGCGGAGGCCAACGAAGCGTGTCGGCACGAAAGCATGTGTGCAGAGCCTTTCGGCATCCGTCAGGCCCGCCGCCCCCCGTCACGCCACGATCGGCAACACCTCGACCGCATACCGGTGCCGCAGGCTGCGCCCGAGCACCGGATCGTGCAGCTCCATCTCGAACGCGTCGCCGTCGCCCATCGCCGCGATCGAGCCATGCGCGGCGACGGTGCCGCCATACATCGCGCAGCGCGCGGGCATCGTGCGGCGATCGTCGAAGCGCTGCCACAGCGCGTCCGGCGCGAGCAGGCCGCTGACGGCGCCGTGCTGGTACGCAATCCGCTCGCCGTCACGCGCGATCAACCACGAACGCATCTCGATCGCATCCCAGTGATCGGCGACATCCGCGTAAAGCCACGCATCGCATCCGAGCGGTTTCGCGCACACCTGCTTCGACACCGCGACGCCGTACACCTCGACTTCTCGATCCGTATGATCGGAGCCGACCGTGACCAGCGTGCCGGCCGGGCTGTCGACCAGCACGCATTCGATCTCGCCGCCCGAGCGTGCGCCGAGTACGCCGATCGACGGCGCCTGCGTCAGCAGCGCGGACGACACGCGATAGAAGCACGGTGTGGTCGAAGGCGGCGCCACGCCGAGCGCCGCGAGTTCGTCGATGTGCGCGCGGATCGCTGCCGGGTCGCGGCCGGCCCAGCCGGCAATCACGACGCGCTCGATCTCGACGTCGACGGTGGCCGGCGCGCGCTGCAGGGAAATCACGTTGAACGACAGGGCTTGCATGCGGATATCCGTTTGAAGTGCGAAGGAATGAATCGGCTTGGGGCGGCGCTCATTCCGCAAGCGGCCGGTGCGCGGTCTCGCGCGCGGCGAGGAGTGCGATCGAGGTGACGACGAGCGCTGCGGTGACGTACAGCGACACGGCCGTCGTCGTACCCGTCTGCCGGAACAGCGTGGCGATCACGAGCGGCGCGAAGCCGCCGCCGACGATGCCGGCGAGCGTGTACGCGAGCGACGAGCCCGCATAGCGCACGCGCGTCGGGAACTGTTCGGTCACGAACGCGCCCTGCGGGCCGTACATCACCGCATGGATCACGAGGCCGATCGCGACGGCCGCGACGATCGCACCGGGGCGCGCCGAATCGAGCATCACGAAGAACACGAACGCCCACACGACACCGGCGATCGCGCCGGCGAGGTACACGGGCCGGCGGCCGAAGCGATCCGACAGCGCGCCGAAGAACGGCACCGCGAGCGCGTTGCAGGCCGTGCCGACGATCACGGCCGTCAGCGCGACGGGGCGCGACAGGTGCAACACGGTCGTCACGTAGGTCAGCGTGAACACGACGATCAGCGCATACAGCACGTCCGAGCCGATCCGTGCGCCGCCCGCGATCAGCAGGCGCCGCCAGTGGTACTTCAGCACGTCGGCGACGGGCACCTCGGCGGTCGCGTGCGATTCGGCGAGCTGCTCGAACTGCGGCGTTTCGTCGACGCCGCGCCGCAGCCAGAAGCCGAACACGACGAGCAGCGCGCTGGCCGCGAACGGCACGCGCCAGCCCCACGACAGGAAGTTCGCGGACGTGGTCGACAGCGTCACGAGCGCGATGCAGCCGGTGCCGAGCAGCGTGCCGAACGACGGGCCCATCTGCGTCCACGACGCGGACAGCCCGCGCCGGTTCTGGTCGCCATGCTCGACCGACAGCAGCACCGCGCCGGCCCATTCGCCGCCGAGTGCGACGCCCTGCACGAAGCGCAGTGCGACGAGCAGGATCGGGCTCAGGATGCCGGCCTGCGCATAGGTCGGCAGCGCGCCCATCAGCGCGGTCGTCACGCCCATCAGCACCAGCGTGAGCATCAGCACCGCGCGGCGGCCGATGCGGTCGCCGAGATTGCCGAACACGAAGCCGCCGAGCGGGCGCGACACATAGCCGACCGCATAGGTCGAGAACGCGAGGATCGTGCCGGCCAGCGGATCGACCGACGGGAAGAACAGATGGTTGAAGACGAGCGCGGCGAGCGTGTTGTAGATCGTGAAGTCGTACCACTCGAGCGACGTGCCGATCATGCTCGCAGTCGCGAGTCGGCTGTTGCGGACGCGGCGGGGCGCGTGGGCGGCGGGCTGGGCGAGAGTGCTCATGGGTTCGGGCCTGTCGTGACGGAGAACGGGAGGAAGCGCAGGGCCGACGCGTCGGCCGCGTGCTGGTGCTGGTGCTGGTGCGGCGCGGCCGGCGTCGGCGTTCAGGCAGGCAGCGCGGCGGCGGCCGGCTCTGCTTCTGCTTCGGCGTCGCGGTGCGCAGCCGGCAGTGGCGCGGCGGCGCGCCACAGCAGGTCGAAGGTGCGTACGTCGTCGTGCCCGGCGAGTGCGGCGGCCACGCGGCGCGTCGCGGCCGCGTCGCTGCCTTCGATCAGCACGAGCGCGTCGGCGGCCGGGCGGGCGGCCGCATCGGCGCCGATCGGCGCGGACAGCTCGGGCGCGGTGCGGAAGAGTCGCGCCGCGTGAATGCCCGGTTCCCGCAGCGCGGCGTCGAAGCGCTCGCGCAGTTGCCGCACGTCGATGCGTTCCGGCGGCAGCACGAACAGCGCGAGATGCGCGCCTTCGCCGTCGCCGGCCTCGATCGTCAGTTCGCCGACGCGCCGTTGCGTGCCCGTCATGCGCTCGAAGTTCGCGAGCGACCACGCGGTCTGCTGCGTGAACGCGCGCCGGTATGCGTCGCTACGGAACACGTCGAGCGCGTCGGTCACGTACAGCGCGAGGTACTGGCGAGGACCGCCGTCGTTCGCGCGAAAGCGCCGCGCATGCGTGAAGCCGGGAATCGCGACACGTTCCTGCATGTGCTCGCGGTCGTACCACGCGTTGAAATCGGCTTCGTGCGCGGGGTCGATATCCGTCCAGACGCAAAGCTGGCCGTGCGGAAGGGAAGGGAAGGTCATCGCGGGGTTCCTCGTGACGGGAGTATGTCAGGAACCGCAGTTTCCCGAAGACGGGCCGCGCCCGTCCAACAAGAAAACAAATTCGCGGTGAACAGGTTTTCTTATGAGCGGCGCGGGCGGCGTTTTGCCGGGGCGGCGGCCGGCGGCGCGGATTTCGTCGTGCGCTTCGCAGTTGCCTTCGCAGTTGCCTTCGTAGTTGTCTTTGTCTTTGTTTTGGCCGCCGTACGGGCGGGCGATGCGTCGACTGGTTCGGGGCTGGCCGGTGCGACCGGCTTCGCGATGCTCGCGGCGGCCGCCATCGCGCGTGCGACTTCGCTTGCCAGTTCCGCGATGCGCGCGGCGACCGGCAGGCCCTGGCTGCGGTACGTCGCGACGAGCGGCAGCGCGGGGAATTCGGGTTCGACGTCGAGCAGTTCGAGCGCGCCTTCGTGCAGCTCGCGCCCGATGATCGCGGGCGGCAGCGCGGCCACGCCGAGGCCGTCGGCGACGAGGCGGATCATCGCGGCGACCGACGTGATGCAGTTGATGCTGGCCGGCCGTTCGACGGCCGCGAACAGCCGCTCGATCGTCGCGTGCGGTCCCGAGTGGCGCGAGAAGCTGATGATCGGAAATTCCGCGAGGCGCGCGACGTCGAGCGGCTGGCCGCCGAGCCCGAGGCGCGGGCTTGCCGCCCAGCGCACCGGGAATTCGCACAGCGGCAGGTTCGTGAAATCGGGGCCCGGCACCGGGTCGGTCTGCAGGATCAGGTCGACGCCGTCGGTGCTGAGCAGGCGAATCAGGTGCAGCGTGGTGTCGCTCGTGATCTCGACGTCGAGCCGCGGATAGCGCTCGCGCAGTTGCGCCATCAGCGCCGGAAACCAGCTGTGCACGATCGATTCGATCACGCCGATCCGGATCAGGCCGGCATCGCTCGCTGCGTCGATGTCGCGCCGCATTTCGCTGTCGAGCCGCACGATTCGTTCCGCGTAGGCCAGCATGCGGCGGCCCGCGGGCGTGAGCGTGGCCGAGCGCGTGTTGCGGTCGAACAGGCGCACGTCGAATGCTTCTTCGAGCGACGCGATGCGGCTTGATACCGCAGCTTGTGTCGTGTGCAGTTTTTCAGCGGTGAGCCGGAAGTTTTCCAGCTTCGCGAGCCAGACGAAGGTTTCAAGAAACCGGATGTTCATCGAAGTCGGAACGGTGAGGTGGCGCCGGGCGGGCCACGCGGTCGGTCGATGGTAGCGGATTTTCGGCGCGGGAAACGAGCGGGCGGGGCGGCGTACGTGCCGCAGCGGGCGTTGGAGTGCCGGAGGACGTTGCACGGAACACCGCCCGCAGCGATGCGTCACGCGGGCGGCATGCCCCCGCGCATCAAAGCTTGTCGAACGCGAGCGTCGGCACGTCGACGACCATCGCACCGCCGTCCGCGACGAGCGTCGCGCCGGTCACGAACGACGCATCGGGCGACGCGAGGAACGCGCACACGGCCGCGATTTCGTCCGGATCGGCCGCGCGCCGCAGCGGCACGTCGGCGCTGACGCGCGCATACGCATCGTCGAGCGTGTCGCCATGCGCGGCCATCAGCGGTTCCATTTCAGCGTCGGCCATCGGCGTGCGGACCCAGCCCGGGCACACGGCGTTTGCACGCACGCCGTGCGGCCCGTAGTCGCGCGCGAGCGACCGCACGAGCCCGAGCAGCGCATGCTTGCCGACCGTATAGCCGCACACGCCGGGCCCGGCCGCGAGCGCCGCGATCGATGCGACCAGCACGATGCTGCCGCGCTGTGCGATCAGGTCGGGCAGGCACGCACGTGTGCTGACGAACGCGGTATCGAGGTTCGCGTGCATCGCGTCGCGCCACTGCGCGTCGCAGGTTTCGTCAGCGCGGCCGATGCCGTGGCCGCCCGCGCACGCGACGAGCGCGTCGACGTGGCCGAAGCGTTCGGCGATCCGCGGCAGGAAGCCGGCCCAGTCGGCGGTGCTCGCGGCGTCGCCGGCGAGCGCGAGGCCGCCCGTCTCGGCGGCCAGCGCGTCGAGCGGCGCCTGACGCCGCCCGATCAGCACGACGCGGTCGCCGCAGCCGGCGAAGCGGTGCGCGCATGCGGCACCGATGCCGGTGCCGGCGCCGGTGATGGCGATCGTGCGGGGTTGCGGGTGCGTCATGCCGTTCTCCGGAAGGCGTGTTGATCCCGGTCACTTTAGGCGGCGCGGGCGAGTGCCGGTATCAGCCGAAAGGATGAACGCGCACGATGTCCGCCCGGCCGGAAAGGCCATGGCCCATTTTGCAAAAGCTGACGATGTCCGGCGCCGAATCGCTCTATCCTCCACATTTTTGGGATAAGTCGCGAAAGCCCGGCAAAATAGCGCGGGCGAGCGAGCGCATCGACGCGCGGCGCGTCGGCCGGCCGATTCCGTCGTGCGAGCGGAGCGGCACGCCGGCGAGATCGGTGCGACCATGTGCCGCGATGCGCGGGTATCGTGTCTGCCGATGGGTCGAGTTGCCACGGCGTATCGCCCGGTGCGCGCTGGCGCGGCCGGACCATCGACAAGAACAGGGAGAGCCGGCAATGAGGCTGGACGACGAAAGAGAAAGCATGAACGTCGAGGATCGACGTGGCGCCGGCGGTTTCGGCGGCGGGCGCGGCGCGACGATCGGCATCGGCACGATCGTGGTCGCGCTGGCCGCGTCGTATTTCTTCGGGATCGATCCGCGCGTGGTGCTCGAAGGCGCCTCGGCGCTGCAGGGCCGCCAGCAGCAGGCGCAGCCCGCGCCGGCGCAGCGCCAGGGCGCGCCGGCGAACGATCCGGGCTCGGTGTTCACGCGCAAGGTGCTCGGCAATATCGAGCGCACGTGGACGGGCGTGTTCAACACGCAGCTGCATGCGCAGTACGAGCCGCCGAAGCTCGTGATGTTCACGAACTCGACGCCGACTGCGTGCGGCACGGGCCAGACGGCGATGGGGCCGTTCTACTGTCCGGCCGACCGCAAGGTCTATATCGATCTCGGCTTCTACGACGAGTTGCGCAAGCGTTTCGGCGCCGGAGGCGATTTCGCGCAGGCTTATGTGATCGCGCACGAAGTCGGCCATCACGTGCAGAACCTGCTCGGCATTTCCGACAAGGTCGACGCGGCGCGCAGGCGTTCGAGCCAGGCGCGCTCGAACGCGCTGTCGGTTCGGATGGAACTGCAGGCCGACTGCTTCGCCGGCGTGTGGGCGAACAACGCGCAGCGCGCGAACCAGCGGCTGATGGAACCCGGCGATTTCGAGCAGGGACTGAAGGCGGCGGCCGCGATCGGCGACGATCGGCTGCAGCAGCAAGGGCAGGGTTATGTCGTGCCGGAAAGCTTCACGCACGGCAGCAGCGACCAGCGCGTGTACTGGCTGCGGCGCGGGATGGAGGCGGGCGAGGTGAGCGTCTGCGACACGTTCGCCGCGAACGCACGCTGACGGAAGGCACGCGCGCCGTCGCGCGCTCGCATTGTCCCGGCGACACCGGCCGAATCCACCGAATCCGCCGAATCCGCCGAACCGGGACGATTTGCCGATTTGTGCTCACCGGCGCTTTTCGGCGCCGGTAGGCTGGCCCGAACTTCGACGCGTTCGCCCGCCAGCCGATTCCTCCATGCCGACTCCATCCGTTCCCGCCGACCAGGGCGTCGCCGACTGGCAGCGCGCGCTGCGCGCGTGCGTGGACGCGTTCGACGCGTTCGCGAGCCCGTCCGCGATCGTGTTCTACCGGCTCGACCAGAGCGGCGAACCGGCCGATTTCGAACTGTTCGGGATGCCGGAATCTATGCATCGCACCTATGTCGCGCGTTACCGGATGCTCGATCCGCTGCATCCGTCGCGTTGCGCGGCAGAGGAATGCGCGGTCGTCACGCTCGCTTCCCAATTGCCTGACGAAAGACGCGACGCGTCTGCGTACTGGACCCGTTTCCTGCGGCGCCACGACGTGGCCGATGTCATCGAAATCTGGTTGCGCGACGCGGGCCGCACGGTCGGCGCGTTCTCGTTGCTGCGCTTCGGGATGGGTGGGGCG
>NZ_WHNU01000084.1:0-10803 GCF_009362305.1 Burkholderia sp. BE17
CCCCGAAGCACCGCCACCCGAAGCACCGCCACCCGAAGCACCGCCACCCGAAGCGCCGCCACCCGAAGCGCCGCCACCCGAAGCGCCGCCACCCGAAGCGCCGCCACCCGAAGCGCCGCCACCCGAAGTGCCGCCACCCGAACCGCCGGTGCCGGACGCATTGCCTCCACGGCCCGTGCCGCCTGACGTTGCGCCTGTCGCTCCGCCGACACCAGCAGGTCCGACAGCGCCGTTTCCGTTATTTCCACCGCTGCCGCCGCCGGGGTTGCCGCCACTGCCGCTCGCGCCGGCACCGTGACCACCGATGCCACCGCCCGCATAGACGAGCGACGCGCACGCAGCCGGATTGGCCGCGCACGACGAAGCGTCCTCGACCAGCATCATGACGGTGTCCGCGTCGGCGTTCGCGACGGGCGCGGAGTCGGGCGCCGCATTCTGCGCGACTGCATACGAGCAGCAGCACGCAAACGCAGCTGCGGCCATCAAGGTCGCGCGATAGCACCGTCCCGCCGCGCGGAACGGCTGTTTTGTCTTAAGCATCATGGCCTCCCGTGCGCGCGAAGTGTCGTAGCCGCGCGGCTATCTACGTGTGGTGCAGGGGGCCAGCAATGATTCGTTATCCTTTCGGTTGCCGATTGCCTTCGGGCTGGCGCTTGAAGCCAGCCGCCAACGCGGATCGGCACGCGGGCCCGCCGTGCGAGGCCCTATCTGCTAGATTCGTGCCATCGGCCGCTTACGCCCGTGGCGCAAGGCGCACGCATGCGTGCGACGGCGCTTGAAACGTCGTTGCGGGGGTTTTGTTTCCGAAATGAAACGTCTGAACGATGCTCAGCGCGCCGGCGCGTCGGCCGCGCGCTGCCAGCGGTGGAACAGGATCGATGCGATCCAGCAGACGAGGAACAGCGCGACGATGCCGTAGCCGATCGAGCCGAAGCGTTCGCCGAGCGCATCGAGCGCGTCGCGTACGGGGCCTGTCAGCGACAGCTTGTCGGCCAGCAGGCCGGCCGCCTCGATCCCGCCGATCGCAAGCGCGACGGCCGCCGAGACGAACGTGATGCTCGCGTTGTAGAGCAGCTTGCGCTGCGGATCGTCCATCGCCCAGCCATACGCATGAATCATCAGCACGTTGTCGGTCGAGTCGATCAGCGTCATGCCGGCGGTGAACAGTGCGGGAAACAGCATGACCGTATAGACCGGCAGGCCCTGGCTCGCCTGCGCGGCTGCGATCGCGAGCAATCCGATTTCGGTTGCAGTATCGAAACCGAGCCCGAACAACACGCCGACCGGATACATGTGCCAGCTCTTCGACACGAACCGGAACAGCGGGCGCAGCAGCCGCGACACGAGTCCGGCCGGGCGGTGCACGTGCGGCGCGCCGTGCGCGTGCTCCGGCGCGCCGCGATAACGCCGCCACACGTCGCGCAGGATCATCAGGTTCACGCACGCGAGCACGAGCAGGAAGGTCGCCGACACCGCCGTGCCGATCGTGCCGCCGATCTCGCGAAACGCATCGAACCGGTCGCGCAGCGCGAACGCGGTCAGCGCGATGCCGAGCGTCGCGGCGATCACGATCGTCGAATGGCCGAGCGAGAAGAACAGCCCGACGCTCACCGGACGCTGGCCGTCCTGCATCAGCTTGCGCGTCGCGACGTCGATCGCCGCGATGTGATCGGCGTCGACCGCATGACGCAGCCCGAGCCCGTACGCGATCGCCGCGGTGCCGAGCAGCAGCGGATGATCGCGCAGCACCGTGAGCGCCCACAGCCAGACGGCGACGTTCGCGGCGATCAGGCCGGCGTAGAGCATCAGCAGACGGCGCAGGGCAGGAGTGGGCGGCGGCATCGGGACGGTTCCATCAGACGAATCGCATGGCATTGTGGCATGCGAAAAAAACGCGTGACGGGCCGATCAAAAAGCCGCGGGCGGTGCGCATTGGACAAAAAAAGCCCGTCCGGCGGAACCGGACGGGCTTTGCATGATGCGGCAGGGCGCAAGCGCCCGGCGCTTACTTCGTTTTCGCGTTGATCACGCCTTCCGATACGTTGGCTGGCGTTTCCGCGTAGTGCTTGAACTCCATCGAGTACGTCGCGCGGCCCTGCGTGGCCGAACGCAGCGACGTCGAATAGCCGAACATCTCGGCCAGCGGCACTTCGGCGCGCACGAGCTTGCCGCCGCCGCCCGCGATGTCCTCCATCCCCTGCACGATGCCGCGCCGGCTCGACAGGTCGCCCATCACGTTGCCCATGAAGTCCTCGGGCGTCTCGACCTCGACGGCCATCATCGGCTCGAGCAGCACCGGCTTCGCGCGGCGCATCGCTTCCTTGAACGCCATCGAGCCGGCCATCCGGAACGCGTTTTCGTTCGAGTCGACGTCGTGGTACGAGCCGAACGTCAGGTGCACCTTCACGTCGACGACCGGGTAGCCCGCGAGCACGCCGCTCTTCAGCGTTTCGGTGATGCCCTTGTCGACGGCCGGGATGAATTCGCGCGGAATCACGCCGCCCTTGATCTCGTCGAGGAACTCGTAGCCCTTGCCCGGGTTCGGCTCGAGCGTGATCACCGCATGGCCGTACTGGCCGCGACCGCCCGACTGCTTGACGAACTTGCCCTCGACGTCGGACGCCGTCGTGCGCACCGTCTCGCGATACGCGACCTGCGGCTTGCCGACCGTCGCTTCGACGCCGAACTCGCGCTTCATCCGGTCGACCAGGATTTCGAGGTGGAGCTCGCCCATCCCCGAAATGATCGTCTGGCCGGACTCTTCGTCGGTCTGCACGCGGAACGACGGGTCTTCCTGCGCCAGGCGGTTCAGCGCGAGGCCCATCTTTTCCTGGTCGGCCTTCGTCTTCGGTTCGACGGCCTGCGAGATCACCGGCTCCGGGAATTCCATCTTCTCGAGGATGATCGGCTTGGTCGGATCGCACAGCGTGTCGCCCGTCGTCGCTTCCTTCAGGCCGACGGCTGCCGCGATGTCGCCCGCGCGCACTTCCTTGATCTCCTTGCGTTCGTTCGCGTGCATCTGCAGGATCCGGCCGAGCCGTTCCTTCTTGTCCTTCGTCGCGTTCAGCACCGTGTCGCCGGATTCGACGACGCCCGAATACACGCGGAAGAAGATCAGCTGGCCGACGAACGGGTCGGTCATGATCTTGAACGCGAGCGACGAGAACGGCTCGTCGTCGCTCGGATGACGTTCCGCCGGCTTTTCCGGATCGGCGAAGTCGTGGCCGAGGATCGCCGGCACGTCGACCGGCGACGGCAGGTAGTCGATCACCGCGTCGAGCATCGCCTGCACGCCCTTGTTCTTGAACGCGCTGCCGCACAGCATCGGCACGATCTCGTTCGCGATCGTGCGCTTGCGCAGCGCGGCCTTGATCTCGTCCTCGGTCAGCGACTCATGGTCGTGCAGGTACTTCTCGAGCAGTTCCTCGCTCGCCTCCGCCGCGGCCTCGACCATCTTCTCGCGCCATTCGTGCGCGAGTTCGACGAGATTCGCGGGGATCTCCTCGTACGAGAACTTCACGCCCTGGCTTTCGTCGTCCCAGACGATCGCCTTCATCTTCACGAGATCGACGACGCCCTGGAAATGATCTTCCGCGCCGACCGGAATCTGGATCGGCACGGCGACGCCCTTCAGGCGCTCGCCGATCTGCCGCTGTACGCGGAAGAAGTCGGCGCCGACGCGGTCCATCTTGTTGACGAACGCGATGCGCGGCACCTTGTACTTGTTCGCCTGGCGCCACACGGTTTCGGACTGCGGCTGCACGCCGCCGACCGAGTCGTAGACCATGCACGCGCCGTCGAGCACGCGCATCGAGCGCTCGACTTCAATCGTGAAGTCGACGTGCCCGGGCGTGTCGATGATGTTGATCCGGTGTTCCGGGTAGTTGCCGGCCATGCCTTTCCAGAAGGCAGTGGTCGCCGCCGACGTGATCGTGATGCCGCGTTCCTGCTCCTGCTCCATCCAGTCCATCGTGGCCGCGCCGTCGTGCACTTCGCCGATCTTGTGGCTCACGCCGGTATAAAACAGGATGCGCTCGGTCGTCGTGGTCTTGCCGGCATCGATGTGAGCGCTGATCCCGATATTGCGATAGCGCTCGATGGGGGTTTTGCGGGGCACGTGAACCTCCTGGTGGTTCGGATCGTAAGCGGGCAGGCTGGGCCGGCCCGGGTTTGGAACAAGCGAGACTTAAAGCATAGCGCTTGCGCGTGGCTTTTGCAGATGCGGCCAGCGCCGGCGGAATCAAGCCGGGCAGCGCCGGCCGCAGGCGAAAAAAAAGCCGGCGCGCAACGGGCAGCCGGCTTCGGTCGGGGCGCGGCGCGGGGCCGCGGACCGCCGTTACTGGGCCTTCGGCAGGCCTTCGAGCTTCATGCCGGGCTTGATGCCCTTCGCGGCGAACCAGCCCTTGCTCATTTCGAGCGCATAGACGCCGTTGTTGCGCGGGCAGTGGTTGTCGGTCGTCTCTGCCTTCATCTCGTCGATGTCGGTGATCGTGCCGTCCGCGCGGATGAACGCGATCGACAGCGGGATCAGCGTGTTCTTCATCCAGAAGCAGTGCACGGCATTCTCGTTGAACACGAACAGCATGCCTTCGTTCGGCGCGAGCTGCGAACGGTACATCAGCCCCTGTTCGCGGTCGGCGTCGTTCGCGGCGACGGCCGCGTCGATCACGTACATGCCGGCGCGCAGCTTCAGATGCGGGAACTCGCTCGGCTGCTTGGCGCCGGGCGGCATCTGCGCGCCGGCGGCCTGCATGCCGAGCGCGAGGACGGCGAGCGCGGCGGGAAACACGGCGGCGCGCGCGAGGCGGCCGAGCGACGAGCGCAGGGAGAATTGCACAGCAAGGCTCCTATCTGGAAAACGAGACCCGCATGGTACGCGATGCGCGCCGACGGGCACAAAAAGAAAAAGGCAGATCGCCTTGCGGTGATCTGCCTTTCAACGCCGTAAGAACGGCAAGACTGCGTGTTCTTGACTGCGTTATTACAACCAGCTTGCTTAGTTCGAAGCAGCTGCCGGGGCTTCGGCTTCGCTTGCAGCCTTCTTCGCAGCGTGGTGCTTCTTAGCTGCGTGGTGCTTCTTGTGCGTTGCCTTCTTAGCCGGTGCCGAAGCAGCTTCTGCCGGAGCAGCAGCAGCCGGAGCGGCCGGAGCCGAAGCTTGTGCGAAAGCAGCCGTTGCGAAGAGACCAGCGACCAGAGCGGCGATCAGTTTGTTCATGTTGTGTTCCTCAGCTTTAGTTAATTAACCAAATGACCCGGCATAGGAGTCATGACGTCTAACGGTGCCATCCACCTTTCGGTTGACAGACGCTTCGAGAAATTTCTCATTGCGCTGCGGGCGCCGAATCGTATTCGAATAAAACGTCGCTTTCGTGACGCAAACACGTTCGGCTGCCAATGCCGGATAGCTCAGGGTGGCATCTGCGTCGTTTAACGCGCGATCTTCGCAGGCGGTTGACGAAAAAGATGACGAAAAATTCGCGCGCCCCGGATTCGTCATCCGGCGGGCGCGAAACCGTCCCACGGCGCGCGCGGCGGCAGTGCGATTGTTTCGCCCGGCGCAATGCCGAGTGCGAATATGTCCAGCGCACCGATGCCGACGCGCACCAAACGCAACGTCGGGAAGCCGACGGCAGCGGTCATCCGGCGCACCTGCCGATTCTTGCCTTCGGTGATCGCGAGCTCGATCCACGTGGTCGGGATCGCGGCGCGGTAGCGGATCGGCGGGTTGCGCGGCCACAGCGCGTCGGGCGGCTCGATGAACTCGGCGCGGCACGGGCGCGTCACGTAGTCGCCGAGATCGACGCCGCGCGCGAGCGCCTTCAGGTCGGCCGGGCCGGGCGCGCCCTCGACCTGCGCCCAGTAGCGCTTGACGAGCTTGTGGCGCGGCTCCGCGATGCGCGCCTGCAGCGCGCCGTCGTCGGTGAGCAGCAGCAGGCCCTCGCTGTCCGCGTCGAGCCGGCCGGCCGCATAGACACCGGGCGTTTTTACCCAGTCGCCGAGCGACGGCCGCGTCTCGTGCGCGGAAAACTGGCAAATCGTGCCGAACGGCTTGTTGAGGGCGATCAGGTTCATGGCGGGGCGCCCGCCCGGCGCGCCGCGGGAAGCGGGGCAGGCGGTCTATGGCAAATGGCGGAATCTTAATGCATAATACGGAACGGCAAGTCCTCTGTCTTATATAAGACATAAGTGAGGTCTTGATACGCAGTGCCGCGCTTCGTGCCGAAGTGCCCGGTTGGGGCGCTAGAATAGCGGCTCGCTGTTGCCGTCACGGGGTGGCCATGCCGCGCCCCCGACGCGCGCGCAGCTTCGACCAGCATCACCTGCTCAGCCACGTCACTGGAGTCGATCATGCCGTATCAGCACATCAAGGTTCCGGAAGGCGGTGACAAGATCACCGTCAACAAGGACTTCTCGCTCAACGTTTCCGATCAGCCGATCATTCCCTATATCGAAGGCGACGGTACGGGCTTCGATATCACGCCGGTCATGATCAAGGTCGTCGATGCGGCGGTCGCGCATGCCTACAAGGGCAAGCGCAAGATTCACTGGATGGAGATTTTCGCGGGCGAGAAGGCGACGAAGGTGTACGGTCCGGACGTGTGGCTCCCGGACGAAACGCTGCAGGTGCTGAAGGAATACGTGGTGTCGATCAAGGGGCCGCTCACGACCCCGGTCGGCGGCGGCATCCGTTCGCTGAACGTCGCGCTGCGCCAGGAGCTCGACCTGTACGTGTGCCTGCGCCCGGTCCAGTACTTCAAGGGCGTGCCGTCGCCGGTGCGCGAGCCGCAAAAGATCGACATGGTGATCTTCCGCGAGAACTCGGAAGACATCTACGCGGGCATCGAATGGGCCGCGGGCTCCGAGCAGGCGAAGAAGGTGATCAAGTTCCTGCAGGACGAGATGGGCGTGAAGAAGATCCGCTTCCCGGAAACCTCGGGGATCGGCGTCAAGCCCGTGTCGACCGAAGGCACCGAGCGTCTCGTGCGCAAGGCGATCCAGTACGCGATCGACAACGATCGCAAGTCGGTCACGCTGGTGCACAAGGGCAACATCATGAAGTTCACGGAAGGCCTGTTCCGTGACGCCGGTTACGCGCTGGCGCAGAAGGAGTTCGGCGGCGAGCTGATCGACGGCGGCCCGTGGATGCGCGTGAAGAACCCGAAGACGGGCAACGAGATCGTGATCAAGGATTCGATCGCCGACGCGTTCCTGCAGCAGATCCTGCTGCGCCCGGCCGAATACGACGTGATCGCGACGCTGAACCTGAACGGCGACTACATCTCCGACGCACTGGCCGCGCAGGTCGGCGGCATCGGGATCGCGCCGGGCGCGAACCTGTCGGATTCGGTCGCGATGTTCGAGGCGACGCACGGCACCGCGCCGAAATATGCGGGCAAGGATTACGTGAACCCGGGTTCCGAGATCCTGTCGGCGGAAATGATGCTGCGCCACCTCGGCTGGACGGAAGCGGCCGACACGATCATCGCATCGATGGAGAAGTCGATCCTGCAGAAGCGCGTCACGTACGACTTCGCGCGCCTGATGGAAGGCGCGACGCAGGTGTCGTGCTCGGGCTTCGGCGAAGTGCTGATCGAGAACATGTAAGTCCCCTTGCGGGGTGGGCCGGAGCGTTTCCGGCCGCCCCGGCGCCTACTGCCGGCGCCGGGGTGTTTCGTGGATGGCAGGTTTGTTGGCAGGGCGGTCCGGCATGCGGGCCGCGGCGCCGCGATGCGGCCCGGATGCCCTGCAAGGTAGAACATGACGGCCCTCGCAATACCACCGCCCGGCTGAGCCGGCGCGCCCCTTTCGCGACCGACCCGGTCGCTTCCCGCCGGTTACCGCCGGCGCTCCTGAGTCCCACAATCACGTAGCAATGCTTTGACCACCATGTCCACTTCGCCCAAGATCATCTACACCCTCACCGACGAAGCGCCCGCGCTCGCGACCTATTCGCTGCTGCCGATCGTCAAGGCCTTCACGCGCTCGTCCGGCGTCGCCGTCGAAACGCGCGACATCTCGCTCGCCGGCCGCATCATCGCGGCATTCGCAGACATCCTGCCGTCGGAGCAGAAGGGTTCCGACGATCTGGCCGAGCTGGGCCAGCTCACGCTGAAGCCGGAAGCGAACATCATCAAGCTGCCGAACATCAGCGCGTCGGTGCCGCAGCTCAAGGCCGCGATCGCCGAACTGCAGGCGCAGGGCTACAAGCTGCCGGCCTATCCGGAAGACCCGTCGACGGACGAGGAAAAGGCCGTCAAGGCCCGCTACGACAAGATCAAGGGCAGCGCGGTGAACCCCGTGCTGCGCGAAGGCAACTCCGACCGCCGCGCGCCGCTGTCGGTCAAGAACTACGCACGCAAGCATCCGCACAAGATGGGCGCGTGGCAGGCCACGTCGAAGGCGCACGTCGCGCACATGAGCGAAGGCGACTTCTACGGCAGCGAGAAATCCGCGCTGATCGCCGATGCGGGCAGCGTGAAGATCGAACTCACGACGACCGACGGCGCGAAGAAGGTCCTGAAGGAAAAGACCGCCGTGAAGGCCGGTGAAGTCATCGATGCATCGGTGATGAGCCGCAACGCGCTGCGCAGCTTCATCGAAGCGCAGATCGCCGACGCGAAGGCGCAGGGCGTGCTGTTCTCGGTGCACCTGAAGGCGACCATGATGAAGGTCTCCGATCCGATCCTGTTCGGCCATTTCGTGTCGGTGTTCTACCGCGACGCGCTCGCGAAGCACGCCGACGTGCTGGCGCAGGTCGGTTTCAACCCGAACAACGGGATCGGCGACCTGTACGCGCGCCTGAAGGACCTGCCGGCCGACACGCGCGAAGCGATCGAAGCCGACATCAAGGCCGAATACGCAGTGCGCCCGCGCCTCGCGATGGTCAACTCGGACAAGGGCATCACGAACCTGCACGTGCCGAGCGACGTGATCGTCGACGCGTCGATGCCGGCGATGATCCGCGAGTCGGGCTGCATGTGGGGCCCG
The DNA here is from genome assembly GCF_009362305.1 of Burkholderia sp. BE17. NCBI lineage: Bacteria > Pseudomonadati > Pseudomonadota > Betaproteobacteria > Burkholderiales > Burkholderiaceae > Burkholderia > Burkholderia sp. BE17. Next base: position 8,989 of record NZ_WHNU01000084.1, read on the forward strand.
GACGGCGAGCTGTACGACGCGAAGGCCGTGATTCCGGACCGCTGCTACGCGGGCGTCTACCAGGCCGTGATCGAGGACTGCAAGCAGCATGGCGCACTCGATCCGGTCACGATGGGCAGCGTGCCGAACGTCGGCCTGATGGCGCAGGCGGCCGAAGAATACGGTTCGCACGACAAGACGTTCCAGATCCCGGCGGACGGCGTCGTGCGCGTCACCGATGAAGCCGGCAACGTGCTGCTCGAGCACGCGGTCGAGTCGGGCGATATCTGGCGCATGTGCCAGACGAAGGACGCGCCGGTGCAGGACTGGGTCAAGCTGGCGGTGAACCGCGCCCGCGCGACCGGCGCACCGGCCGTGTTCTGGCTCGATCCGGCGCGCGCGCACGATGCGCAGGTCATCGCGAAGGTCGAACGCTACCTGAAGGATCACGACACGAACGGCCTCGACATCCGCATCATGACGCCGGAAGACGCGACCCGCTTCTCGCTCGAGCGCATCCGCGCGGGCAAGGACACGATCTCGGTCACCGGCAACGTGCTGCGCGACTACCTGACCGACCTGTTCCCGATCATGGAGCTCGGCACCAGCGCGAAGATGCTGTCGATCGTGCCGCTGATGGCTGGCGGCGGGATGTTCGAAACGGGTGCGGGCGGCTCCGCGCCGAAGCACGTGCAGCAGTTCGTCGAGGAAGGCTTCCTGCGCTGGGATTCGCTCGGCGAATTCCTCGCGCTGGCTGCATCGCTCGAACACCTCGGCCACGCGTACCAGAACCCGAAGGCGGTCGTGCTCGCGAAGACGCTCGACCAGGCGACCGGCAAGTTCCTGGACGAGAACAAGTCGCCGGCGCGTAAGGTCGGCGGCCTCGACAATCGCGGCAGCCACTTCTACCTGTGCCTGTACTGGGCGCAGGCGCTCGCCGAGCAGACCGAGGATGCAGCGCTGAAGGCGCAGTTCGAAGGCGTTGCGAAGGCGCTGTCCGACAGCGAAGCGCGCATCCTGGAAGAACTGGCAGCCGCGCAGGGCAAGCCGCAGGCAATCGGCGGCTACTACCGTCCGAGCGTCGACCTGACGAGCCAGGCGATGCGCCCGAGCGCAACGCTGAACGGTATCGTCGACGCGGTCGCCTGACGCCGGCCGCGCGGGCCAGTGCGGGAGTCGGCGCGCGGGTTTTACGGTCCGCCGCTCTACGCAAAAGAAAAACGCCCCGGACGCCCGGGGCGTTTTTCGTTGCAGGCCTGCCATTCAGACGTGAACGATTTCCCACTCGGCGATTTCGTGCGGCACTTCGAGCGTCGCCGTGTCCATGTCGGACAGTTGCGGGCAGTCGCCGCGGGAGATGTGGTCGGCAGCCACTTCGGGGCACGAGAACGCGCCGAGCAGGGCGTTGCCGAACGTCGCTTCCCAGCCGCCGTTACCCGGCAGGATGTAGAACGACCCGAGCGCTGAACCAAAGCGAAATCCCTTCATTTCCGTTCTCCCTTTCTGATCACAAGCGATTCTGTTGTGCCGCCTGCCGGCTCGGCCGGCTGTGGCTCGACTGGCTGCTTGCGCCGGGTTCCGTATCGAACGTCGTGGCGAAGCGTCAGTGCATGGAACAAAGTCTACGTCCGTGGCCCGCTCGGATGGTGCACGTAGAACAGCTTCTCGAAACAAAAATTCTCATTTAAAAACAACGCATTATTTTTGTCGTTTTGTATTGCGGAACGATTTTTGGCATCGCGAAACAGGAAATTTGTGCCCTGCACCACGAATTTTTACAACGCAGGGACTTGTTCCGCATCGTGAAAAATTCGAGATTTCGCGGGGGGGGGGGGC
>NZ_WHNU01000085.1:0-10640 GCF_009362305.1 Burkholderia sp. BE17
CCCCAGCCCCCGTTGAACCCCGCAACACCCCGGCGTCGCCCCACCCGACCCGTTGCAGCAACCGTTGGAGTGGCGCCTCGCGCGCCTGCAAGCATGAAGAGATTGAAACCGCCCACCCGCCCCCCGCGCAACAAAGACCGCACGCCGCTGGTGCGCGCGGGTGCGCTGCTGCTGATGGCCGGCCTGCTGTACCTGCTGTGGCCGTCCGCCGAAACCGCGTACGTCGCGATGGAGTCGGTGGTGCGCTGACGCTCGGCCCGGCGCTACGTTATACTTTCGCGATGGAAACCAAACCTGCCCTGCCGAACCTGCATTGCTGGTGGCGCGCCTGACCCAGGCGGCCCGTTTCCTTTTGCATGTCCCGAACGAGATGCCGCCAGCCATGGCGGCATTCGCGTTTCTGCGCTGACATCATGGCTGGCGGCTTCGACAACCCGGAGCCAACGACCACCATGACCCACCCGAACCGCCCGACCATCCTCACCGGCGACCGTACGACCGGCCCGCTGCACCTCGGCCACTACATCGGCTCGCTGCGCGCACGCGTGCAGATGCAGCACGAAGCGCGGCAATTCCTGCTGCTCGCCGATACGCAGGCGCTGACCGACAACATGGGCCGCCGCCAGCGCGTCACCGAGAACGTGATCGAGGTCGCGCTCGACTATCTCGCCGTCGGCATCGATCCGGCGATCTCGACGATCGTCGTGCAGTCGCAGGTGCCCGAGCTCGCCGAGCTGTCGCAATACCTGCTCAACCTCGTCACGGTCGCGCGCCTCGAACGCAATCCGACCATCAAGGAAGAGATCCGCCTGCGCGGCTTCGAGCGCGACATCCCGGCCGGCTTCCTGACCTACCCGGTAAGCCAGGCCGCCGACATCACCGCATTCAAGGCGACGCACGTGCCTGTCGGCGACGACCAGTTGCCGATGATCGAGCAGACCAACGAACTCGTGCGCCGCTTCAACGCGACCGTCGACCAGCCGGTGCTGGTCGAATGCGAGGCCGTGCTGTCGGCGGTCACGCGGCTGCCAGGCATCGACGGCAAGGCGAAGATGAGCAAGTCGCTCGGCAATGCGATCACGCTCGGCTCGACGCCGGACGAGATCGCGCAGGCCGTGAAGGACATGTACACGGACCCGAACCACCTGCGCGTGAGCGACCCCGGCCAGGTCGAGGGCAACGTCGTGTTCACGTTCCTCGACGCGTTCGAGCCGGACGTGCAGAAGGTCGATGAGTTGAAGGCGCACTATCGGCGCGGCGGCCTCGGCGACAGCGTCGTCAAGCGCGTGCTGAACGAACGGCTGCAGGCGCTGATCGAGCCGATCCGTGCGCGCCGCCGCGAATTCGAGGCCGACAAGGGCGAGGTGATGGCGATCCTGAAGCGTGGCACGATGCACGCGCGGGAAGTGGCGGGAGCGACGCTGGCGGATGTGAAGGGTGCGCTGGGGCTCACGTATTTCGATTGAGCGGCGTGGGCGGAAAACGCGACCCGATAACGACGCGCGGCGGCCAGTCGAAGCGGTTTGTCAGGCCCCGGCCACGCAGCACACGATGTCGACGTCGCTGCTGATCGTCGACGGCAACGCCGCGACCGCGCGCACCGCCGGCCAGGTGATGATGATCTCGGCCGATGAAGCGGGCGACGCTCGCGTGTGCTTCGTCGGGTTGTGGTATTGCGACCTGCTGGTGCGAACCGAATCCGGATGGCGCATCCGGAGCTGTTTACAGGAGCGCAGCTGGATGCACGACGCGCCCCCGGTCGCGGCGCTCTGAGCAGGCCCGCGCAACGCGCTACTTCATCTGCATCAGTTGAATGAGGTTCCCGCACGTATCGTCGATGACCGCGACGCGAACGGGCCCCGCGTCCATCGGCTCCAGCGTGAAGTGAACGCCATGCGCGGTAAGCCGCGCGAATTCGCCATCGAGATCGTCGACCTGAAACGACGCCGCCGGGATACCGTCCTCGTACAGCGCCTGTTTGTAAGGCCCCACCGCACGATGGTTGCACGGCTCGAGCAGCAGTTCGGTACCGTCAGGCTGGTCCTTCGACACGACGGTCAGCCAGCGGTAGTCGCCCACCGGGATGTTGTTCTTCAGCCTGAAGCCGAGCTTGTCGGTATAGAACGTCAACGCCTTGTCCTGGTCGTCGACAAAAATACTCGTCACGTAGATTCGCATGTCAGTCTCTCCTGAAGCGGCAGCCGGTAATCGCCGTTCGCCCGCTCACACCGCGTCGTCGATAACAGGCAACGCCACTACCGCTATTCTTCGTCGAAATCGATGACAAACGCGTAACCGCCGTCGATCGGCTTGCACAGGTAGCCGTCGAAGTCGTCGGCGATCACCGCGTAGCTGTCTGGATCGTGCAGGAAGCGCCCGCCGCGGCCCGCCTCGCCGACCCGCATGACCGATCCGTTTCGCGCCCGCTTACGTGATCTGGTACGTCGACACCGGCACGAATTCCTCCGGCATCGGGCGGTCGCGCAGTTCGAGCACCGACCGCTCGATCGTGCGCGCCATCGCATCGAGCGCGAGTGCATTCGGCGCGAGGCCGAACGGCTCGGCGACCTCGTTCGCGATCGCCTCGAGCGCAATCAGCGTGTAAGAAATGAACACGCAGATCAGCGGCGTGAAGAATTCCGTCGAATCGACGAGACCGAACGGCAGCAGCACGCAGTATGCATACACGGTACGGTGCAGCAGCACGCTGTACGAGAACGGAATCGGTGTCGACAGGATGCGCTCGCAACCACCCACCGCCTTGCCCAGTTCGTCGAGCTGCGCGTCGAACATCCAGCAGGTCGCGTCGCTGCCGGGCACGCGGCCCAGCACGCGGACGATGCCGCCGCGCAGCTCGTCGAGGATCGCGACGGGCTTGAAGCATTTGCGCGCGAACTCGCCGGCACGCTCCGCGCCGAGAATCCGCTGCAGGTCTTCGGTCGGATCGGTATGGCGCAGCTGATGCTTCAGCGCATACGTAAACACGATCAGCAGATCGGCGAGCCGGTTGCGCTCCGCATCGCCGACGCTGTCGGGCAGGTAGCGATTCAGTTGCGACGTCACGGTGCGCGCCGCGATCAGCAGGTTGCCCCACAGATGCCGCGCTTCCTTGAAACGCTCGAAGCTCGCGTTGTTGCGAAACGCGAGGAAGATCGCGAGCGCGAGCCCGAACAGCGTGAACGGCGCGGTGTTGAGCGGGATCTTCTCGCCGAAGATGCGCCCGTTCGTGAAGACCGCCAGCGTGCTGACGATCGCCATGAACACCAGTTGCGGAATGATCGATTGCAGCACGGAGCCGTTCCATACGAACAGCATCCTGAGCCAGTTCTGTCGTGGTCTGACGATCATGATGTTTTCTCGACTGCCAAAGAAATACGCAGCACGAGCTGCCCGAACCCGATGCGCAACGGCCCGCGCACGGCGGGCCGCTTTCAGGCAGGTGCCGTGCCGGGGCCGCGTTGCGCGTGATGATACGCCCGCGCACGCCGCGCCCCATCACATCGCGTGCCGCTCAGTGATAACCGATGTCGCCCTCGCGCACCTTGCCGCGGAACACGCGGTACTGCATCGCGTTGTACACGAGGATGATCGGCAGCACGATCACCGTGCCGACGAGCGCGAACAACTGGCTCGAATGGCTCGACGATGCATCCCAGATCGTCAGCGACGGCGGCACGATGTTCGGCCAGATGCTGATCACGAGCCCCGTATATCCGAGAAACACGAGCGCGAGCGTCAGCAGGAACGGCGTGGCCTCGTGCTGGCGCTTGACCGTGTGAAAGATGCCCCACACGCACGCGACGACGAGGACCGGCACCGGCAGGAACCAGCCGAGGTTGCCGCTGCCGAACCAGCGGTGCGCGACGGCGGGCAGCCCGATCACGGTCCACAGGCTGACGACGGCCATCACGCCGAGCAGCACGCCCGCGAGCGGCTTCATCAGCAGCCGCATCTTGCGCTGCAGTTCGCCGTCGACCTTCAGGATCAGCCAGCCGCAGCCGAGCGTCGCATACGTGACGAGCACGCCGATCCCGCAGAGCAGGCTGAACGGCGACAGCCAGTCGAACGGCCCGCCCGCGAACTGGTTGTTCTCGATCTTGATGCCCTGCAGCAGCGAACCGAGCACGATACCCTGGCAGAACGCCGCGAGCGCGGAGCCGCCGATGAACGCGAGATCCCACATGTGTTGCGTGCGGGTCGCCTTCGCGCGCAGTTCGAATGCCGCGCCGCGGAAGATCAGCCCGACCAGCATCAGCACCAGCGGCAGGTAGTTCGCGGGCAGCAGCGTCGAATACACGACCGGGAACGCGCCGTAGAGCCCCGCGCCGCCGAGCACGAGGAACGTCTCGTTGCCGTCCCACACCGGCGCGACGGTATCGAGCATCACTTGCCGCTCGGCTTTCGCATCGAAGAACGGAAACAGCAGGCCGATGCCGAGATCGAAGCCGTCCAGCATCACGTAGATGAACACGCCGAGGCCGATGATCGCGGCCCACACGACAGGAAGATCGATTTGCATGGCTTACTCCGCTTCGGTGACGTTCAGCGGCGTGGACAGCGCGCTCTTGCGCAGCCCCGGATGCCGGTGCAGCTCGATGTACCCGGCTTGGGCAGCCGGCCCGCGCTTCATCAGTTTCATCATGTAGTAGATACCCGTTCCGAATACCAGGAAATACACGACCACGAAGATCAGCAGCGACACGCCGACCTGCTGCGCGCTGAGCGGCGCAACCGAATCGACGGTGCGCAGCACGCCGTACACGGTCCACGGCTGCCGCCCGACCTCGGTCGTGATCCAGCCGGCCAGCAGCGCGACGATGCCCGACGGCCCCATGCCCACCACGAACCACTGGAACCAGCGCGTTTCATACAGGCGCCCGCCCTTTCTCAGCAGCAGCCCGAGCAGCGCGGTCAGCAGCATCAGCATCCCGAGGCCCGCCATGATCCGGAACGTCCAGAACACGATCGGCGAATACGGGCGGTCCTGCGGCGGGAATTCCTTCAGCCCGCGGATCTCGCCATCCCAGCTGTGCGTGAGGATCAGGCTGCCGAGGTGCGGCACCTGGATCGCATAGCGCGTGGTTTCGGCCTGCATGTCGGGCAGCCCGACGAGGTTCAGCGCGGTGCCGCCCTTCTCGGTTTCCCACAGCCCTTCGATCGCCGCGATCTTCGCCGGCTGGTATTCGCGCGTATTCAGCCCGTGCGCATCGCCGACGACGATCTGGATCGGCGCGAGCAGCAGCAGCATCCACAGCGCCATCGAGAAGCTGCGCTTCACGGGCTCGTCGCGGCGCCCCTTCAGCAGGTGCCACGCGCCGCACGCGGCGACGATGAAGCCCGCGACGATGAACGCCGCGATCGTCATGTGCACGAGACGGTACGGGAACGACGGATTGAAGATGACCTTGAACCAGTCGACCGGCACGACGAGGCCGTTCTCGATCCGGTAGCCCTGCGGCGTCTGCATGAAGCTGTTCGACGCGAGGATCCAGAACGTCGAGATCAGCGTGCCGACCGCGACCATCAGCGTCGCGAAGAAGTGCGCGCGCGGGCTCACGCGCTGCCAGCCGAACAGCATCACGCCGAGGAAGCCGGCTTCGAGGAAGAACGCCGTCAGCACTTCATACGTGAGCAGCGGGCCCGTGATGTTGCCGGCGACGCGCGAGAAGCCGGCCCAGTTCGTGCCGAACTCGTACGCCATCACGACGCCGGAAACCACGCCCATCCCGAAGCCGATCGCGAAGATCTTCGACCAGAACTGGAACATGGATTTGTAGGCGGCGTCGCCGGTGACGAGGTAACGCCATTCCAGCACCGCCAGGAAGCTCGCCATGCCGATGCTGATCGCGGGAAACACGATGTGGAACGACACCGTGAACGCGAATTGCAATCGTGCGAGATGGAACGCATCGAAGATTTCCATGACCGAAATTTGCTCGTGGTTGTGAGAACGTCCGCCCGAAGCAGGAAATCGCGCGACGGCTTGGCGACAACACATGCGAACACCAACGGTCACTCGCATGGCATCGAAGCGTGAATGACGATATCGCGTTTGCCACGATACTCGCAATCACTCGAACGTGCGCTGAAACTGTGATGGCTCCGTCGGCGAGGATGTGTGCACGGAAAACACATTTCACGCCTGCGGCGTGGTCAGCTGTACTGCTTTCCGCGTTGCGACGCTGTGCCTGCGGCCCGCTGTTCACCGCCCTTACCATGTGATGCAACGCCTGCCCGCGGCGACGGCGCGCCCCTCGGCGCCCGCCCGGCAGCATCGATTCCCGTCGCCCGGCGTACGCGCCGAGCCCGGCCGGCACGCCGGCCGATCCGCCTGGAGAAAACCGCATGGAGTCCTGCACTCGCCGCGACGATCCGATCGGCAGCACCGCGTGTCGTGTGACGCGCCATCGTGCCGGCGAAGCGCGCGACGACGTCGATCAACGTCGTCGACGAAACGCCGGTTGCACTCGTGCTCAACGGCATCTCGCATACGGTCATGATGGTGACGCCGATCGACATGGACTTCGAGCCCGATGCGCAGCGCGAGCGCTTCGTGCGCGTGCGTTGCGCCATCGGCGCCGACGGCTCGGCCCTGCTCGACACGCTGCGGCATCAAGGCGCGGGCACGCTGCAATCGCTCGTGCAGGCGAGCGGGCTCGCGCTGCTGCCGGCCGGGAAGCGCATCGCGCGCGGCGACGCGGTACCGTATTACGAATTCGCGCACTGGCTCGCATGATCGCGACGCCTGATAGCCGCCCGATGCAGCACATTCGCGACGCATCCCGCGCCGCGAACTGTATTCCCGCAATTCGGGCGCGATTGTGTCCCTGCCGGAAAAGTCCGGCGGACTATGCTCACGATGAGGCTCGCCACGACCTGTGCGCCGACACGTCGGCACGCACGCGGCCGATCGGCGACGCCCCTCCGCTTACTTCATGCAGGCCGACGAACCGATCGTGAATGCCATCGTTTCCGCCGCGCCGGGCGCCGCCGCTTCATCGGGCGACGCATCGCCCAGCGCCTTCCCCCGCACGACCGACACGCTCGGCCGCCCGCTGCGCGACCTGCGCCTGTCCGTGATCGACCAGTGCAATTTCCGCTGCGGCTACTGCATGCCGCGCGAAAGCTTCGGCGCCGGCTACGCATTCATGCCGTCGTCCGAGCGGCTGTCGTTCGCGCAACTGGAAAAGATCGCACGCGCGTTCACGTCGCTCGGGGTCGAGAAAATCCGCATCACCGGCGGCGAGCCGCTGTTGCGCCGCAATCTCGAAGCGCTGATCGAACGGCTCGCGGCACTGACGACCGTCGACGGCAAGCCCGTCGAAATCGCGCTGACCACCAACGGTTCGCTGCTCGCCGCGAAAGCACGCGCGCTACGCGACGCGGGGCTGTCGCGCGTGACCGTCAGCCTCGATGCGCTCGACGACGCGGTGTTCCGCCGGATGAGCGACGCCGACGTGCCCGTGTCGCGCGTGCTGGCCGGCATCGAAGCCGCGCATGCGGCCGGGCTTGCGCCGGTCAAGGTCAACGCGGTAATAGAACGCGGCGCGAACGACGACCAGATCCTGCCGCTCGTGCGTCACTTCCGGCATACCGGCGTGGCCGTGCGCTTCATCGAATACATGGACGTCGGCGGCGCGAGCTTCTGGTCCGGCGACAAGGTCGTGCCGGCCGCGCGCATGCGCGAGCTGATCGACGAGCACTATCCGCTCGTGCTCGTCGGTGAACCTGGGCACGACGCGACCGCAATCCGTTGCGCGCACATCGATGGTGCCGGCGAGGTCGGCTTCATCGCGAGCGTGTCGCATCCGTTCTGCGGCACCTGCTCGCGCGCACGCGTGTCGGCCGACGGCAAGCTTTATACATGCCTGTTCGCAACCCAGGGCACCGACCTGCGGCCGTGGCTCGACGATACAGCGCCGGTCGACATGCTCGCCGCCGCCGTGCGCGACCGCTGGACGCGGCGCGACGATCGTTATTCCGAGCGCCGGGCCGCACGGCCGGCCCGCGCGCCGGGCAAGACTTATCCGACCGTGCGCATGTCGCTCGTCGGCGGCTGACGGGCCGCCGCGCGACACAAGGCCCACCGCCTACAGGAGAACCGTCATGACGAGCTTCATCGAATCCCGCGCCGGGCTGCCGGACGATCCGTTGCGTGCCGACAGCCATTCCCGATCCGCCGACACGACCGAACCGCACACCGAGCCGCCCCCGGCAATTTCTGCCGGCTTCGAAGTGCGCGTGCAGTATTCGGCGATCGACGCGGGTGACGAGCTTGCACCGATCGTTCGCAATCCGAATGTCGGCGCGGTCGTGAATTTCCTCGGTGTCGTGCGCAACGAAGGCGACGTCGACGACGTCGTCGCGCTCGAGGTCGAGCACTACCCGACGATGACCGAACAGGCCCTGTGGAGCATCGTCGAGGAAGCCAGCGCGCGCTGGCGGCTCGAAGCGGTCAGGATCGTGCACCGCGTCGGGCGCATTCCGCTCGGCCAGGCGGTCGTGCTGGTTGTGGTGGCCGCCGCGCATCGCGGGTCCGCGTTCGATGCGTGCGAATTCCTGATGGACTTTCTGAAAACCCACGCGCCGTTCTGGAAGAAGGAGATCCGCCACGACGGCAAATCCGGCTGGGTCGAGGCGAAGGCGCACGACGACCAGGCAATGCGGCGCTGGGGCTGAGCGCCGCGCCCGCTTCACGTTTTTCGAATCCGCAGATTCCGTTCGAGACATCGCGATGAAACTGACAATCAAATACTTTGCAAGCATTCGCGAGCAACTCGAAACCGACGAGGAAATCGTCGAGATCGACGCGCGCGAACTTACCGTCGATGCGCTGCGCAGTACGCTCGCCGCGCGCGATGCGCGCAGCGCCGAAGCGTTGCGGATGGACCGGCCCGTGCGGGCAGCCGTCAATCTCGAGATGGTGACGGGTGGATTCGTCGTGCGGGAAGATAGCGAGGTGGCATTTTTTCCGCCGGTGACGGGCGGGTAATGCGGATCAAGCGGATCGCGCGGCTGCGATCTTCAATGCAGCCACTTCATCGCTTTCGTGGCGAACACGGCCATCGCGGCGGCGCCGATGTGCGTCGAGATCTGCGGCGTGATTGATGCGGGTCGATCCGGCGCTCTTCCCTGAAAAGAACAAGGGTTCATCGCGGATTACCGGGGGAGAACACGGGGCCGACGCGTCGGCGTTCGGCCATCAAGAGTCGTTCTCCGCGTCTCGTGCGCGGACGTTTGAATGACCGATCCCCTCCGCAAACGATCAGAAAGCCGGCGTGCTGCGTTGAAGGATTCCTATCAGGCGACGGAACTCGTTGTCATTGCTGTCGCTTTTCCAGCGATTGACGAAACGGCAAACCACCTGCAGATTACCGGCTTCGTAATGGCCGTCGCTATCGATCCGGTCCAGAGAACAGATCATCTCCGGATCATCCGCTTCGTTTGGATACTGCAAAGGTAGCCCAGTGATGGCGCATGCTTCTTCCTGGGCGAGGATCAGTTCCTTGACGTAGTCTGCGAAGATGGAATTGTTGGCGAATTTCACTTCTTTATTTTTTATCGTACGCGTCACTTCCTGTCCATTCGAATTAGCACTCGTATGCGTGGCCATGTACGCCATCGTAAGCGCTGCACGACCCACTACATCCTCTACCGAGGGCAATCCTTTACGGGAATTTTCAATCGCCTTTTTCCAGTTAGATCGCGAATGCCAAAAGGACAGGTCTTCCCCGTTGATGAGGGCATGTGCGTAGGCCACGTTCTCTGGTCTGAGGCGCACCGTAGTTCCACGGTTCCACAGGAAATCCTGCGCGACAGGATGTATCGCGCCCCACAACAGACGCGCACCCTTTCTGTTCTTGTTTGACCAAGGCTCGACCGGCTTACGCATCACATAGATCATCGTTCCCTCCTGACCAGGTGCGCGCGATTTCTCCAGCGTTGTCGAAGAAGGGTCGGGTTTCGAGATCGTCCACCACAGTTCGTCTTTCTCGCGGTGCAGCCAGATGTCGCCATTAGAATGGCTGAAGATATCGGGCAGGTTGTACCAGCGACCTGCCGCATTCCTTGTAAGAGCTTTGCCTGTCACCGATTTCTTGGTCGCGACGGCTAGCGCCACGTAGCCTTCCCGATCCTCATTTACCCGAAGAGGCCATAGATCCACATCCTCAATCATGGCTATTGCTGCCCCGTCCCGGCATTCCGGCCAGAGATAATTTTTCGGACCAAAGTTGGCAAGGCGGATGTCCATCGGGAAAGTGGCCTCATCGTAAGCGACTTGCGCCGCGCATTCGCAAATATCGGTAGAACGCGCAGGTCGAAGGTGCTCTGTTCGGGTTGAGAAGGTTGGGCAGTGTCCAATCGTCGATGCTGCCCAAGGGAGTTAATCGCCGATTTGCATCAAGTGGTCGATTGACGTTCGATCGCGATCATGTCTGCGCAATCACGTTGACGTCGGCAAAGGTCGACCACCAGTCAGCAATGATATTCCCGACGAGTGACCGATGTACCTTGCGGATTCAACCCGTCGATGCAACACACTTGAGGCTGCATAGCAGCGAGGAGTGTTGCAATGAAACAGAGACGGCGGATCTACTATACAGACAGCCAGAAAGCGCTAATGTGGGAGCGCTGGCGCA
>NZ_WHNU01000086.1:0-10544 GCF_009362305.1 Burkholderia sp. BE17
CCTTTGTTCTGCTGAACGTTCCGCCCAGCGGCTCGTGCACGTCGACGTGCATGGGCCTTCATGCCGTTCGTTTCACCACACCTGATTCAAGCGTTCACCCGACTGCCCGCGTCGCGCGGGCGACGCCGCCTTGCGCATGGCTTGCGCGTCGGGCCGCGTTGCCCATTGCGTCGACGTTCGCATGCCGGTGTGCAACGCGTTGACGGCGGCCGGCCCGCGCCGGCCTCGCCGATCGACGATCATGAGGAGCTGACACCATGTCGACCACCATCGAGCGGACGATCTCGCCCGCCCGTTCCGCAAGCGCCGGTTACCGGACGCTCTGGCGCTGGCATTTTTATGCCGGCCTGTTCGTTATGCCGTTTCTCGTGATCCTCGCGATTACGGGCACGCTTTATTGCTTCCAGCCGCAGATCGAGCCGCTGCTGTATCCGCACCGGCTGGTCGTCGAGCCGCGCGCCACGCCGAAGCTCGACCCGGACGCGCTGCTCGCCCGCGCACGTACCGCGATGCCGGCCGGTGCGACACTGGTTTCCGTGCAGGTCTCCACCGCGCCGGACCGCAGCGCCGAATATGTGTTCCGGCTGCACGACGGCAGCCGCGAGAGCGTCTACGTGAACCCGTATGACGGCAGCGTGCTCGGCACGCTGAGCGTCGAGCGCCGCTTCATGCAGGTCGACCGGATGCTGCATCGCAAGCTGCTGCTCGGCAAGACGGGCGAGTTGCTGATGGAGCTCGCCGCATGCTGGACGTTCGTGATGATCGGCACCGGCATCGCGCTGTGGTGGCCGCGTGGCGCGGCGCGCGTCGGGCGCGCGCTGCGGCCCGACCTGTCGCTGCGCGGCCGGCCGCTGTGGAAAAGCATTCACGCAACGGCGGGCATCTGGCTCGCGGCCGGCACCGTGGCGTTCATCCTGACGGGGCTGCCGTGGTCGGGCTCGTGGGGCAAGAACTTCAAGGCGCTCGCCGCGACCGTGAACCTCGGCGCGCCGGAGGGCGCATGGGGCGGCGCGGCGGTGCGTTCGACGCGCCCGGGCGCAGCGGCGGAACCCGCGCACGCGCAGGCTGCTGCGGCATCCGGCCATCATCACGAATCGGGCGACTCGATGCCGGGGATGGTGATGGACGACCTGCCGTTGCCGCAAACGCCGTGGGCGGTCGGCAACGTGCCCGTTCCGCATTCGCCGTCGGCGCCGACGCCGGCGCCGCTGCCGCTGGCACGCGCGATCGCGATCGTCGCGGGGCTCGGCGTGACGAGCGGCTACACGCTCGCGCTGCCGTCGGGCGCGGACGGCGTGTTCACCGCGTCTTACTTCCCGGCCGACCCGAAGGCGGAGCGGACGATTTACATCGACCAGTACACCGGCGCAGTGCTGAAGGACATCCGCTACGACGACTACGGCGTGGTGTCGAAAGCCGTGTCGTACGGCACGTCGCTGCACATGGGGCGTTACTTCGGTCTCGCGAACCAGATCGTCTGTGCGGTGCTGTCGCTCGGGCTGGCGGCAATGGCCGTCACGGGCGCGGTGATGTGGTGGAAGCGCCGCCCGGCGGCCAAGCTGGGCGCGCCGTCGCGCGAACGCGGCACGCCGCCGATGCGCGGCTGGATCGCGGGGCTCGTGCTGCTCGGGATCGTATTCCCGCTGATGGGGATGACGATCGTCGCGGTCTGGTTGATCGATCGTCTGCTGTTCGGTCGTGCGGCGCGCTCGACTGCCTGATCGAAAAGCGCCTCCATCGATTCAAAGGATTCCGAACATGAAGTTCGGATTGATGCTGCCGGCCGCCGTTCTCGCGGCTTTTGCGCCGGCCGGGCAGGCACAGGAAAACGACGTCACGCGCGCGGGCCCGCCGCGCGCCCCGCCATCCACTTCCGATAGCGCCGCGTCTGGCACTGCGCGGCCAGTTGCTGCCGGACCAGCGCGCGCAGCGGCGACACCTGCGGGTTCGTGCGGCGCCCTTCGCTGAGCCGCGTGAGCTGGAACTTGACGACGGCCATGTTGGCCAGCGCGCCCAGCACCTTGTTCTTCCACCGGATCGGCTGCAGCACCGGCGCGCTGTCCTTGCCGGCCCGCCAGTCGCGCGGCAGGTTCGGATCGATCGACAGCGCGGTCGCGATGCCGACCATCGCCACGCCGCTTGCAACCACCTGCTCGGCGACCGCACGGCGCCGGATGCCGCCGGTGACCATCAGCGGCATCCGCGCGACGGCCGCGATGTCGCGTGCGAATTCGAGGAAATACGCTTCGCGCGCAAGCGTGCGCCCGTCGCGCGCCTCGCCCTGCATCGCCGGCACTTCGTAGCTGCCGCCCGACAGTTCGACGAGATCGACATCGAGCGGATTCAGCAGCTCGACCACGCGCTTCGCATCGTCCGCGCTGAAGCCGCCGCGCTGGAAATCGGCCGAGTTCAGCTTGACCGCGACGACGAACGCGGGCGACACCGTCGCGCGCACGGCCCGCACGATGTCGAGCAGCAGGCGCGCGCGATTTTCGATGCTGCCGCCCCACTGGTCCTGCCGGCGGTTCGTCAGCGGCGACAGGAACTGGCTCAGCAGGTAGCCATGCGCCGCGTGGATCTGCACGCCGGTGAAACCGCTTTGCTCCGCGAGCTGCGCCGCGCGCACGAAACGCTGCTGCACCTCGGCGATATCGGCTTGCGTCATTTCCTTCGGCACCGGGAACTGCTTCGACAGCGCGCCGAGCGCGAGCGGCACGGCCGACGGCGCGAGCGTCGTCTGGCCGAGCGCCGCCTGCATCTGGCGCCCCGGGTGGTTGATCTGCATCCACACGTGGCCGCCGCCCGAGCGCGCGATCTGCGCCCAGCGGCGGAAACGGTCGAGATGCGCGTCGCTGTCGAGCACGACACCGTTCGGCCCCGTCATCGCGCGGCCGTCCACCATCACGTTGCCGGTCAGGATCAGCCCGGCCTGGCCGTCGGCCCAGGCCTGGTACAGGCGCAGCAACGCGTCGGACGGCGCGTGATCCGCATCGGCCATGTTCTCCTCCATCGCGGCCTTGGCCAGCCGGTTCGGGATCACCGCACCGTTGGGCAGTGTCAGGGGCGTAAACAGGTTCATGGAGCGCATCCTCGATTGACGATGCCCAACGATAACTTTAAAGTCAACTTTAAGGTCAAGCCTCTTTGGAGCACCACATGAAAATCGGCGAACTGGCGCGGGCCAGCGGCCTCGCGGCGTCGCGCATCCGCTTCTACGAAGCGAGCGGCCTGCTCGAACCGGCCCGCCGGCAGGCGAACGGCTATCGGGAATACGGGCCGGAAGCGCTGACGCGGCTCGCGATCATCGACCGTGCGCAGCGCGCGGGCTTCGCGCTCGACGAAATCCGCGCGGTGCTGCCGCCCGATCTCGGCGCGTGGCCGCGCGACGAGTTGCTGATCGCGCTGCGGCACAAGGTCGACGAAATCGCGCTGCTCGAACAGCGTCTCGCGCAGAACCGGCGCCATCTGGAGACGCTGATCGACGAGATCGAGAACAAGCCGGCGGGCGAGGATTGCGCGGGCGCCGCGCAACGCATGCTCGACCGGCTCTGCGAGCAGGACGACGAGCCGCCGGCACCGGCACCCGTCGCACGGCCGACGCGCAAGCGCGCGTGACCAATTGCACTGCGTCACCTGACGATCCATCAACCCGCGCTGCGGCGAGGCGAGCCTACGCGTGCGCGTCGGCTTCCGCGCCGCGACCTCATGATTCGAACCGCATGACGATCCCCCGCTTCAAAGAATTCCTCATCGCCGCGCTGCTGACATTCGGCATCGGCAATGCATACGCCACGCAGTGCGGCGACACGCCGCCGTCGCTCACTTGCCCGGACACGTCCGATCTCCCTGACGACATCGTCGCGCAGCTTCCCGCCGGCTACGAAGCGCTGGATGCCGCGTCCGGACGCCTGACCGACAGCGCCCGCCCCGGCTACGTCGTCGTCGCGCACCTGCCCGGCGATTCGATGCGCAAGCCTGGGCCGCGTCCGCTGCTGATCTTCCTGCAGGGCAAGGACGGACGCTACCGGCTGGCGGCGCGCAACGACACCGTGATCATGAAAGCCGACGAAGGCGGCATGGGCGACCCGTATCTCGATGGCGTCGCGGAGAACGCGCTCACGATCGAACCGCGCGCGTTCACGGTCGAACAGGGTGTATTCGCGGGCCATAACCACTGGCGCGACCGCGTGACGTTTCGCTATGACGTCGCGCACCGCACGTGGGTTTTCCATCGCGAAGTGTTCCGCAACTGGCGGTTCAACTATGAGCACGACGGCGACGCGCTGAAGGCCGATCCGGTCCGCGTCACGCGCGCCAACGCGACCAAGGCCGTCGCGTTCGAAGCGTGGCGGCCGAGTTACTGGTGCGAATCGAGCGAGCGGCGCGAGACCGATCCGGTTTGCCGCAAGCAGCACTGACGGCGGCACGGCTGATGACGATGGAGGCTAGGCTGGTACTGTCGAGATTCATGTAACGCTGAACTCGGCGCAGCGCACACTGGCGGCCGAAAGTGATTGGGCGCAGGCGTAGCAACCGACGCCATCGAGCATGGGGCTGGGCCGGGCCCGCCATGGGGAGCGACGCGGACGTCCGGTCATCCGACTCGGTTCGGCCAACAGCAGACATTTGCAACGATCCGTCTGCCAAAGACCATCTGGTTCCTCTAGTGTGAAAGATACAGGCCTACAGTTCACCGCGAGGAGTCTCACTGCTGGAGACTCCAACCGTTGTTTAGTTTGGCACGGTCCCAGGAGCGTACAGACTGCTGACACCGGCACCATCCACAGGCATGCCGCCTGCATAGAGTGGCATGGGCAATCCTTGCGCCCATCCCTCAGCCAATATCTGCACATCACGGACAGGATTGGATGCCTTGGCCCGCTCGTTGCGGATGCGACAGGTTTCTGGGTCAGTCGCAAGTAGGGCGCGTGCAAAGATCCGTCCCTTTTCGGCCAGCTTGGTGGTCTTGGGCCTGCGGATCTCCGTGAATTGCTGGAAGACTTCGTCCAAGCTACCGCCTGTGCCCTCCAGGCACCGAGCCAGATGCCATGCATCTTCCAGTGCCTGACAGGCACCTTGCCCCGATGTCGGCAAAGGCGCATGCGCTGCATCTCCAATCAGCAGCACATTTGCCCGACTCCATGCATGCAGTGGCTCCAGGTCATGCACCGCAATCAGCCGGATGGCACGCGCAGGCGTGGCCCGAATGATGGGGGCGACAGGCTCGGGCCATCCGGCGAACAGATCCTCAATCTCCTTGCGCATTTTTGAGGTGGAGGTTTCCCCAGGCAATGGCCGCGCCTGCGCTGCTGCCCAGTAGAGCAAATCGCTCCGGATCGCCACGCAGCCGAAGCGCTTGCCCGCCCCCCAGAAGTCCTGAATCGCGATGTCGTCGACCAGCGCACTTTGTCCCTGCGCCACGCCGATCCAGTTCACGAAGCCCTGGTAGATCGGCGTGTTGTCACCCGCAACAAATTTGCGCGCCACTGAATCCATACGGCCGTCGGCCCCGATGAGCAAGTTCGGGCGGATGCTCACGCCGTTCTCAAAATGGGCCACGGCCCTGCCGTGGGCATCCAGATCAATGGCCGCCGCTCGGTGTCCGAACTCCACCGGGATGCCTGCCCGCGCCGCATGCTTCAGCAACACCTCCTGCAAGTCCCGGCGCAGCACCGTATGGGTCGGATACCCCATCATCCGATCCAGCAATGCAATGTCGACGCCTCCCAGAGCGTTGCCTGCGTCATCGTAGCGATGCGCTATCAGAGGCCGGCCACCGACAGCCTCTATGTCTCGCAGCAGTCCCAGCTCTTCCAGCACAAAGCCTGCATTGGGCCAGAGCGTCACGCCAGCTCCCATAGTCGCAGGCTCCGCCCGGCGCTCATAAACACGGGGACGGTACCCCTGCTTGTGCAAGGCGAGTGCCACGCTCAGCCCCGCAATGCCGCCGCCAAGTATTCCAATTTCCACGCTGAAGCTCTCCTTCTCAAGCAGTCCTGATGCACGGCCAAGGGTGGCTCATCGGACAAGAAGGGCATCTTAGATTCCACCAACACGGAGAACTAGCGTGCAAAAATGGGCAGATTTCATACCTCAAACGGGATAATCAATGCGCGATGCACTCGATCTGAATACTGTCCGTGTCTACGCGGCAGTCGTGGATGAGCAGAGCTTCGCTGGCGCATCACGCCTGTTGGGCATGCCCTCGTCGAATGTCAGCCGCCACGTTGCAGCACTGGAGCGCAGACTCGGTGTACGCCTACTGGAGCGAAGTACCCGCCATCTGCGCATGACGGAAGCCGGCCGGCTGCTCTACGAGCGCGCAAAGCCCTTGCTCGACACCTTGCTCTCCACGGAGGAAGAGCTTGGCGTGATACAGCGCGAATTGCGCGGTCCTCTGAAGATGTGCATGCCTAGCGAAGCGCCAAGACTGCTGGCTCCCATCCTCGCCGAATTCTGTAGCCTCCATCCCGGCATCGAGCTGGAATGCGATACCCGGATGACCGGACTGGAAGTGCTTCGAGAGGACGTCGACCTTTCCATCGTCTTCCATCGGGGTCATCAGGAGGACAGTGCCTTCATCACCCGCGAACTCGCCACACTGCCCAGCATCGTGGTCGCCGCTCCTTCCTTGCTTGCCAAGACCGGAATGCCACGCTACGTGCGTGAGCTGAAATCTCTGCCCTGCATCACCACCCTCAGTGCACTGAAGGGCCAGCCCTGGCAGTTTCAGGACGCTGCGGGCGAAATGGTCAAGGTGCCGGTCCGTAGCCGCTACCGCGTCAACAGCGGAGAACTGGCCGTGGCAGGCGCACGGCAAGGCATCGGTTTCGCGATTGTGGCGGCCTACCCATGCCAGGAAGATCTGGCCGCAGGCCGATTGCAAGAGGTGACACTGGACCTATGTCCTGCGCCGTTGCAATTGCTTGGTGCCTACAGCCACCGGCATTCCGTCACAGCGCGTGTGCGGGCATTGCTGGAATTAATTCAGATGAGGTTAGGCGAATTGGGCAGCCTCGCGAGGTGAAATGCGCGATGCATCTGAATCGCCGAATATCTGCAATGGGTTGCGAGACGTGCCGTCCGGGTGTCGTCTTGGCTGCCCGAGCGGCGACGGCATCGTACGGCGCAGCGCGGCCAAAAGCCGACCTTCGAATGTCAACCTCGGTCGTCGGCAAATGCACGCCTGCGTCGGTTGCGACCTAGATGGTCAATACGTGTGAACCGTCCACGCGACAAGCCGGGCGACTATCGGGCGCACTACCAAGATGCAGACAAACGCGGAAGGCATCGCCACCCGATACGCATTCTTCACATTTTCGATGTAATGCCCGTCGATGCCGAATTCGGCGACGGTTATCACGAGACACATGAGAAATGCCATGATGGTCGCCATGTACAGCGCAAATACATATGGCGCAGATGCTCTTGGGAAGCGAATCCGGCGGGTCGTGGTGGTTCCTGCGGGCATGAAAAACCTCATAGCGTGGGTCAGATGGGATAGCTAGCGTACCGGGTTGAGGAACAGGCTGGTAGCCGGTGCACACTTGATTCATTCGTAAGTAAAATTGACGACACGCACGAAAAGATCGAACGGGGCCGATGGACATTCTGAGACTAATCAACATCTTCATCCGTGTCGTGGAGACCGGCAGCATCGCCGCGGCTGCACGCACACACGGGGTGAGTGCAGCCGCAGTTAGTCAGGGCGTTGCGCGCCTCGAGGCACATCTGGGCGCACGCCTGCTCTCACGAACGACACGCAAGATGGCGCTCACCGAAAGCGGCGCACGGTACTACGCGAAGGTGAGGCATATTCCCGGGGATATCGATCTGGCCTCCCAGGCAGCGGCCTCGGAGGCGGCACCGCAAGGCCCGCTATGCGTCGCCACAACGGCGGCATTCGGTCGTTACGTGCTCGCGCCACTGATGCCCGCATTCAAAGCCGCATATCCACGCATCGATACCGAACTCATCAGCACCGACAGGCCCGTCGATCATCGGCTCGAAGGCATCGACGTAAGCATCCGGATCGCGGCACAACTCGATGAGCGGCTGATCGCCCGGCGTATTGCCTCGCGGCCTTTCGTGTTCTGTGCGTCGGGCGGGTATCTCGAACGCGCTGGCGCACCTCTCTCGCCCGAGGATCTGAAACACCACGCCTGCCTAGCTTTTCGTTATCCGACAGACGGCCGTTACTTGCCATGGGGATTCACACGGGACGGCGAGCGCTTCGAAGTGCAAGTCAAACCCGCGTTCGTCTGCGATGACATCGACATGCTTGCGCAGATCGCTGCGAATGGCGGAGGTATCGCACGGCTGGCGAGCTTCGTTGCACAACCGATGATCGATAGCGGACGCTTGCGGGCATTGTTCGAGCCGGGCTCCGGCAACATCGCCCATGCCGAGCCGGAACCGATGGACCTCTACGCATGCGTTACCGAGCGATCGGCGTTAAACGCAAAAGCACGCGCATTTATCACGTTTATCGAAAAGGCGCTGGAATGCCAATCGCTTGCTCACACGCAGGCGGGAATGGCCAGTACCGCCTGAGGCTCAGGTTGCACCGCAACCTTTAGCCGTGGTGAGATGCGCATGCTGTCATGCCGATGTCGGCCAGTTTCGGTCGGTCGACACCACCGATCGAATCGTCGACAATCACGGCCACTCACTGTCAAGGATGGTGGCCCGTGCAAATTCTTTCGACCGAGTGGAGACCGGCAGGCCGGGAGAACAATACTCAAACATTGGGATGACTGTGAGAACAACATTTGAACGAAGGTCCACACTCCCGGTAAGCGCCGCTGCAGCGTGGTTGCGTGTGACAACGCCGCAAGGCATCAACGACGAACTGTTTCCGTGGTTACACATGACGGTCCCTGCCGCTCTGCGAGGTAGGTCGATCGATCAACTCCCGCTTGGGCGCTGTTTCGGCCGGAGCTGGCTCCTTGTGTTGGGCGTGCTCCCGGTAGATTTCGACGACATCACGCTCGCTGAAGTGGGCCCCGGATTCCGATTCAAGGAAACGTCGCGAATGCTCGGCATTCGGACCTGGATTCACGAACGGACCATTCGCGACATAAGCGGCGGTTGTGAAGTGCACGACAAACTGACTTTTGAGTTGCGTTCGCCGACGCGATGGCTGCCAGGGTGGCCAAGTATGATTGGCGGCGTGCTCGTGTTTCTTTTCCGTCATCGTCATGCGCGGTTGTCCCGGTGGGCCACCGCTCATGCTCGCTAAAACACTTCATCGCAGGATCGACGGGCAGCAAAACGTTGGGCAAACGGCTGCTTTCAGACGACGCCCACGGCATCGTCGGCCCAAGCGAGCGGTCGCTTTTTGTGCCGAACATCGCAATCTGTACATGTTCGCCAGCTTCCCGGGCTGATATCGTTGTCTACGAATAACACCGCAAATCGCTGACCAACCTCCCGCTTTGAACAGGCGCATTTCATGAAACTGCCGATCTATCAGATTGACGCATTCTCAGATAAGGTGTTTAAGGGTAACTACGCTGCGGTAGTGCCACTCGAACGCTGGTTGCCCGATAGCTTGATGCAGGCAATCGCCGCTGAGAACAACCTGTCCGAAACAGCATTCTTCGTGAAAAATGCCGACGGCGCGTTCGACATCCGCTGGTTTTCTCCACTTACCGAAATTGCTTTTTGTGGACATGCCACGCTGGCAAGCGCATACGTGATCTTCAAGCGATGTGATGATTTGGAAGTCATCGAATTTGTTGCGAAAGCGGTCGGTCGGCTTGCCGTTTGCCTTACGCATGACGGTCTGATCGAAATGAGCTTCCCGCAGCGCCGGCCTGAAAAATTGGAAGAAATACCCGCGAACTTGATCCAGGGGCTTTCGATACGGCCTCAAGAAGTGCTGATAAACCAGCAAGCCTATGTTGCGATCTACGGAACGGAACACGAGGTACGATCCGTCGTACCCGAACTCAATCTGCTGTCGGCACTTGGTCCGCTCGATGTTGTCGTGACAGCGCGCGGAGATGAGCATGATTTTGTGTCCCGCTACTTTTGGCCTGCCAATGGCGGAGATGAAGATCCGGTGACCGGATCTATTCACGCGGCGCTTGCGCCATTATGGTCCGACCGTTTGGGCAGGTCACAACTCGTGGCCATGCAGGTGTCACGCCGCAGCGGGTTACTTCATTGTCGCGTACAAGGGGACCGGGTATATATCTCCGGTCAGGCTGTTCAATATCTTGAAGGGACAATCGAAATCCCGGAAGCGTAGGTGCGGCCGTTGTAAACGGAAAATGTGAGCCTGCGCTTTTTGACACGCGTTCGGCCAGAAGCAGTAAGGCGACGGTGCGCCCCCAGATCATTGGGCTCCGCAAGGTGACAAACGTGGGAAATGAAGGTCCGCTATCGCGAAACCTGACCGGCCGTTGTGGGTTGCGGATTCAACCCGTCGATGCAACGAATTGATGAAAGCGCTCAGCCGGTGTATCGAAGTCTAGCGTCTTTCGAGGACGCTCATTGAGCCGCTTGGCAACAGCGTTGAGCGTGGCCTGTGAATAGGC
>NZ_WHNU01000087.1:0-10208 GCF_009362305.1 Burkholderia sp. BE17
CCATTTCCCCCCGCCATTTCCCCATTAGCCGCTCCCTACACGCCGCCGCCGGCACACTACCCGCCGCCGCGCCGCGTCCGCGCTCGTCCGCGCCGCCATTCGACGCACGTCTGATCTCGATCAACGCCGGCGAAAACCCTTCCTTGAAATTAACTAACTCATCAATTAGCGTCGTCTGCATGAACGGGAAATCCACTGTCGCCAGGCCGCGCGGGCGCCGCCCGTCGGTGGACGATTTCGATCTGCGCGACCACATGCTCGACGTCGCGATGCAGTTGTTCGCCGAGCGCGGCATCGCCGCGACGACGGTCGCGCAGATCGCCGCCGCCGCCGGCGTCACGTCCGCGATGGTCCACTACTACTTCACGAACCGCGAGCAGTTGCTCGACGCGATCGTCGAGGAGCGGCTCGCGCAGGTCATCGCGTTCGTGTGGCGCCCGACCGAGCCGCAGATCGAGAACGATCCGTTCGCGCTCGTCGCCGAACTCGTCGACCGCTTCTTCGACGTCACGCATCGCATGCCGTGGCTGCCGTCGATCTGGCTGCGCGAGATCGTCCATGAAGGCGGGCTGCTGCGCGAGCGGATGCTGCGGCGCATTCCGCTCGAGCATGTCGGGCGTTTCGCCGAACGCATCCGCGCCGCGCAGCAGGCCGGCACGCTGAACCCCGCGCTCGAACCCGCGTTCCTGTTCCATTCGATCATCGCGCTCGTGATGCTGCCGCTGGCGACCGCGAAGCTGTGGCAAAGCGCGCGCGGCCTGCCGCCGATCGATCGCGCCGTGCTGCACCGGCACGTCCGCGCGCTGCTCGGCTCCGGCCTGCAGCCGCCGCCCGCCGCGCCGCGCGCGCGGACGCACTCGCCGCGGAGGCCGTCGTGAACGCGGCCCGCGCGTTGCCGTTTGCGCTCGTCGCCTTCGCGCTGCTCACCGGTTGCGGACGGTCGACGGACAACGGCACGACCTACCAGGGTTATGTCGAAGGCGAATTCGTGTACCTGTCGTCGTCGCAATCGGGCACGCTGACGCGGTTGTCGGTCGCACGCGGCCAGGCCGTCGCCGACGGCACGCCCGCGTTCTCGCTCGAAGCCGCGAACGAAACGGCCGCGCTGCTGCAGGCACGGCATCAGCTCGCCGCGGC
Organism: Burkholderia sp. BE17; assembly: GCF_009362305.1. Classification (NCBI taxonomy): domain Bacteria; kingdom Pseudomonadati; phylum Pseudomonadota; class Betaproteobacteria; order Burkholderiales; family Burkholderiaceae; genus Burkholderia; species Burkholderia sp. BE17. The sequence goes on from NZ_WHNU01000087.1 coordinate 1,138, forward strand.
GCGTGCGCAGCTCGCCGACCTGCAGACCGGCAAGCGCCCGCCCGAAGTCGCCGTCACGCAGGCGCAACTCGCGCAGGCCACCGCACAGGCCGCACGGGCCGCCGCGCAACTCGCGCGCGACGAACGCCAGTACGCGGCCGGCGGCCTGTCGAAGCAGCAGCTCGACGATTCGCGCACGTCCGCGCAAACCACCGCCGCGCAGATGCACGAACTGCGGAAGCAGGTCGACGTCGCGCGCCTGCCGGGCCGCGCGCAGCAGGTCGCCGCGCAGGCCGCGCAGGTCGACGCCGCGCAGGCCGCAGTTGCCGAAGCGCAATGGAAACTCGACCAGAAGCGCGTCGCCGCACCCGCCGCCGGGCGCGTGTACGACACGCTGTACCGCGTCGGCGAATGGGTGCAGGCCGGCAATCCGGTCGTGCAGATGCTGCCGCCGCAGAACCTGAAGGTGCGCTTCTTCGTGCCGGAAGCCGCCATCGCCTCGCTCGCGCCGGGGCGCGCGGTCGCGATCCGCTGCGACGGCTGCGCGGCCGACGTGCCCGCGCGCATCACCTACGTGTCGAGCCAGGCCGAATACACGCCGCCCGTGATCTACAGCAACGAGAGCCGGACCAAGCTCGTGTTCATGATCGAGGCGCGCCCCGCCGTCGCCGACGCGCCGAAGCTGCATCCGGGCCAGCCCGTCGCCGTGAGGGTGCAATGAACGCGCCGGCCGCTCCGTACGCGATCGACGTCGATCGCCTGAACAAGCGCTTCGGCGACAAGCACGTCGTGAAGGACGTCTCGCTGCGCGTCGCGCGCGGCGAGATCTTCGGCTTTCTCGGGCCGAACGGCAGCGGCAAGACGACCTCGATCCGGATGATGTGCGGCCTGCTCACGCCCGACTCGGGCAGCGGCACCTGCCTCGGCTACGACATCGTGCGCGACAGCGCGCAGATCAAGCGGCACGTCGGCTACATGACGCAGCGCTTCTCGTACTGGGAAGACCTGTCGATCCGCGAGAACCTCGACTTCGTCGCGCGCGTGTACGGGATGCCCGACCGCAAGGCGGCCGTCGCGCGCGCGCTCGACGGGCTCGGCCTCGCGGGCCGCGCGGACCAGCTCACGGGCGCGCTGTCGGGCGGCTGGAAACAGCGCCTCGCGCTGGCCGCGTGCATGCTGCACGAGCCCGAACTGCTGCTGCTCGACGAACCGACCGCCGGCGTCGATCCGGCCGCGCGCCGCGACTTCTGGGAGGAACTGCACCGGCTGGCCGCGCAAGGAATCTCGGTGCTCGTCAGCACGCACTACATGGACGAAGCCGAGCGCTGCCACAAGCTCGCCTATATCGCGTCCGGCGAACTGCTTGCGCAAGGCACGTCGGCGGAGATCGTCGCGTCGCAGCACCTGTCGACCCGCACGATCACCGGCGAGCGCCTGACCGAACTGTCCGCGCGGCTGCGCACGATGCCGGGCGTCGATCAAACCGTCGTGTTCGGTTCCGCGCTGCACGTAAGCGGCCGCGATCGCGCCGCGCTCGACGCGACGCTCGCGCGGGTCGCGAGCGACGATGCGTCGCTGCAGATCGCGCCGATCGACACCGGGCTCGAGGACGTCTTCATCTTCATGATGGGCCGCGCATCCGGGCCGCCCGGCGGAGCATCGTCATGAACGCGTGGACGCGCCTGCGCGAATCGTTCTCGGTCGCGCGCTGGTGGAGCATCGTGCTGAAGGAATTCCTGCAGTTGCGCCGCGACCGCGTGACGTTCGCGATGATCGTCGGCGTGCCGATCATCCAGCTCACGCTGTTCGGCTTTGCGATCAACACCGATCCGAAGCACCTGCCGACCGCGGTGATCGTCGCCGATTCGAGCCCGTTCGCGCGCAGCTTCATCGCCGCGATGCGCAATTCCGCGTATTTCGACATCGTCGAGACGCTGCCGGACGAAGCAGCGGGCCGGCATGCGCTCGCCCGCGGCGACGTGCAGTTCGTGCTGAGCGTGCCGGCCGATTTCTCGCGGCGGCTGCTGCGCGGCGAGCGTCCGTCGCTGCTCGTCGAGGCGGACGCGACCGATCCCGTCGCGACCGCGTCGGCGATCGGCGCGCTGCCCGGCCTCGTGCAGCCCGTCGCGAACAAGGACCTGACGGGGCCGCTCGCGCACCTGAACGGCCGCCCGGCCGCGTTCGACGTCGTGCTGCACCGGCTGTACAACCCGGAAGGCATCACGCAGTACAACGTCGTGCCGGGCCTGATGGGCGTGATCCTGACGATGACGATGGTGATGATGACGGGCCTCGCGATCACGCGCGAACGCGAGCGCGGCACGATGGAGAACCTGCTCGCGACGCCTGTGCGGCCGCTCGAGGTGATGACGGGAAAGATCGTCCCGTACGTGCTGATCGGGCTGATCCAGGTGTCGATCATCCTCGCCGCGGCGCGGTTCGTGTTCGTCGTGCCGTTCGTCGGCGGCGTGTTCGCGATCTACCTGTCCGCGCTGCTGTTCATCGCCGCGAACCTGACGGTCGGCATCACGCTTTCATCGCTCGCGCAGAACCAGTTGCAGGCGATGCAGCTCGCGGTGTTCTATTTCCTGCCGAACATCCTGCTGTCCGGTTTCATGTTCCCGTTCGCCGGGATGCCGAAGTGGGCTCAATTCATCGGCAACCTGCTGCCGCTCACCTACTTCAACCGCCTCGTGCGCGGCATCCTGCTGAAGGGCAACGGCTGGGCCGACCTGTGGCCGTCCGTGTGGCCGGTCGCGCTGTTCACCGTCGTCGTGATGGGCATCGCGCTGCGCTTCTACCGGCGCACGCTCGATTAGGTGCCGCACGATGAAACCGGCTTCGCATCGCGCCTCCATCGCTGCCCGCGGCTTTACGCTGGCCGCTGCTGCGCTGCTCGTCGCCGGTTGCGCGGTCGGGCCGGATTTCCGCACGCCCGACGCACCGGCCACGCAGCAGTACACGCGCGATGAGCCGCCCGCCTCGACGGCGGCCGCCGGCGGCCCGGCCGGCGATGCGCAGACGTTCGCATCGGCCGCGCACACGCCGCAACACTGGTGGACCGAGTTCGGCTCCGAACCGCTGAACCGGCTCGTCGATACCGCGTGGCGAAACAGCCCGACGCTCGCCGAGGCCCGCGCACGGCTGGACGAAGCGCGGCAGAACCATGCGGCCGAAGCCGGCGCGACGATGCTGCCGCGTGTCGACGCGAACCTGTCCGCCACGCGCGAGAAGGTCGACATCGCCGCGTTCGGGCTGCCGGGCAACGTGCCGAATCCGGCGCCGTTCACGCTGTATGACGCGTCGGTCAGCGTGTCGTACGTGCTCGACGTGTTCGGCGGCAACCGGCGCGCGCTCGAAGCGCTGCGCGCGCAGGTCGACTATCAAGCATACACGCTCGACGCCGCGAGGCTGACGCTCGCGGGCAACGTCGTCGCCACCGCGATCCTGCGCGCGTCGCTCGCGCAGCAGGTCGCGCTCACGCGCCAGCTCATCGATGCGCAGGCGCGGCAGTTGCGCATCGTCGACGCGCGCTTCGCGGCGGGCGGCGTGTCGCAGGCCGACGTGCATGCGCAACGCGCGCTGCTCGCGCAGACGCAGGCATCGCTGCCGCCGCTCGCGGCCCGCCTCGCGCAGGCCGGCCACCGGCTCGCGATCCTGCTCGGCGCGCCGCCGTCCAGCGCCGTGCTGCCCGACCTCACGCTCGATGCGCTCGCGCTGCCGCGCACGCTGCCCGTCACGCTGCCGTCGACGCTCGCGCGCGAACGGCCCGACATCCGTGCGGCGGAAGCCGTGCTGCACCAGGCGAGCGCGAACGTCGGCGTGGCCACCGCGAACCTGTATCCGCGTTTTTCGATTTCGGCGGGGATCGGCTCGGAGCGCACGCGCATCGCGGATATCGTGAGCGGGTTGAATGTCTGGAACGTCGGCCTTGGTCTTGCGCAGCCGATCTTTCACGGCGGCGAGCTGCGCGCGAAGAAACGCGCGGCCGAAGCGGCGTACGACGCCGCGTTCGCGAGCTATCGGGAAACCGTGCTGCAGGCGCTTCAGCAGGTAGCCGACGCGATGCGCGCGGTTGAGCACGACGCGGCCGAATTGCAGGCGCGGGACACGGCCGCGCAGGAAGCGGCGGCACGCAACGCGATTGCCGGCGATCGTTACGCGGCGGGCGGGGTCAGCACGTTCGACCTGCTCGACGCGCAGCGGCAGACGTTGCAGACGGCGCTCGACCGCACCCGCGCGCAGGCCGACCGGCTTGCCGATACGGCGGCGCTGTTTCAGGCGCTGGCGGGGAGCTGGATGGATGATGCGGCGCAGTAACCACCGCGCCGGCGGCACTGGCACTGGCACTGGCACTGGCACTGGCACTGGCACGGGCACTGGCACGGGCCAGATGCTGCCGGCTGCATGCCGTGCACCGCATGAGCGTCGCGCTTATCAGGTTCGGCTTCAGTCGCCGCCCGCTTCCGGTCGATGCCCGCCGATGACCGAACCCGCAATACGCGCAACGCGTGCCGCACATAAAAAAACCGGCCCGAAGGCCGGTTTCTTCATACCGCATGTCGTGAGCGGCGCTCGCGCGCCGCGCGACATCAGAAGCGGTGGATCAGGCCGACGCCGGCAGCGATCTGGTTCTGCTTCGAACCTGCGCCTACGCCGTCGCCGATCGACGTCGTTGCATTGACGATGCCGCCGGTAAGGCCGCTGATCGTGTTGCCGCTAGCGTGCTGGTACGCTTCAACCGCGTACAGGCCCGTGCGCTTCGACAGGCTGTAGTACTGCGACAGCGTGACCTGGTGGTACTTGGCCGAGCTCGAAACACCGTTCGACTGCGTTGCCGCCGTGTACGAGTAGCCTGCCGCGAAGTCCCACTGCGGCGATGCCTTCCAGTGCAGCACGGCGCCAGCCGTGTTGAAGATCGCCGTGTTGCGGAATGCCGACTGCGTGCCCGGGATGTACTGGACGTTCGAGTACGACACCGAGATGTCCCACGCCGGCGTGAACTGGTAACCGGCCGTCACGGCGAGACGCTGTTGCGACTGTGCCGTCTTGTAACCGCCGTTGATCGACGACACGGCCTGCTCCGCGCCGTTGCCGGCCGAATCCAGACCGTTTTGTGCGGTCGAGTTCGCACCCCACACGCCGCCGCCGAGCGTCGCGTTGTTGATGCGCTGATAGCCGACTGCGATGCCTGCCGGGCCGTTCAGGTACTGGACCGCCGCGCTCCAGGTCGAGCCGCGGTTGAAGCTGCCGGGCACGCCGCCGAGCGAGTACGAACCGCCGACCGTGAAGCCGTAGAACTTCGGCGACATGTAGACGAGCGAGTTGTTCGCGCGGTAGCTGGTGTCCAGCGAGTCGATATCGCCCGGGTGCGCGCCGTAATAACCGGTCAGCCAGGTCGTCGGGCTATACGGCGACAGCAGCGTGTAGTACGCGGTGTACTGGCGGCCCGCCGTCAGCGTACCGTACGCTGCGTTGGACAGACCCACCCACGCCTGACGCGTGAAGATGCCGTTCGTCCATTGCGACGAGCCGTTGTTCGCGTTGAAGCCGGCTTCCAACTGGAAAATCGCCTTCGTGCCGCCGCCGAGATCTTCGCTGCCCTTCAGGCCGAAGCGGCTGCCTGCCCAAATGCCGGTGGCCATCTGCACCTTCGAGTGGCCACCCGAGATCGCGCTGGTCGCCGACGAGTTGTTCTGCCAAGCGATAGCGTTATCGACGATACCGTACAGGGTCACGCTGCTCTGGGCGTGGGCGGCGGTAGCGGCTGCAAGGCCCGCTGCCGTCATGGCGAAAGCGACGCGCTTTTTCATTGATTCTCCGTCCTCAAAGAATGATTTCTTTTCTGGTGTGGTCTTGTGACACATGTGCGAGTACATGCCGGCGCAATTCTGACGGATTACCGATTATTTCCCAACATGTGCAGTCGGTCATCGTATGATCGACGCAACGCGCGGGTTCACCAAGCGGTTACATAACACCTGAAAACGCTTACGCGGCGGTCATTTCCGGCGTTTGCCGGTGAAAACCCTAGCTTTACATTTTTACGGGTGCAACGAGACCGTCCGATGTCGTCAGACGCCTTCGGCAAAAATCATCTTACAAATGCGCGATCGCAGACTGACATCGCGATTCACGCCGCCGCGCAGGATCGCTGACGTTCATGACACCCACATTTCACGAAACGAAATCATGAAAACGTTTCAGTCCGCGCGTGGGAAATCGGATGGGGGCGGCCCGGCGAACGCGGGCCGAAGGTCGATGCCGGCGCGGCGCGCCGGCGGCATTCAACGCGATGCCGGCGCGGCAAGCCGCGCGTTCACCGCATCGGCGAGCGCGGTCATCCGCGCACGGATCGCCGTGTTCGAGCCGACCAGCGCGAGCGACGACGCCATGATCCGGTAGATGCGCTTCCTCGGCACCTTGGCCGGCTTCGCCGGGTCGAGCCACGCATCGTGGCCGGCCAGCAACTCGAGCGTTTCGAGGCCGATCATGATCGGCCACAGGCACGCGAGCCGCAGCCGCACGAAGCGGCGCGGGATCGTGAGCGTATACAGGCACGCGTCGCGATACTGGTCGAGCGCGACGCGCAGCAGGTCGACCAGCACGCCGCGCGCGCGCGCCGACGCGTCCGCCTGCATCAGGTCGGCAACGCCGAGCCCATGCGCGCGCAGCACGTCGTCGGGCAGGTAGCAGCGGCCGATGCGCAGGTCCTTCGCGCAGTCGCGCAGGATGTTGGTCATCTGCAGCGCCTTGCCGAAACGGATGCCCTTCTCGCGCATGTCCGGCAAATCCCAGCCGCGCGCGGCACGCGTGTGCGCGCCCGTCATGTCGGTCCAGAACTCGCCCACGCAGCCCGCGACGAGGTACGTGTAGCGGTCGAGCATGTCGCGCGTCGGCAGCGACGCGACCTGCCCCGACTGTTCGTCCGGGAACGTGCGCAGGTCGAATTCCATGCCTGACGTCAGCGTCGCGACGACCTTGCGGATCGACGCGCGGTCGGCGTCCGGCTGCGCGCGCAGCAGCGCGAGCATCGGCTCCATCGAGCCGAGCAGCACGTGTTCGTGCGAATCCGTCTGCATCCGCGTCACGTCGTCGAGCGAACGCGACAGCGCCGCGCCGTCGCCGAGCCGCTCGATCTCGTCGCGCAGGTCGGTCAGCAACGCGGCCCGGCGATCGGGCGCGACGAGCGCGGTGTCGGCGATCGTGTCGGCCGCGCGCGCGAGCAGGTACGCGAGCCCGACCGGGTCGCGCATGCCGTCGGGCAGCACGCGCAGCGTCAGGTAGAAGGAGCGGGAAACGTTCTTCAGCAGGTCGCCGAGCAGGTAGGCGGAATCGGTTCGGGTCGTCATGGGTCGGGAAAAATCGGCCGGCGCGGGCCCCGGCGCACACGGGCGCCGGGCGCCCGCGCCGGCCCGCGAGTCGCCGCATCGTCTCGCCGCGCGGGCGTCGGCCCGGGCGCTGCGATGCAAAATTCCCGCAAGTTTAGTGCATCCGGCGCGAGGCCTGCCCGCGACGGCCCGAATGCCGCACACACATCGATGCCGCGCCCGTCCCCGCCGCCCTCGCCGCAACCTCGAACAAAACAGAAAGACTCAAGTAATACATATGTAATTATTCGATGCGACGATCGCGTCCCGTTCGATTCCATACGGCACGGCAAAACAGCCGCGCCGGCGGAGCGAGCGCCCTTTCCGACTTTTCCGACTCCCGTTTCGAAGGTTCATCGACATGTTCTTCACGCGCCCGAGCGCCTTGCGCTACGTCCCGCTCGCCTGTGCCGCCACCTTTCTGCTCGCCGCGTGCGGCGGCGACGACCTGACGTCCGATCCCACGCAGCCGATTTCCGCGAAGGTTCAGGTGGTCGGCCATCGCGGCGCGAGCGCGCTGCGCCCCGAACACACGCTCGCGTCGTACCGCAAGGCGATCGAGGACGGCGCGGACGTCATCGAGCCCGACCTCGTGTCGACGCGCGACGGCGTGCTCGTCGCGCGCCACGAGAACGAGATCTCGGGCACGACGAACGTGTCGGCGCTGCCGCAGTTCGCGAGCCGCAAGGCGACCAGGACGATCGACGGCGCGCAGCTCACGGGCTGGTTCACCGAGGATTTCACGCTCGCCGAGCTGAAGACGCTGCGTGCGCGCGAGCGCATTCCGCAGGTCCGCCCCGCGAACACCGCGTACAACGACCAGTTCGAGATTCCGACCTTCGACGAGATCGTCGCGCTCGCGAAGCAGATGTCCGCGCAGACCGGCCGCACGATCCACCTGTATCCGGAAACCAAGCATCCGACCTACTTCCAGTCGATCGGCCTGCCGCTCGAGGATCGCCTCGTCGACGCGCTGCTGAAGGATTCGTACACGTCGCGCACCGCGACCGTCTACATCCAGTCGTTCGAGGTCGCGAACCTGAAGACGATCCGCAACCGGATCAAGTCGAGCCAGCCGAACTGGAAGCTCGTGCAGTTGATGGACGAAGCCGGCCAGCGCCCGTACGACTTCGTGAAGGCGAACGACAAGCGCACCTACGGCGATCTGTCGACGCGCGACGGCATGCGCGAGATCGCGACCTATGCGAACGGCGTCGGCCCGTACAAGACGTCGATCATCGCGGTCGCCGCAGACGGCACGCTGCAGCCGCCGACGCCGTACGTGCGCTACGCGCACGAGGCCGGCCTCGTCGTGCATCCGTACACGTTCCGCCCGGAGAACAACTTCCTGCCCGCGTCGCTGAAGGACGGCGGCACGCCGGCCACGCGCAACACGGCCGGCTCGGTGCGCGAGATCCAGGCCTACCTGCGCGCGGGCATCGACGGCTTCTTCACCGACGATCCGGCGGTCGGCCGCACGGCTGTCGATACGTTCAAGCGCTGAATGCCCGGGACGGGCTGAATGCACGGAATGTGTTGAACGGGTTGAACGTGCCGGACGTGCCGGACGTGCTCAACGGGCTCAACGGGCTCAACGGGCGGTAGCCGGGCGGTAGCCGGGCGGTAGCCGGGCGGTAGCCGGGCGGTAGCCGGGCGGTAGCCGGGCGGTAGCCGGGCGGTAGCCGGGCGGTAGCCGGGCGGTAGCCGGGCGGTAGCCGGGCG
>NZ_WHNU01000088.1:0-7168 GCF_009362305.1 Burkholderia sp. BE17
GCCCGCCTTCGACACGGCGTAACGAATAAACCAGGACAAACAGGCAGCAAAACCAACCCTAACCCCAACCTCAAAACCGGACATTTCTATTTAGCTGGCGCCACGACATCTTGAAATGGCTACGACATTAGTTGTAGTGGCTAAGTTGTAATGTCCGCTTCTGGCCAAGTTCAAATGTCCGCTTTTCGACCCATCGTAAGCTGATCGGCCGCTGGGAATCCAGCGCTGGAGGCTTCGATGGCTGCAACGGAACGGATCACGATGACAATGCGCGAGCTGGACAGGTTCAAGGTCATTCAGGACGTGGCGGACGGCAAGCTCAAGCCATGGCGTGCAACGGCACGGCTGGAATTGACGACACGACAGATTCGCCGGCTGGTCGCCCGGCTGCGGGAACACGGACCTCAAGGTCTTACGTCAGGACGGTTTGCCAAGCCCAGCAACAACCGGCTGCACGAGCGCCAGTCAATGACATCCCGCATTCGCCCTCCGGTCGGCCCGTGGCATGCATCAGCGCATATTGGTCAACGGGGCCGCTTCTGCCAGCCTGCGCGCGGTCTGTTCGGCGAATGCCGCCAGAATCGGGCTGGCTTCGCCGTGCAATGTTTCGCGCGGCGTCACACGGCATTCGGCAAGCGGCGACTTGCGCGCGAGCATCCGCATTTGTGTCAACGCGGAATCCGCGCCGCGTTGCGCAAAGCTGCAGAAGAATGCGACACGCGGCAGGCGCCGCTGATTTGCGTCGAGATAGGCACGCACCGGCGACGATACGCAGCCTGCCCAGACCGGGGAGCCAATCACCACGAGGTCGTACGCGGACGGATCCCGCTTCGGTGCAACGATCTCCGCCGGTTTCCGATTGATTGCCTCGACAAGCGAGCGCAGATATCCGAACGGGCCTGCCCGACTTTGCGTCACGAAGATCTCGTCGACGTCGGCGTCAAGCATCGCGGCCAGCGCGGTTGCCGCCCGGCGGATCGTGCCTGTCCGCGAATAGAACACGACAAGTATTTTGCCGGCATACATCACTGCCTCCTTCATGCACGCGTTGCCGAACAGGCGTGTGCATTCCCGAGACGCCGATTGGCGCAAACCTGTTGACCCAGCCCGGCATCAACCCGCCTTGACCTCGATTTTCTTCTCGGCCTTGCGGGCTTCCGGCGTCTTCGGCAGCGTGACCGTCAGAACGCCCTTCTGGAACGACGCCTCGATCTTGTTCCTGTCGACACCGTCGGGCATCCGGAAGTAGCGCTCGAACGAGCCGAAGCGCCGCTCGTGGACGTAGTAGTCCTTGTGCTGTTCCTCCTTCTCTTCGTGCTTCTCGCCGCGAATCGACAAGCCACCGTTCGCGAGCTTGACTTCGATATCCTTCTCGCTCAGCCCCGGCAGTTCGGCGGTGATTTCGTATGACTTGTCGGTCTCGGCGAAGTCGACCGCGGGCTCGGCCGTCCATTCGCGTTCACGACGCCAGAATGGTTCTAGGTCAAGGATCGAGTGCCTCGCCGACGGCACGCCCGCGCCGCGATTGAATTCGTCGAAGAGACGATCCATCTCGTGTCGCAGCGTTTCGATCGGATGCCAGTACGGCGCCATCAGCGAACGCTCCGCACTCTCCTGCGGCTGCTTGACCGGCAGTTTGGTGGACGATTCTTTCATGTCGTACCTCCTTCTCGTAGGTAACGCACTCATTCTCGATTGGCCAGGACCGCGGCAATTGATGGAGATCAACGCTCGGGATGGAGAAACGGAATGCCCTTCTGCGAGCACAGGGCTGCACGCAACGCTTCGCGCTTGTTGATCCAGGTCAATCGGCGCGAAGCGCCGGCAGGTGGAATATCGATAGCCGGTTTCGCGACGTTTCGTGTCCGGCTTCGTGGAAGAGGAGGCGTATCGTGCCCGCAAAATCGCTGGTCTTTCATCAGGACGCCCGGCAACGGCTACTCAGAGGCGTCAACGCGATAGCCGAGGCAGTCAAGATTACGCTCGGACCGGGCGGGCGCAACGTGATCGTCGAGCAGGCCGGCACCGCGCCGCTGGTCGCAAACTCGGGCGTCGTCGTCGCCGGCTCTGTCGACCTGCCCGATCCGTTCGAGGAAATGGGCGCCCGCTTGCTGCGCGAAGTGGCGACCCGCACGAGCGAAGTCGCCGGCGACGGCACGACCACCGCCACCACCCTCGCCCAGGCCATTGTCGCCGAAGGGATCAAGTGCGTCACTGCCGGTCACGACCCGATGGCGCTCAAGCGCGCGATCGAGGCCGCCGGCCGCGACGTGGTCGCCGAACTGCATCGCGTGTCGAAACCTTGCGCGAGCGCGGATGAAATGCGCCAGATCGCGACGATTTCCGCAAGCGGCGACAGCACGATCGGCTCGCTCGTCGCGCAGGCCGTCGAGCGTGTTGGCAAGGACGGCGCGATCAGCATAGAGGACGGTACGAAGCTCGACGACGAACTCGAGACGGTGGACGGCTCGCTGATCGACCGCGGCTATCTGTCGCCGCTGTTCGTCGAATCGGACAATCATCGCGTCGTCCTTGACGAGCCGCGCATCTTGCTGTGCGACATGAACATCAATGCGATCGCGCAAATGTTGCCGGTGCTTGAGGCGCTCAGCAGCACCGGCAAGCCCCTTCTCGTCGTCGCGAACGAAGTGGAAGGCGAAGCGCTTGCGACCCTCGTCGTCAACCATCTGCGCGGCACGCTGAAATCGTGCGCGATCCGCTCGCCGGGATTCGGCGAGGCGCGCACCGAGCAGCTCGGCGACCTCGCCGCGCTGACCGGCGCGACGGTCATTTCAGCTCAGGCAGGCCGCACGCTCGAGCGCACGACGCTGGACGATCTCGGCGCCGCGCGTCGTGTGGAGATTACACGCGAGACAACGACCGTCATCGCCGGGCGCGGCGAGCGCAAGCGCATCGACGACCGTGTCCAGGCGCTGCGTACGCGTGTTGCCACGACACCGCCCGGATACGAGCGCGATGCGCTGACGCGCCGTCTGACGAAGCTCGCGGGCGGCGTCGCAGTGATTCGTGTCGGCGCCGCGACGGAAACTGCGCTGCGCGAGCGCAAAAATCGCTTCGAGGATGCATTGCACGCGACGCGCGCCGCGATGGAGGAAGGCATTGTGCCCGGCGGCGGCGTCGCACTGCTGCGTGCGCGGCGCGCACTGGAAGCCAATGGCGCGGACCTGACGGATGTGCAGCGCACCGGCGCGAGAATCGTGCACGACGCGCTGGCATCGCCGCTGCGTCAGATCGCGGAGAATGCGGGAGCAGACGCACAGGCTGTGGTACACGCGGTCGATGCCGCGACCGGGCCATTCGGATATGACGCGGCGACGGCGACATATGGCGACATGATCGCAGCCGGGATCGTCGACCCGGTCAAGGTTGCACGCTCGGCGCTGCAGAACGCGATCTCGGTCGCATCGCTGCTGCTCACAACGGACTGCATGATCGTGAATCGCCCACGCTCGGCCCCGTCACCAGGCGCGCCGGGCCCGGGAAACTGGAGCGACGGGATCGGCTGATCCGTCCGCGTGCCAGGTGGATTGCGGACGACCCGCCTGGCATGCAGAGTATGCGGGCATGCATCTTCAGCAGACCGAATCGCGCTTCCCGCTCAAGTCATACCGCTGCCCTTCCGACCTCGCGCAGCCGACGCGCGCCTGCGCGTACAGGCGCTCTGTGCCTGCAGCACGTCATCCGGGCGATATGCCGCCGGTGCGGGCGCGGGACGCTGCCGGCACGGCGCGCCACCGAACTGCCATCAGCGTCTTGCGCATTCGAAACGTTGCTTTTATCAGGCGAATCGGCCACGATCAAACCCTCTATCGGAGACCGGCCGAAAGCCAGCGAATGAACCACGAAGCAGCGAGCCGCGCGACCGTGTCGAGCGCGCCTGGCTCCTCGAACAGATGGGTGGCGCCGGGAACGATTTCGATCGCGGTTTCGCACGTCAGGCGCGCGGCAGCCAGCCGGTTCAGATGCAGCACCTGCTCGTCGCACGCGCCGACGATCAGCAGCGTCGGCGCGCTCACGTGCTCGAGCGTGTCGCCGGCCAGGTCGGGACGGCCGCCGCGGGACACGACGGCGCCGACGGCCGGATCGTGCGCGGCCGCGACGAGGGCCGCCGCCGCGCCCGTGCTCGCGCCGAACAGGCCGATCCGCAATGATCCGGTATCCGGCTGCGCCCGTGCCCATGCAATCGCGGCCGACAAGCGATCTGCGAGCAGCTGGATATCGAAGCGATAGATTGCCGTGCGACTGTCGACGCGTTCCTCGTTGCGATCGAGCAGATCGAACAGGAGTGTCGCGAACCCCGCATTCACGAGCGTCGCCGCAACCGCGCGGTTGCGCGGACTCAGGCGACTGCTACCGCTGCCGTGCGCGAACATGACGAGGCCGCGCGCCTCATACGGCGTCGTCAGTACGCCGTCGAGACGCGTCCCGTCGATCGACATCACGATGTCGCGCGTTTGCATGGGATGCTCCGCTTGAGTTGATCCGAGACGGTCACCGATACCGGCCACGGTAGGTCATGCGCTGCAGGGTGCGGTTGATGCAGATCAGCGGGCGGCAAACCCGTCCGGGTCGCAAGCCCGGACACGGGTGAATTCCCCGTGCCGGGCTACCACAGTCCGCGGCGCGCCGCGTGCGAGCCAGACGAGTCGCAGGCCGTCGCGCACGAGGATCTCGGCGTGGTCGATCCGCGAATGGCCGCGGAAGCGATCTCGACCGGCTTCTTCATGTGCGTACTGAAGGGCTTGCGGCAAAGCCCGCGCCTTATCACGCGCGCCGCCGACATGCGTGCAAGCGACGTCGTCACCGCAGCCGACGTGTCGTGTGTCGTGATTCCGGGCGGGTGCCTCGGCCTGCCGGTGCTCGCGGCCCTCGAACAACGGATCCCCGTGATCGCGGTGCGCGGCAATGCAAGCATCATGCGCAATGACCTGGCCGCACTGCCTTGGGCTCCCGGTCAGTATCACGAAGTCGACAACTATCTCGAGGCGGCCGGGCTGCTGGCTGCGATACGGCACGGCATCGCTCCGGCGGCGTTGCGGCGGCCGCTTTGCGCACCGATCGTCGTCGCGAGCATGCCGGCGTCCGAAGACACGCATCCCGCCCTGCCGGCCGCCGCCGCGTATCTTCCCGAAATCTGATGGCCGCCGTCCCGCTTTCGCAGTGCAGCAGCCGGCGTGTTTTCCATGCTTTCGCCCGGCCGCGCGCGAACTGGCGGACGAATGATGTAGCGGCGATTCATGCAACGGGGTCGTGTGCGCCAGGCACGGCTTGCGCAACGATCCGGCATTGATGCAAGTCAACGGACAACCGGTGGCGGCTACTTAAATTGAAACCGTCTGACCGACCGCCAGATGGCCACATGAACGCTCCCGCGATCATCGCAAAAACACCCGCCGACTTGCGCGTCGCGCCGAATCTTCTCGACTACGATGACGAGCGGCGCCGCTTTTCGTGGGCATCCGTCGCCCGGGAACTCGCCGTCGAACCTGCCGGCGGCATGAACATCGGCTGGCTGGCGGTCGACCGTCATTGCGCCGGCCCTCGCCGCGACAAGATCGCCCTGCGCTTTCTCAGCCGCAATGCCGCGCCCCGCACAGTCAGCTATGCCGAGCTCGCGACGCTCACCAACCGTTTCTGCAACGTGCTGCGCAGCCTGGGCGTCGGCAAGGGCGACCGTCTCTTCATCGTCGCCGGACGGATCCCCGAAATGTATGTCGGCATGCTCGGTGCACTCAAGAACGGCACGGTTGTCTCGCCGCTCTTTTCCGCGTTCGGGCCGGAGCCGATCGTGACGCGAGTCAATCTCGGCGCGGGGACGGTGCTGCTCACGACCGACACGCTCTTCGAGCGCAAGATCGCGTCATGGCGCGAACGCATGCCGGATCTCAAGCATGTTCTGCTCGTCGCGGACGAGCCCGGTACCACGACCGCCATTGCCGGCACCCACGACCTGGCGTCGCTGATGGCCCGCGCGGCGGATACGTGTCGATATGAAGCGACTTCGCCGGAGGACATGGCCCTGCTGCATTTCACGAGCGGCACCACAGGCACGCCGAAGGGCGCGATACACGTACATGCGGCAGCGGTCACGCACTGGATCACCGGACGCTATGCGCTCGATCTGCATGACGACGACACGTACTGGTGCACCGTCGACCCCGGCTGGGTCACGGGCACGTCGTACGGGATCATCGCGCCGCTGCTGCATGGCGTCACCTCGATCGTCGACCGCGAGGAATTCGATGCCGAGCGCTGGTATGGCCTGCTCGAGGACGAGCGCGTATCCGTCTGGTACACGGCCCCGACCGCCGTTCGCATGCTGATGCGGGCCGGCGTCGAGATCGCAAGGCGGCACGCGTTCCCGAACCTGCGCTTCGTCGCCAGCGTCGGCGAGCCGTTGAACGCGGAAGCCGTCTGGTGGGGAAAGGACGCGCTGGGACTGCCGATCCACGACAATTGGTGGCAGACGGAAACCGGCGGAATCATGATCGCTAACACACCCGCATTCGACATCAAGCCCGGTTCGATGGGAAGGCCGCTGCCGGGCGTGGATGCGGCGATCGTGAAGCGCGACGCGAACGGCGGCGTGCAATTCCTGGACGGACCGGACGTCGAAGGTGAACTCGCGCTCAGACGCGGCTGGCCATCCATGTTCCGCGGCTATCTGAACGAAGACGCGCGCTATCGAAAGTGCTTTTCCGGCGAGTGGTATCTGACGGGCGATCTGGCGCGGCGCGATGCGGATGGCTATTACTGGTTCGTCGGGCGCGCCGACGACGTCATCAAGTCGGCCGGTCACTTGATCGGCCCGTTCGAGGTGGAAAGCGTGCTGATGGCGCATCCGGCGGTTGCGGAGGCGGCGGTGATCGGCAAGCCGGACCCGGTGGTGGGCGAATCGGTCAAGGCATTCGTCGCGCTGAACCAGGGGCAGCGCGCCGACGAAGCGCTCCGGATGGCACTCCTCGCCCACGCGCGAAAGCGCCTCGGCGCGGCCGTCGCACCCAAGGAGATCGCGTTCGTCGAGCAGCTCCCGCACACGCGCAGCGGCAAGATCATGCGCCGCCTGCTGAAAGCCCGCGAGCTGGGGTTGTCGGAAGGCGACACGTCGACACTGGAGAGCGGCTCATGACACCCCTGGACCATGCGC
>NZ_WHNU01000089.1:0-6845 GCF_009362305.1 Burkholderia sp. BE17
TTGCCTGATGACCATAGCGAGTCGGTCCCACCCCTTCCCATCCCGAACAGGACCGTGAAACGACTCTACGCCGATGATAGTGCGGATTCCCGTGTGAAAGTAGGTAATCGTCAGGCTCCCTAAGCCAGAAACCCCCGCCCGACAAGGCGGGGGTTTTTGCATTGGGGCGGACAAAATGCGAGGCGGTCGGGCAACGGATTGCATGCTCCGTCATCGCATCAACAGCAATCCTGCTCACGACCGTCGGTCACGGTCACTTCGGTTCTCTCGAGCCCGATACGGTGAGCTATTTCGCTTCCCTCTCCCTCTCCCTCTCCCTCTCCCATCTGGCGATGCTTACATGATCTGCGACGCATGCCCGGCGACGACGCGCCAGCCGGTATCCGATCGACGCCATAGGCGCGTATAGGCAAACGTGCCGTCGAATGCCACGCCATCGAAACGGCCGACGAGCGTCGCCTTCGTCGTGGTCAGGATCATCTCGCTGATCGAGCATGCCCGCGTTTCGTGGAAATCGAGTCTGTCGAGACGCAGCAGTTTCGCGCGATGCGTGGACAGATCATCGTTCTTCGAGATGACCTGGCCGGTCGGGACGGTGAACACCAGATCGTCGTCCAGCAACGCATCGAGCGCTTCGACATCGTTGGCCAGCATCGCGGCCCGAAGCGCGGTTTCGTAGGGTTCGATGACCGTCAGGATTGCTTCCATATCAGGGCCTCTCATCTTCTTTGAAGGTTTGTGGTTCCGCTCATCGGCGGTGACCTGTTGCAGCACGCAACACGTTTCGAACACTGCGGCGACGGAAAGAGCCTACCGCGCGTTCGACAGAGATTGACGTCGAACCAGCATGACCAGGCAGATGCCGATCGACGCGATGATGTTGACGGCCGGATAGAACGCGACCGCAATACTCCACGAGCTCAGTGCCAGCAATGCCAGCGCGTACTTGAGCGCGCACAGCGCGAAATAGGCGAGGCTCTCGCTCCATGGATCGCGGATCGTCTTGCGGACGGTCGGGCCGAGACCGGCAAGCTCGATCAGCGTGACCAGGCAGATCGAGACCGTCGGATCGTCGGTTAGCATCCAGAGCGGAATGGCCGAAAGGGCTGCGCACAGGAAAAACCAGTCGATGCCGGTCCAGCCGCGTTCGCCGCGAAAAATGCTGGCGACCAACGTCAGGAAGCACGTGGCGGCAATCGCCGCCGTGCACCACGCGGACGGCCCCGCACCCGCGACGAACTGGCCGGCGGCAGCGATCGCCGTGACGACCGACCACACGAGCCACGTGAACAGATGCGGACGAACGGTGCGCCGGTAGATCGCGAGCGCGTACGGAATCGCTGCCAGCAAAGACACGGCAGTTCCGAAAACGCCAAAGGTCGAAGCGGCACCCTGATCGACACTCACCATCGACGCAACCTTGTTCGAGCAGGCTGACCAGTATGTGGCCGGAAGGGCCAGGGCGCAATGTCGCGCCGGGCAGCGCCGCGGGCAGTCGCGTGGTGCATCGCACCGGAATGCCGATGCCGGCGACCGATGCGGTCAGACGCAAACGAACCCAAACAAACCCAAACAAACGGCACAGGGATCGTGAAGCAGCTGGAGCACCCGCTGCACGACGGCCGAATGAATAGAAATAACCTAGCATCGGCACGGGAGCGGTGGTGGTTTGTCGGTCGTTTGCCGTCGCGTATCGGTCGCGGATGGCAGCAAGAGGTTCGCATCGTATCAGCGTGGTGCGGCGGGATATCCGTATCCGCTACGTAGGGCCCGCCTCCTCGGCGTGCGATTCAGGGTTCCGGATTCGCCGCATGCACGTCGCGCCGGAACGCGCCGGGGCTCGTGCCCGTCCATTTGCGGAATGCGCGATGAAATGCGCTCGGCTCGGTGAAGCCGAGCTCGGCTGCGATCTCCGCGACGCTGAGCGCGTGCCCGCGCAGCAGCGACTGGGCCAGCGCGCCGCGCAACTCGTCCTTGATCGCCGCGAAGCTCTGCCCTTCGCTGCGCAGACGCCGCCGCAGCGTCGCGGGCGTCGTGCCGAGGCGCACAGCCAGCGTGTCGAAGTCGGGCCACTCGGCGGCCGGCAGCGCCTTCAGGTGCGCGCGCGTCTTCGCGACCCAGCCCGTGTCGTGCCGGTAGCGGACCAGCAGGTTGCCGGGCGCGCCGCGCAGGAAGGTCTTCAGCGCCTGCGCAGAGCGGATCGTCGGCAGCGCGAGATACGCGGCGTTGAATGCGAGCCGGCTGTCGGGTCGGTCGAAATGCACGGGCACGCCGAAGAACTGGTGATAGTCGCTGCGGTGGTCGGGGCTCGGGCACGCGAAATCGATGCGCTGCAGCGGGATGCGCCGGCCGATCAGCCAGCACGCGACGCCGAGCAGGATCAGCCAGAACGTCCGGTACGCGAACGCCGGGTACGGCCCGCCCGACTGCGTCAGCACGATCTGCGCCTGTCCGTCGGCCACGACGAGCTCGCCGTGCGGCTCGTCGAGCACCACGCGCAGGAACTGCAGCGCCCGCCGCAGCGCCTTGTCGAGCGTGCCGGCGTGCAGCACCGCGTGGCATAGCAGCTTGAAGCTGCCTTGCCGCATCGGGCGCGCGGCGAGCCCGAAGAATTCGTCGTCGATCGTGCCGGCGATCGCGAGCCACAGGCGGCCGTATTGTTGCGGCGTGACGGGCTCGCGCACGATGGCCGGCAGGCCGGCGGCGCGCAGCACGGGCTCCGTCGCGATGCGTTGCCGGCGCAGGCACGCGAGCGCGTCGTCGACGAAATCCGGCGAAATCATCTGCGGCCCCATTTTCCGAGTCCTCCCGACATGGCAAAAGCGATCACGATTCTAGATTCTGTTTGTCATTGATTGCAATGTGACGGCTGTCTACTATCGATGTATCCCCGTCGCGCCGCTGGCTCGCCGGCGGTCATAACGCACAGGAGACACGCATGCCTGATGGAGCAACCGCCCGGGCGGTGCCGGCTTACGCCGACGCCGTGGCCCGGTTCAGTATCGAGACCGCCGCCGCGCATCTGCACGGCGACCTGGAGCGCGGCCTGAACGCATGCGTCGAATGCTGCGACCGGCACGCATCGGCGGACGCGATTGCGCTCGACTGGATCGACGCGGGCGGGCAGCACCGCCGCTTCACGTTCGCGCAGATGCGGGCGCTGTCGGCACGCGTGGCGAACCTGCTGGTCGCGCAGGGCGTTAAGCCAGGCGACGTGGTGGCCGGCCTGTTGCCGCGCACGCCCGAGCTCGTCGCGACGATCCTCGGCACGTGGCGCGCAGGCGCCGTCTACCAGCCGCTGTTTACCGCGTTTGGCCCGAAGGCGATCGAGCACCGGCTGCGGATGAGCGACGCGCGGCTGGTCGTGACCAACGTCGCGAATCGCGCGAAGCTCGACGAGATCGCCGGTTGCCCGCTTGTCGCGACGGTGCGCGAGTCGGGCGAGTCGCTGCCGGAACGCGACATCGATTTCCGTGCGGCGCTCGACGCGCAGCCCGACACGTTCGAACCGGTGCTGCGCAAGGGCACGGACCTGTTCATGATGATGTCGACGTCGGGCACGACGGGCCTGCCGAAGGGTGTGCCGGTGCCGCTGCGCGCGTTGCTCGCATTCGGCGCGTACATGCGCGAAGCGGTCGACCTGCGCGAAGGCGACCGGTTCTGGAACATCGCCGATCCGGGCTGGGCGTACGGCCTCTATTACGCGATCACGGGCCCGCTGCTTCTCGGCCACGCGACGACGCTCTACGAGGGCGGCTTCACGGTCGACAGCACGTACGACGTGATCGAACGGCTCGGCATCACGAGCCTCGCCGGCTCGCCGACCGCGTACCGGATGCTGATGGCGGCCGGCACGGAAGCGGCGGCGCGCGTGAAGGGCAAGCTGCGCGTGGTCAGCAGCGCGGGCGAGCCGCTGAATCCGGAAGTCGTGCGCTGGTTCGACGCGGCGCTCGATGCACCGATCTACGATCACTACGGCCAGACCGAACTCGGGATGGTCGTGAACAATCATCACGGCCTCGCGCACGTCGTGCACGCCGGCTCGGCCGGCTTCGCGATGCCCGGTTATCGCGTCGCGGTGCTCGACGAAGCGAGCCGCGAGCTCGGTCCCGGCGAGCCCGGCAACCTCGCGATCGACATCGAGCGCTCGCCGCTGCTGTGGTTCCACGGCTACTGGCAGCAGGACACGCCGGCGATCGCGGGCGGTTACTACCGGACCGGCGACAACGTCGAGCTGGAGCCGGACGGCACCGTGAGCTTCATCGGCCGCGCGGACGACGTGATCACATCGTCCGGCTATCGGATCGGCCCGTTCGACGTGGAAAGCGCGCTGATCGAGCATCCTGCCGTCAGCGAAGCCGCCGTGATCGGCGTGCCCGATCCGGAGCGCACGGAGATCGTGAAGGCGTTCGTCGTGCTGTCGAAGGGCTTCGACGGCACACCGGCGCTGGCCGAGGAACTGAGCCTGCACGTGAAGCGGCGGCTGTCCGCCCACGCCTATCCTCGCGCGATCGACTTCGTCGACGCGCTGCCGAAAACCCCGAGCGGCAAGATCCAGCGCTTCGTGCTGCGCAAGATGGAAACCGAGAAGGCCGCTCAACCCTGAATACGGACTGCGAATGAATATCAAGGATCGCGTTTTTCTGATTACGGGCGCCGGTTCGGGCCTCGGCGCCGCGGTGGCGCGCATGGTCGTTGCGCAAGGCGGCAAGGCCGTGCTGCTGGACGTCAATGACGATGCCGGCGCAAGCCTCGCGCACGAACTCGGCGCGGCCGCGCGCTTCGTGAAGACCGACGTGACGAGCGAAGCCGACGGGCAGGCAGCCGTGGCCACCGCGCGCGATGCGTTTGGCCGCATCGACGCGCTCGTCAACTGCGCGGGCGTCGCACCCGGCGAGAAGGTCGTCGGCCGCGACGGTCCGCACTCGCTCGACCGCTTCGCGCGTGCGGTGTCGATCAATCTCGTCGGCACGTTCAACATGATCCGGCTGGCTGCAGAAGCGATGTCGAAGCAGGATGCCGACGCGGAAGGCGAGCGCGGCGTGATCGTCAACACCGCGTCGGTCGCGGCGTTCGACGGGCAGATCGGGCAGGCCGCGTATGCGGCGTCGAAAAGCGGCGTGGTAGGCATGACGCTGCCGATCGCGCGCGAACTCGCGCGGTTCGGCATCCGTGTCGTGACGATCGCGCCGGGCATCTTCGCGACGCCGATGATGGCCGGCATGCCGCAGGACGTGCAGGACGCGCTCGGCAAGAGCGTGCCGTTCCCGCCGCGGCTCGGCCGCCCGGAAGAATTTGCGGCGCTGGTGCGCCACATCGCCGAGAACACGATGCTGAACGGCGAAGTCATCCGTCTCGATGGCGCGTTGCGCATGGCACCGCGCTGACACTGGAGGAAACGAATCATGGCGAATCAGGATCCGATCGTAATCGTTGGTATGGCGCGTACGCCGATGGGTGGTTTTCAGGGCGACCTGGCTGCGGCCAGCGCAAGCGAGCTCGGCGCGGTAGCAATTCGCGCGGCGCTCGAGCGCGCGAACGTGCCGGCCGAACGCGTCGATGAAATCGTGTTCGGCTGCGTGCTGCCGGCCGGGCAGGGCCAGGCGCCGGCGCGGCAGGCCGCGCTGAAGGCCGGGCTGCCGCTCGCGGCGGGCGCGACCACGGTCAACAAGATGTGCGGCTCCGGGATGAAGGCTGCGATGCTCGTGCACGACCTGCTGCTGGCAGGTTCGGCGGGCGTGGCCGTCGCGGGCGGGATGGAAAGCATGACGAATGCGCCGTACCTGCTGCCGAAAGCGCGCGCGGGGATGCGGATGGGCCACGGCCAGGTGCTCGATCACATGTTCCTCGACGGGCTCGAGGACGCGTATGAAAAAGGCCGCCTGATGGGCACGTTCGCCGAGGATTGCGCGCAGACGTACCAGTTCACGCGCGAGGCGCAGGATGCGTTTGCGATCGCGTCGCTGACGCGCGCGCAACGCGCGATCGCCGAAGGGCATTTCGTGTCGGAGATCGCGCCGGTGACCGTGAAGGCCGGCAAGGCCGAAACTGTCGTGTCGATCGACGAGCAGCCGGGCAAGGCGAAGCTCGACAAGATCCCGACCCTGAAGCCGGCGTTTCGTGAAGGCGGCACGGTGACGGCAGCGAACGCGTCGTCGATCTCGGACGGCGCGGCCGCGCTCGTGATGATGCGCCGCTCGGAAGCGGAGCGCCTGGGCCTCACGCCGAAGGCCGTGATCGTCGGGCATTCGACTTACGCGGACAAGCCGGGCCTGTTCGCGACCGCGCCGGTCGGCGCGCTGCGCAAGCTGTCGGAGAAAACCGGCTGGAACCTGCGCGACGTCGATCTGTTCGAGATCAACGAAGCATTCGCGGTGGTGCCGATGGCCGCGATGCGCGATCTCGACCTGCCGCACGAGAAGGTCAACGTGCACGGCGGCGCGTGCGCGCTCGGGCATCCGATCGGCGCATCGGGCGCGCGCGTGATGGTGACGCTGCTGGCTGCGCTCGAAACGTATGGCCTGAAGCGTGGTGTTGCATCGCTGTGTATCGGCGGCGGCGAGGCGACGGCTATTGCAATCGAGCGTATCGTGTAACGTGTAACGCACAGCACGTACGCTGCGACGCGGGCGACGGGTATTGCGCAGGGAGCACGGACCTATCCGTCATTTCGTGGGCGGGGCATATCATGAGGTATAAAAGTCATGGATATGCCGATGAAGAAGAGGCAAACCGTAGCGCGTCAGGCAGCGGCCCGCGGGCCGCTGCCTGAGTTGCCCAAGGAACTGCTGGACCAGTTGGTCAAGGGGCCGATGACGCCGACCGAGGTTCAGGATCTGATGCTG
>NZ_WHNU01000008.1:0-177351 GCF_009362305.1 Burkholderia sp. BE17
GCTCAGGTCGGCTCGGGTCGGCTCGGGTCACTCGGCTCGGGTCGCTCGGCACGGGTCGCTCGGCACGGGTCGCTCGGCACGGGTCACTCGGCTCGGGTCACTCGGGTCACTCGGGTCACTCGGGTCACTCGGGTCACTCGGGTCGCTCGGGTCGCTCGGGTCGCTCGGGTCGCTCGGGTCGCTCGGGCCGCTCGGACCGAGTCTGGTCGCCGGGAGCCTCTCCCGGTGTGTCATGAGCAAGAAGAACGCGTTTCCAGGCGACCGTCGGTTTCCGGAAGCGCGGTACGCGGTTCGGGCGGTTCGCTCCGGCAGCCGACCGGATGTATGGCCGCCCGCCGTGCATGCGGATCGGGAGTCGAAGCGCTCAGATCCCCGCTTTCGGTGCGTTCAGGATCAGCCGCAGCCCGAGCAGCGTGATCGCGCCGGCCGCGATGCGGTCGACCCACTTCTTCGCGCGCAGGTAGAGCTCGCGCGGCCGGCGCGTGGAAAAGCACAGCGCGACGATCGTGTACCAGCCGAATTCGACGCCGAACACGAGCGGCGGCAGCGCGAGGTAACACCACAGCGGCGGATGCTGCGGGAGCAGCGCCGCGAAGATGCTGCCGTACCAGATCGCCGTCTTCGGGTTGCTGAGCTGGGTCGTGAGGCCCGTCCAGAACGACTTGCGCGCGCTGCCGCCGGCCGCGGCCCGCGGATCGTCCATCGCGATCGGCCGGTCGGCGCCGCGCCAGATCTTCGACGCCATGTAGATCAGGTACGCGCCGCCCGCGACCTTCAGGCCGACATACAGCCATTCGACGGCCTGCAGCAGCGTATAGAGCCCGGCCAGCGCGACGCCGCCGAACACGATGCCGCCCATGCCCATGCCGAGCGCGGTGGCGAGCCCGTCGCGGCGCGACAGCCCGATCGAATTGCGGGCAACCAGCACGAAGCTCGGGCCCGGAATCATCGCGCCGAGCCACAGCGCGGCCAGGATCGCGAGTACGGCAGCCGATGCGGTCATCGAAGTCTCCTTGATCGGCGACGCCGATCCGCCGGCGCCTGCGTGTCGTTTCCGACGGTCCAGCCGTCGATTCTGGCACGCTTCGCGCGTGGCCGAAAGCGGCCGTGCGCTGCTATGCTGGCCCTCTTTCCCGTCATCCCGCGCCGCCGCCCATGATCGAGATCCGTGCCGCCCGTTATCCCGACGATGCCCGTGTCGTCGAGGCGATCTTCCGCGAGTACATCGCGAGCCCCACCGTCAGCCTCGCATTCCAGGACTACGAGCCCGAGATCGCCGCGCTGCCCGGCAAATACGCGGCGCCGCGCGGGTTGCTGCTGCTCGCATGGAATGGCGAGCGCGCGGTCGGCTGTGCGGCGTTCCGCGAAATCGACGCGGCAACGTGCGAGATGAAGCGTGTGTATGTACGCCCCGAAGCGCGCGGGTTGAACGTCGGCCGCCAGCTCGTCGAACGGCTGCTGCGCGACGCGACGGCGGCCGGTTATGCGCGCATGTGCCTCGACGTGCTGCCCGAGTTCGTCGCCGCAAGGCAACTGTATGCGTCGCTCGGCTTCACGCCCGCGCCGCCCGTCACGTTCAATCCGGTGCCGGGCACCGAGTTTCTCGGGCGCGATCTGTAACCCCGCGCAGCCGATCTACCTCTCCTCCGTTCAACCGGACACACAGCCATGCGCGTTCTTCGCCTGTCCATGCTGCTGCTCCCGCTGCTCGTGGCATGGCCTGCCGGCGCCCGCGCCGACGACCTGCCGAAGTCGATCGCCGCGCAACTGCCGCCCGGCTACGAGCCGTTCATCGCACAAGCCGGCCCGGACCTCGGCAACGGGCGGCACAGCTTTCTGGTCGTCGTGCATCGCGCGGTCGATACGCGCGAGCAGCCGTCGCCGCGCCCGCTGCTGATCTACGAGGAACAGGCCGACCACGCGTACCGGCTCGCCGCGCGCAACGACCAGGTCGTCCTGCGCGCGAACGAAGGCGGCCAGTGCGACCCGTTCGCGTTCGCCGACGACGGCCTCTCGGTGAAGGGCCGCTATTTCACCGTGCAGAACCTCGTCGCATGCGGGCAGAACTGGAGCGACTACGTGACGTTCCGCTACGACTCGCGCACGCACGGCTGGGTATTTTCGAACCAGATCGTCACCGAATCGTTTCCGCTCGACGACAAGCCCGACGACGTCACCGTCACGCGCGCCGATGCGCACCGGCCGGTCTCGTTCGGTCAATGGAAGCGCAAGGACTGAAACGACGGGCGCAACGCGACGCGACCGGTTGCATCGCGCGCCGACCGCGTCGTGCGCGGCCCGGTGCGCACACCGGTGCGCGGCCCGTCTGTCGCGCTCCCCGCGTCGCCCGCCCTTCCGGTGCTCGCGAGCGTACGCCAACAGGACTACCATAAGCGCTCGCCGTCGCGCGACCGTGCGCCGCCACCGCCGCGCGCGGCTCGCCCGCACGCCTTCCCTCGTTGCACCCGCGCAGGAGGACGTCATGACGCAACACTTCGATGCGATCGTCATCGGCACCGGGCAAGCCGGCCCGCCGCTCGCCGCGCGGCTGTCCGCCGCCGGCATGAAAGTCGCGATCGTCGAACGCGGCCGCTTCGGCGGCACCTGCGTGAACACCGGCTGCATCCCCACCAAGGCGCTGATCGCGAGCGCGTACGCCGCGCAGCTCGCGCGGCGCGCCGGCGAATACGGCGTGTCGGTCGGCGGCCCCGTCACCGTCGACATGAAAGCCGTGAAGGCGCGCAAGGACCAGATCTCCGGCCGCTCGAACCACGGCGTCGAACAATGGGTGCGCGGCCTCGCGAACACGACCGTGTTTCGGGGCCATGCCCGATTCGAGCGCGCCGACGCGGTGCGCGTGGGCGACGAACTGCTCGAAGCGGAACGCATCTTCATCAACGTCGGCGGACGCGCGCAGGTGCCGCCGATGCCGGGCCTCGATTCGGTGCCGTACCTCACCAACTCGACGATGATGGACGTCGATTTCCTGCCCGAGCATCTCGTGATCGTCGGCGGCAGCTACGTCGGGCTCGAATTCGGGCAGATGTATCGCCGCTTCGGGTCGAAGGTCACGATCGTCGAGAAGGGCTCGCGCCTGATTCGCCGCGAGGACGACGACGTATCGCAGGCCGTGCGCGAGATCCTCGAAAACGAAGGGATCGACGTGCAGCTCGACGCGAACTGCCTGAGCGCGCGACGCGACGGCGACGGCATCGCGGTCGGCCTCGACTGCGCGGGCGGCGGCCGCGAGGTCGCGGGCTCGCACCTGCTGCTCGCGGTCGGGCGCGTGCCGAACACCGACGATCTCGGGCTCGACCGTGCGGGTGTCGAGACAGACCCGCGCGGCTATATCGACGTCGACGAGCAGTTGCGCACGAACGTGCCCGGCATCTGGGCGCTCGGCGACTGCAACGGGCGCGGCGCGTTCACGCACACGGCATACAACGACTACGAGATCGTCGCGGCCAACCTGCTCGACAACGATCCGCGCAAGGTGTCCGACCGCATCACGGCGTACGCGATGTATATCGATCCGCCGCTCGGCCGCGTCGGCATGACGCTCGCGGAAGCGAAGCAGACGGGCCGCAAACTGCTCGTCGGCACGCGCCCGATGACGCGTGTCGGCCGCGCGGTCGAAAAAGGCGAAAGCCAGGGTTTCATGAAGGTGATCGTCGACGCGGACAGCCACGCGATCCTCGGCGCGTCGATCCTCGGCGTGACGGGCGACGAGGTCGTGCACGGGATGCTCGACGTGATGGCCGCCGGCGCGCCGTACACGACGATCAGCCGCGCGATGCACATCCACCCGACCGTGTCGGAACTCGTGCCGACGCTGCTGCAGGATCTGCATCCAGTCGAATGACGCGCGGCGCCGAAAGGCCGGCTGCGCTTCGATATCGCGGCCGCGCTCGCGAAGACGATCGTCATTCCGGCGCGGCCCGACTTCCGGCGGCGCTATCACAGATCGAGTTCGTGATCGGCGCAAGCGACCGGCCGGCCGCTCCGATCGATGAAAGCATCGAAAGCGTCGTGCGGGTCGGCACGCTGAAGAATTCGGGCATGGCCGCGCGCACGGTCGGCGCCATGCCGATGGTCACGTGCGCGCCGCCCGCTCAGCTTTCGAAATACCGCGGCCGGTCGATGTCGGCAATCAGCCCCGGCTGCTTCGGGGCCCAGTCGAGCGATGCACGCGTGCGCTCGCTGGTTGCGGGCGCATCCATCCCCGCGAACATCGCGAACCAGCCGAAGTGCTCGCCGGCTTCCGCCGCCGATTTCGCGACGACCGGCACGTTCAGCCTGCGGCCGATCACCGCCGCGATCTCGCGGAACGGCACCCCCGTATCGTCGACCGCGTGATAGCGCGCATCCGCCGCGCCGCGTTCGATCGCGAGCCGGTACACGCGTGCCGCGTCGAGCCGGTGCACGGCCGGCCAGCGATTGCCGCCATCGCCGATAAAGGCCGATGCGCCCTTCTCCCGCGCGACCGCGATCAGGTGCGGCACGAACGCGTGATCGCCGTCGCCGTGCACGGACGGCGGCAGGCGCACGACCGACGCATGCACGCCGCGCGCTTTCAACGCAGCCGCAGTGGCTTCGGATACACGCGGATAGGTCGGCGACGCCGGCACGTGCGGATCGTCCTCGGTCGCCGCGCGGCCGGGCGCGACGAGCGCGAGGCCCGACGTGACGACGAGCGGCCGCGCCGAGCCCGCGAGCACCGCACCGATTGTCTCGATCGCACGGCGGTCGAGTTCGCAGTTCTGCGCGAAGCGCGAGAAGTCGTGATTGAATCCCGTGTGGATCACGGCATCGGCGGCTTCGGCGCCGCGCGTCAGGCTGTCGAGATCTTCCAGCGATCCGCGATGGACATCGGCGCCTGCGGCTGCAACCGACGCGGCGGCCGCATCGGACCGTGCAAGCCCGAGTACCGAATGGCCGGCGGCAATGAGTTCGGCAACGACGGCGGAGCCGACGAATCCCGATGCTCCAGTGACAAAGACACGCATGTTCAGCACCTCCGGATGGAATGGAGGATTACTATCCGTCGACGGCCACTCGCGGTGAAGACGTGACGGTTTACCGGTAAACGAACTAACAGGCTATGGCAGACGCACCCGACAACCTGCTCGGCGCGTACCTTCGGGATCGCCGCGAGAAACTCGACCCGGCCGCACTCGGCCTGCCCGTCACGCGCCGCCGCACGCCGGGCCTGCGGCGCGAGGAAGTCGCGCAGCGCGCGCACGTGAGCGCCGCGTGGTACACGTGGCTCGAACAGGGGCGCGGCGGCGCGCCGTCGGCCGACGTGCTCGACCGGCTCGCGCGCGCGCTGATGCTGAACGAAGCGGAACGCGAGCACCTGTTCCTGATCGGCGTCGGCCATCCGCCCGAAGTGCGCTACCACGCGACCGACAGCGTGACGCCGCGCCTGCAGCACGTGCTCGATTCGCTCGACGCGAGCCCGGCGATCGTGCGCTCGGCGACCTGGGACGTCATTGCATGGAACGACGCGGCGGCCGCGACGCTGACCGACTATGCGACGCTGCCGCCGGAACGGCGCAACATCCTGCGGCTGATCTTCGTCGATCCGCGCGTGCGCGATGCGCAGTCGAACTGGAAACAGGTCGCGCGGTTCGCGGTGGGCGCGTTTCGCGCCGACGTCGCGCGCGGCGGCGCGACGCAAACCGTGCAGGCCTTCGTCGACGAGATGCGTGCAACGAGTGCCGAATTCGACGCACTGTGGCGCGATCACGATATCCGCGCGAATGAGGAAGGCACCAAGGAGATCCGTCATCCGGCCGTCGGGCGAATCGCGCTCGAATACTCGGCGTTCGCGGTAAACGGCCGGCCCGACCTGACGCTCGTGATCTTCACGCCGGAGACGGCCGCCGATCGCGCGCGTATCCGGACGCTGGTCGCGGCGCGCGAAAAAGCCGGCACGGAACACGCGTCGGCCGCGTAACGACGCCTCCACCGAAGCGCACGGCGACGGCCGGTCCCGCGCGGCCGCGGTCGCGCCCATCCGTCCCCGCCATCCCGCGTCGTCCCATCGCAATTCGCACTGGTTCCCAGTCGAATATTTAATTTTCACCTGGCGCGGCGCGCGCTTACCCTTTCGGCATCGCATCTCGGGGCCACCGGCCCCTCCCTGGAGCATCCCGATGACCGACCCCGGCACCGCGCAAGCCGTACACCGCCCGCACGCGGCTTCCGTGTCCTATGGCGCGCTCGCGTTGCTGGTGCTGGCCGGCCTCAACCTGCGTCCGTTCCTGACCGCGTTCGGCCCCGTGCTCGACGTCGTGCGCGCCGACACGGGCCTCGGCTTTCGCGCGGCCGCGCTGCTGACCACGCTGCCGTTCGTGCTGATGGGTGTCATCGCCGGGGTCGGCGTGGGGCTCGCGCGGCGCTTCGGCGAGCAGCGCGCGCTGGCCGCCGCGCTGGCGCTGATCGCGGCCGGCTGCACGGCACGCCTGTGGACCGGCGGCAGCGCGGGCCTGATCGCGACCGCGATCGTCGCGGGCGCCGGCGTCGCCGTCGTCCAGGCGCTCGTGCCGGGCCTCGCGAAACGCTGGTTCGTCGACCGGCTGCCGCTCGCGATGGGCCTCTATTCGGCCGCGCTGGTCGGCGGCGGCGTATTCGGCGCGGTCGCGGCGCCGTGGCTCGCCGCGCACGGCGGCTGGCATCTCGCGCTCGCCGTGTGGGCCGTGCCCGCGCTCGTCACGCTCGCAATGTGGCGCGCGAAAGCACCGCGCGACGTCGTGCATGCGACGGCCGCATCGGCGTCGATCACTGCGTTCGCACGCATTCCGCGCGCGTGGCAGCTCGCGCTGTTCTTCGGCCTCAGCAACAGCGGCTATGCGAGCCTCGTCGCATGGCTGCCCGCGTTCTACCGCAGCGTCGGCATGAGCGCGCAGGCAAGCGGCAACCTGCTCGCGTGGATGGCGCTGTTCCAGGCGATCGGCGCACTCGCGATGCCGATGTTCGCGAAACGTTCGCCCGACCGTCGCAACGTGCTGTGGCTCACGCTCGCGCTGCAGGCGGCCGGTTTCGCGGGGTTTGCGATGCTGCCCGCGTTCGCGCCGTGGCTCTGGGTCGCGAGCGTCGGCCTCGGTCTCGGCGGCTTCTTCTCGATGAGCCTGATCGTGACGCTCGACCACCTGCCCGACGCGCGGCTCGCGGGCGCGCTCGCGGCCTTCGTGCAGGGTGTCGGCTTCCTGACCGTCGCGGCAAGCCCCTGGCTGATCGGCTGGCTGCGCGACGCGGGCGGCGGCTTCGCGATCGCGTGGTGGATGCATATCGCGGTGATCGTGGCGATGGCCGCGCTGAACGCCGCGTTCTCGCCCGCCGGCTACCGGCACGGCATGGCGCGTATCACCGGCGCCGTTCACTGAACCGCATTCCCTGATCGCGACGAAGTATTTCCCGTTGGATATCTCTAACTGACGGATGTGGGCGGTTGTATCCGGCGAAAATGCGAAGGGACGTCGCGTGAGTGTGCGGCGTCCCTTGTTTTTTCGGCAACGGCATCGGCAACGGCGTCGACAACTACGGTTTCTCCGTTCCCCCGGGGACGCCATCATGCGACATGGGTTCCACTGAAAACTGGAAGTCGAGACTGGCCGAGGATGCAAGCATCAAGAGAACAACCCCTGCTCCGACAGGAACCGGTTGACGAACATGCCATCCGGATCGAGCCGGCGTCGCAGCGCGTCGAACTTGAGGAGGTTGGCCTGCGGATACAGCGCCTTCACGTCGAGATGCGGCGTAATGTATTGCCAGTTCTTGGCCCAGTGCGGCCGACCGTGCCGGGTCCCGATCCAGTCTGCCATGACGGCGTTGATCATCGCCAGGTGAGGGGCCATGGCCTGCGCGCGCTTGTTCGCGTCCGGCTCGGACTTCGGATAGGCGCTCAAGATTTCCATCCAGCACACCCGATCGTCGGCTGCCGTCGAAAAGGCGGGCGACAGCAGCGCCGGGCTAGTCCGCGTGAAGCGCGCATGAAGGCAGGTGGTCAGCGGGAAATCGCGCTGGAATTTGTACGCATAGTTCAAGGCCGCATACCAGGCACGAACCACGTTGTCCACGTTCCACGTCCCTCGCCCTGTTGCGGGAATGGGGATGGCGACCTCGAGATCGAGGATCGGAAAAGCCTGGTCGGCATAGAAGAGAACGCGCGGTGCCGGTGCAACGAAGCCGCCCTTGGCCTCGATGTCTCTGGCCCTGCTGCTGATCGTATCCCAGGCCGTGGACAGAACAAGCGGCCAGACCAGCGGGTGGGTCGCGGTCCACTCCATCACGGAGGTGGCCATCTTGTCGATCCAGCCATCGGGACGCAGCGGGACGTCCCGGGGCTCGTCCGACGTCCGGTTGAACTTCTTGATCCAGATCTGGCCGTTGTTGTAGCCGCTGCCCGGGAACCAGAACAATTCGACATAGTCGTTCTCGGTCACCAGCTTATGCAGGTTCTGCGGCCTGATCTCGCCGTCCGTGCCCTGCGGATTGGGACCCATCACGCTTTCGGTGGCCGTGACGATTTCCTGGTCGTGCAGATTGTAGAGCGGCTCCACCCGAAGGGTCAGCTCGGTAATGACGCCGAGGGTGCCGAGGCTGACGCGCACGGCGTCCATGTCGCCGGGGGTCGTGTCCTCGGAAAAGACATGAACCTGCCCGTCGGCGGAGACGAACTCGATGGCATGGACAAAATCGGAGACCGTTCTCTGGTCCCAGCCGGTGCCATGGCAACCGGCGGCGACGAAGCCCGTGGCATTGATCGACGCCAGCGCGCCGGTCGACGACAGGTACATTGGCGGCACGGCCGGGTCCGGCGCGGTGAGTGCGTCGCGTACCTCCGCCCAGGTCGCGGAAGGCACGAAGCTGACAAGATCCCGCCCCTTGTCCTGCCAACGCCATGCCTTTCGCGTGCCCTTGGCGAAATTCGACATGTCGACCAACGTCTCGCCGTTGTTGACGATCAGGGGACTGAAGGAATGCCCCGTACCGATCATCCGCAGCTTGTTCCCGCGCGAGCGTCTCACCAGCGCCTGCACGTCGGCCACGCTTGCAGGACGCTCGATCGCGTCCGGCACCGAGGTGAGATTGCCGGCCCAATTGGTCCAGCGGTTTTCATTGCCGTTGTTGCTGTCGTCCGGAATATTCATGACATACCCCTCGTCGGCCGCGGGAGTTTGCAGCCTGTGTCGCATATCTGTGCATGCTGTGCATGGCCCGAAGCGTGCGCCGGAGCGATACCCCGGCGAACAGGATCAGAAGCGTCAGTCTACGGAAATCAGGCCCAGCGTATTGCTCAAGGTCGTTCCGGTGATCGTGTAGTTGGCAGCAACCTGCAAACCCTTCTTGTATATGAAGGATTGCCTTGCTTCGTTATCGGTACCCCACACCACGAAGACGTAAAGGGAAACAATGCTGCCGTCAGGCACGCCCAGCTTGTCCGGATCGACGTCCTTGGTCTGCCCCAGAAGAATGTCTCCGGCACTACCGGACAGATGCTTCTCCCCATTGTCGTCCAGATAAGCGACTTCGCCCCTCGCAACAAACCCTCCGCCATTGTGCAGCGTGAACTTGCCGATTTGTGTCATAGCCATTTTCATTCTCCAAAAAGTATGAAAGGCACCACCTGAAAATCAGAAAGCCTGCCGATTACGAGAAAATTGAAAGCCCGTTGCGCCATACCAGGGCGCGCGCATGGATGATGGGTATATGAAAACCCACCTATATGTTTAAAAGGTTTGGAACGGAAATTTTACATAAGATTCATCTTCAGGACACTCCTTGTTGTAAACAACGGAAATCCAAAATCAAAAGTTCTTCTATCGATAAAATCCACGCCGGGAATTCGCCCGGTTCATCGCGCACATCCCGTCGCTGCGATTCTCAGCCTTGGTGGATTGGCAAAGATCCCCACGCTGTTGTTTTCCACGCGTGCATGGCGCACCTGCGCCGCAGCGCTTTCCTGCACGGCCTGTCTCGCCTCCTCGGGCGCTTCACGGTGCACAAGCCCGGGCAACGGCGTGATGCCCCGCTGCGTACCCGACCATGTCTCCCACGACTGCTCCTTTGACGCAACCCGATGCCGAGGCACGGCGACGTTATTTCCCCAGCATGCCGGTCATGGGTTTGCTTGAGCCGTTGAATACCGCGACATTACCTGCCGTGAGACACCTCCAGCAGTTGCGCTTGAAACAGATTCACGAAGACCGTTGGTAATACAGAACTCCAACCCTTTATTGCCTTTAATTATGAATGGGCATCGCGGGACTCTGCATCGACACAAGAGACGACATTGCAGTCACGTTCCTGACGGAACCGCTGCATAGCGTAGAAGGGATCCCCGATTCGCTTTTGTTTTGCATCGCTACCCCGGTAGCAAAAGAGCGTCTGTGCGGGGAATCATAGGATAAACATCTGACCGATACAAACGAAATCTGCGTGCATTGCACCGACTATCTTCAACACGGTACGCACGAATGCAAGCGCGAGTTTCCGCACACCCGGCGTCTGTGTGTAAGAGGAGCCGTGATAGCGTCCGCAACCCAACTTGCGGACGCTATCCATGACCCAGGATGACTTGAGCTGTTTGCCCTTGCGGCTGACACGCGTTGGCGCCGGCGGAAAGCGCGGCTTCGATGCCGATGTTCCGCGACACGCAAATGCCACACAAGCCGCAACTGCGTGTAGATTAGAACGTCGCTGCGACCCGCCACCGCGTCTTCGAATCGGTCGCCATCCGAGTCAGTCCTACAGTTGCACAGGAGCCGGCATGAATACGAAGCACAGCAAGAAAGGGCATCTCGAAGCCGCGGCATCGCATCACGAGCAGGCCGCGCGATATCACCGCGAGGCGTCGCGGCATTTCGAGGACGGCAAGGACTTTGCCCACGCAGCCCATCAGGCGATGATGGCTCACGGTCACACGTTGCATGCGATCGATCAGGCACACGACGCTGGCGCGCACGGTGCCAATACGCCCTCGACAACACCTCCATCGACCGGCTCGGCCGCAAGTGCCGCGGACGTCGCAAAACTTCATGCGGCGGCCGTCGAGCTTCACACGCAAGCGGCACAGCACATGCGCCACGCCGTCAAGCTCTTCGAGCAGGATCGCAGCGCGGCCACCCACGACGCCCAGCTGGCGCTCGCCCTTGCACTGCGCGCTTTGTCTCATGGCAACGAAGCAGCCAGACTATTCGTCAAGCTCGCTGTCAGTGGTGCTGCGTGAATCGAGGTTAGTCAGCTCTTGTTTGGCGGGGTATTCGGCGTAACGCGGCACCCGTTTGCGCATGCCGCACAGCACCGGGCGGGCTGTGGCGCGGACCCACGGTCGTGGGCCTCCCGTACCGATCCGCGCATCGCCAGGTATCGCGCAATCGAGCGTGCCGCTCGCGACTAGGCCGTTTGTCCCAGCAACTCCGTTGCGAACGATTTCGCATGCGCGACGGCCGCTTGCGGGTCCGGGAACACGCCGAGCTGCTCCCAATGCTCTTCGGCCGCGTACGTTCCCTTCACGCCGAGTGCCCGCTGAACGCGCAATTGCGCTGCGTATCGGCCGTCCTCCAATGGTCGGGCCGTCGCGATGACCTTGTGCGGAAGGTCGGATCTTTCCGGCTGAACCAACTCGACAGGGCCGCCTGGCGCACCGATATCCTTCAACTCGTTCCTCGCGTTGCAGTCCGGGCAGTAGAAGCACCACCCGTCGTCCTCTTGCCTGGACCTGACTTGCCCGCGAGCCAGCACGGCACGACATTCAACGTTTTCGCAGATGAACGGCATAGCAGTCTCCGGAGTAGTTTGGAAGAAATCCTAGCATGTCCGCCGACGGGCAACCATCGGCAATGTCGCGTTGCCCGACGCTGACGAAACCCTCGCGCGCGAGCCGCCGCCGGCACAACGACCGATCGGATCGATAGTGACTGCGCCCCCACCGTGTCGTCGGCTCGTCGAGCAGATGACGCAACCCGCTGCGTTCGATCATGAGTTCCGCGACTTCGTTCACACGCTCGAGAACCGCATTCTCACCGAACGACAGCACGCGCCCACCGACCATCGTCATGCACACATCCGCCGCGTTCGCGAAACACGTCACGCGATACACGAGCATGTTCATCGGCATCATGTGCGGCCGAAACAGGTCGACGATAAGACGCGAATGGCTCGCGTAAGCAAGCTGACGAAACGGCAACGCGCGGCGACGCGCGACGCCGTTATACGGTTTTCCCGGATAGCCCGTGCATCGGCCGCCGCAGCGCGGCGTCGAACGGGTTGGTGCGCGGCCCGATCGCGTCGGCCTGGCGCCGCAGCAGTTCGACGATCATCGGCATCCTGTCGTCGCCGAGCCTTGACGCGAGCGTGCCGACGCTCAGTGCGCCGACCGGGTAACCGGTGCGATCGAGGATCGGCACCGCGACGCCGGCCATCCCGTCGAGCACGCCGCTGTTGCGGCCCGCGTAGCCGAGCTGCCGCACGCGTTCGATCTCGGTGCGCAAGTACACCTCGTCGAGCACGCCGTAGCCGCGAATGCGCGGCACGTTGAAGCGGATCACTTCCTCGCGTTCGGCTTCGGGCAGGAACGCGAGGATCGCGAGGCTGCCCTGCCCGACGCCGAGCGCGATGCGCCCGCCGATGTCACCGGTAAACGAGCGGATCGGGAACGGCCCTTCGCACAGGTCGAGACACACCGCGTCGAAGCCGCTCTTTACGAGCAGGAAGATCGTTTCGCCGAGGCTCGCGCACAGCCGCAGCAGCGCGGGGCGGCACAGCGTGCGCATGCTGCTCGGGTTGCCGGCCAGCGCGGCCAGCGCGAAGAAATCGACGCTCAACCGGTACAGCTTCGACTGCTCGTCCTGCTCGACCATCCCTTCGGCGATCAGCGATTGCAGGATCCGGTGCGCGGTGCCCTGCGTGAGGCCGACGGCCTTCGCGAGATGCGTGACGCGCACGCCGTCCTGCTGCATGCCGGCCAGCGCACGCAGGATCGCGAACGCGCGCTGCAGCATGCCGGTGCCCGGCGCGCCGGCCGGATCGGCCTCGTCGTCGGCGCCGGGCGCGCGCGCGACCGGCGTGCCGGGCATTCCGGACGAAAGGGGTTCCTGCATGCCGGCTCTCCTCGACGATTTCATTGAACGGAATACGGTAGCCGCCATTGTCGTCCGGCCGAAATTCCGCGGGCATCCGGGTGTGTACGGGATTGACGCGTGCATTTCGCGGCCCGGCCACCCTTCATTCATCGGAACGATTTACGCGCGATACGTCGATCCGTTCCGCTCAACGGAATTTTTTCTAAATTCATCCCGTTCAGCAGAATTCGAAATTGACGCTCCGAAATATGGCTGGCTAGAGTCCGCGTCATCGGCGCACCGGCCATGCGGTGTGCGAACCCGGAGCTCCCCATGTCGTTTCTCACGCTTACGGATCTGACGAAAACCTTCGGCGAGCTCACCGCCGTCGCCGGCGTCAACCTGTCGGTCGAACAAGGCGAATTCGTGTCGCTGCTCGGGCCGTCGGGCTGCGGCAAGACCACGACGCTGCAGATGATCGCCGGCTTCGTCGACGTCACGCGCGGCCGCATCGCGCTCGACGGGCAGGACATCACGCACCTGAAGCCGAACCGCCGCGGGCTCGGTATCGTGTTCCAGAGTTATGCGCTGTTTCCGCACATGAGCGTCGCGGAGAACGTCGGCTTCGGCCTCGACATGCGCGGCGTC
Organism: Burkholderia sp. BE17; assembly: GCF_009362305.1. Classification (NCBI taxonomy): domain Bacteria; kingdom Pseudomonadati; phylum Pseudomonadota; class Betaproteobacteria; order Burkholderiales; family Burkholderiaceae; genus Burkholderia; species Burkholderia sp. BE17. The sequence continues at coordinate 13,716 of NZ_WHNU01000008.1, forward strand.
GACAAGGCCGAGCGCGCGGAGCGCATCCGCGCGGCGCTCGCGCTCGTGCGCCTCGATACGCTCGCGCACCGCTTTCCGCGCGAGCTGTCGGGCGGCCAGCGGCAGCGCGTCGCGATCGCGCGCGCGGTCGTGATCGAGCCGCCGGTGCTGCTGCTCGACGAGCCGATGTCGAACCTCGACGCGAAGCTGCGCGAGGACATGCAGTTCGAGTTGCGCGCGATCCAGCGCAAGATCGGCACGACGACGATCATGGTCACGCACGATCAATCGGAAGCGCTGTCGATCAGCGATCGCGTGGTCGTGATGGAAGCCGGCCGCGTCACGCAGATCGACACGCCGTACCAGGCATACGAGCGCCCGGAAAACCGTTTCGTGTCGCAGTTCATCGGCAAGGCGAACCTGCTGCCGGGCACCGTCGTCGCGCACGACGGCGACGCGATCCGCATCGACCTCGGTCACGACCTCGCCGAAACCGGGCGCACCGCGCACCTGCCGCCGCGCGAGCGCGACATGCGCGTCGGCGACGCGGTGTCGGTCTGCATCCGTCCCGAGAAGCTGCGGCTGTGCTCGCCCGATACCGGCCGCTTCGCCGCGACCGTCACGAGCCGCTTCTTCCTCGGCAGCCAGTGGCTGTACCGCGTCGACAGCGCGCTCGGCGAAGTGCTCGTGTGCTGCCAGAACGAAGGCGCAGAGCCGCTCGCGGAAGGCGCGCCGGTCGGCATCGACTGGCACAGCGATGCCGTGCGCGTGATGCGCCGGGAGGCCTGAATGCGACAGCCTTCCCGCCCGCTGCCCACCGACGGCGCGACGGCCGGCCTCGCTCGGCCCACGGCGCCCGATGCCGTGCCGGTGCGCACCGCCACCGGACGCACGATGCGCGCAACGTGGCGCGCCCATGCGCCGCTGTGGCTGATGTGCGCACCCGCGTTCGTACTGTTCGCCGCGCTCGTGCTCGTGCCGCTCGCGATGACGTTCGTGCTGACGTTCTACCGCTACGACCCGGCCACCGGGCCGATCGCCGCGTTCCAGTTCGGCAACTACGCGGAAGTGCTCGGCTCGTCGTACTTCCACACGATCTTCGCGCGCACGTTCGGCATTGCCGCGCTGACGACCGCGATCTGCGTCGCGATCGGCACGCCGGAAGCGTACGTGCTGTCGAAGATGCGCGACCCGTGGCGCTCGCTGTTCCTGCTCGCGATCCTCGCGCCGCTGCTCGTGTCGGTCGTCGTGCGCGCGTTCGGCTGGAGCATGCTGCTGAACACGAGCGGGCTCGTGAACCAGGCGCTCGGGCTCGCCGGCCTCGGGCCGTACAAGCTCGAATACACGACCTTCGCGATCGTGATCGCGCTGGTGCACGTGATGCTGCCGTTCATGGTGATTCCGGTGTGGACCGCGCTGCAGCGCCTCGATCCGCAAACCGAGCACGCGGCGCTGTCGCTCGGTGCGTCGCCGTTCACGACGCTGCGCCGCATCGTGCTGCCGCAGCTCATGCCGGGCGTGCTGTCGGGCAGCCTGATGGTGTTCGGGCTGTCGGCGAGCGCGTTCGCGATTCCCGGCCTGCTCGGCGGGCGCCGGCTGAAGGTCGCGGCCACGGCCGTCTACGACGAATTCCTCGGCTCGCTGAACTGGCCGCTCGGCGCGACGATCGCGGTGCTGCTGCTGGTCGCGAACCTCGTCGTGATGCTCACCTACTACCGCGTGCTCGAACGCCGCTATGCGCGCAGCCTCGGAGGCGCATCCCGATGAGAAAGAACGGCCCCTTCGCCCTCGCGTTCCACACGCTCGTGATGCTGTTCGTGCTCGCGCCGCTCGCGATCGTCGTGCTGGTCGCGTTCACGCCCGACGAAACGCTGACGCTGCCGACCCACGGGCTGTCGCTGCGCTGGTTCCGCGCGATCCTCGACTATCCCGACTTCGTCACCGCATTCTTCAACAGCCTGAAGCTCGCGTTCGCGTCGGCGACGCTGTCGCTCGCGATCGGTTTGCCGGCGGGCCTTGTGATCGGCCGCGCGGCGTTTCCCGGCCGCGCGTTCCTGAACGGGCTGTTGCTGTCGCCGCTGGTGATCCCCGGCCTCGTGCTCGGCATCGCGCTGCTGCGCTTCTTCGCGCTGATCGGTGCGACCGGCTCGTTCGCGTGGCTCGTGCTCGCGCACATGATCGTCATCACGCCGTTCGTGATGCGGCTCGTGCTCGCATCCGTCGCGGGCCTCGACCGCAGCATCGAGCAGGCCGCGTGCTCGCTCGGCGCGGACCCGTGGACGACGTTCCGCCGCATCACGCTGCCGATGATCGTGCCCGGCATCACGGGCGGCTGGCTGCTCGCGTTCATCAACAGCTTCGACGAGCTGACGATGTCGATCTTCGTCACGTCGCCGCAGACGGTCACGCTGCCCGTGCGCATGTACATGTACGCTACCGAATCGATCGACCCGATGATGGCGTCGGTGTCGGCACTCGTCATCTTCATCACCGCCGGCGCGATGCTGCTGCTCGATCGCGTGTACGGCCTGAACCGCATCCTGATCGGCCAACACTGATGTCGACTCCCGTTTCCCGTTCCCAAGACGACCCGGCCGACGGCGCGCAGTTCGTGCGCGTCGCCGAGCGCGAGCGCGCCGCCGTTGCGTTCACGCTCGACGGCCGCCCCACGCACGCGCTCGCCGGCGACACCGTGCTCACCGCGATCCTCGTCGCGCAGCGCCGCGTGCGCGTCAGCGAATTCAGCGGCCAACAGCGCGCAGGCTTCTGCCTGATCGGCGCGTGCCAGGACTGCTGGGTGCGCACCGAGGCCGGCGCGCGCGTGCGCGCGTGCTCGACGCCAATCGCCGAAGGCATGCGAATTCTCACCGCCGTTCGACCGGCCACGACCGGAGACACGCAATGAACGCCGCACTGCAACCGGTGATCGTCGGCGCAGGGCCGGCCGGCGTGCGTGCGGCCGAGGCGCTGGTCGACGCGGGGCTGCGCCCCGTCGTGATCGACGAGAACGCGCGCTGGGGCGGGCAGATCTATCGTCAACCGCCGGCCGACGGCGGCTTTGCGCGCGGCAAAAGCACGCTGTACGGTTTCGAAGCCGCGAAAGCCGACGCCGTGCACCGGACAATGGCCGCGCTGCTGCCGCACGTCGACTACCGGCCGAACACGCTCGCGTGGGCATGCGGCGCGGGCCGTGTCGATACGCTGCAGGACGGGCGAGAAATTACCGTGCCGTACTCCCAGCTGATCATAGCGAGCGGCGCGACCGACCGCATGCTGCCCGTGCCGGGCTGGACGCTCGCCGGCGTCTATACGCTCGGCGGCGCGCAGGTCGCGCTGAAGGCGCAGGGCTGCGCGATCGGCCGGTGCATCGTGTTCGCGGGCACGGGGCCGTTGCTGTATCTCGTCGCGTACCAGTATGCGAAGGCCGGCGCGCAGGTCGCGGCCGTGCTCGACACGAGCCCGCTGCGCCGCCAGGCTGCCGCCGCGCCCGCGCTGCTGCGCATGCCGTCGACCTTCGCGAAGGGGCTCTATTACATCGGCTGGCTGCGCGCGCATGGCGTGGCAATCGAAACGGGCGTCACGCTCGAACGCGTGCTCGGCGATCAGCATGTGACGGGGCTCGCGTGGCGCGCGGCCGGCGGCGATGCGCAGCCGCGCGTGCTCGATTGCGACGCGCTCGGCCTCGGCTTCGGTTTGCGTTCGGAAACGCAGCTCGCCGATCTCGCCGGCTGCCGGTTCGGTTTCGATCCGGTCAACCGCGCATGGCTGCCCGAGCGCGACACGGCCGGCCGCACGTCGGTGCGCGGCATCTACGTCGCGGGCGACGGCGCGGGCATCGCGGGCGCCGACGCGGCCGAAGCGTCGGGCAGGCGCGCGGCGCTTGCGTTGCTCGACGATGCGGGCATCGCGTCACCATCGCCGTCCGGCAAGCCTGACGCGGCGATGCTAGAACGCACGCTCGCCCGCATTGGCGCATTCCGCGCGGGCCTCGAAGCGGCATTCGCGCCGCCCGTCGAGCAGGCCGCACGCTGCCCCGACGACACGATCGTGTGCCGCTGCGAGGAGATCGACGCGGGCACGCTGCGCCGCTGCATCCGTGGCGGCGCGGCGACCGAACTCAACCGGCTGAAAGCGCTGACGCGCGTCGGGATGGGCCGCTGCCAGGGCCGCATGTGCGGCGACGCGGCCGCACTCGTGCTGGCCGCCGCAACCGGCCGGCCGCTCGCCGAGGTCGGCCGGTTGCGCGCGCAACCACCCGTGAAGCCGTTCCCGATCTCGGCCGCGCTCGCGGGCGACGACGTCGCGGCGATTCCCGACGAGGCGCGCGATGAGTGAGAACCGGCATTACGACGTCGCGATCGTCGGCGGCGGCCTCGTCGGCGCATCGGCCGCGCTTGCGCTGACGCGGCGCGGCCTGCGTGTCGGGCTGTTCGAGCGGCGCGACTGCGGCGCGCAGGCGAGCGGCGTGAACTACGGCGGCGTGCGCTGCCAGGGCCGCCCGGCCGAGCAATTGCCGCTCGCGCTGCGCGCGCGGCGCATCTGGGATCGCCTGCCCGAGCTGATCGGCATCGATGGCGAATTCGTCGTGTCGGGGCACTTGCGGCTCGCGCGCAGCGACGCCGATCTCGATGCGCTCGACGCGTATGCAGCGCTTGCCGGCGAGCACGGCTTGCCGCTACAGGTGATGCGCGGCGACGCGTTCCGCCGTCGTTATCCGTGGCTCGGCCGCGCGGCGCTCGGCGGCTCGCTGTGCGAGACCGACGGCCATGCGAACCCGCGCCTCGTGTCGCCCGCGTTCGCGCGCGCGGCCCGCGCGGCGGGCGCGGACGTGTTCGAGCACACGCCGGTCGACGACGTTCATCACGACGGCACATGCTTCCACTTCCACGCAAGCGGCCGCGCATGCACCGCGACGTGGCTGATCAATTCGGCCGGCGCATGGGCGAACACGATCGCCGAGCGCTTCGGCGAAGCCGTGCCGATGGAGCCGATCTACCCGAACATGTGGGTGACCGAACCGCTGCCGCCGTTCATCACGCACAACCTCGGCGTATACGGCGGCGGCGTGTACGCGCGGCAGGTCGCGCGCGGCAACTGCGTGATCGGCGGCGGGCGCGGTCGTGGCGACGGCGAATTCGGCCAGCCGTCGGTCGATACGACGCGTGCGGTGATGCGCGACGCGTGCGCGCTGCTGCCCGCACTGCGCGACGCGCTGCTGATCCGCACGTGGAGCGGCGTCGAAGGCTGCACGCCCGACCACAACCCGATCATCGGCGCGAGCCGCACGACGCCGAACCTGCTGCATGCGTTCGGTTTCTCCGGAGGCGGCTTCCTGCTCGCGCCCGGCGTCGGCGACGTGCTCGCCGATCTCGTCACGACCGGCGAAACCGCCACGCCACTCGATGCATTCTCGATCGGACGCTTCTTCCGCGAAGCCGCGCCGACCGCCCCTTTCCCCCAAGAGGAGACCTCTCGATGAAACTGCTCGGTACGATCGCGGCCGCAGCCGCACTCTGCATCGCCGGCGCCGGCGCGCCCGCGTTCGCGCAAACGAAGACGATCTACATCGGCATGAACGGCGGGCCGATGGAAAAGGCCTATACGAGCCAGGTGCTACCCGACTTCGAGAAGGCGAACAACGTGAAGGTCGTCGTCGTGCCCGGCACGTCGTCGGACGTGCTCGCGAAGCTGCTCGCGAACCGCAACAAGCCGCAGATCCACGTCGCGTTCCTCGACGACGGCGTGATGGCGCGCGCGGTCAGCCTCGGCGTGTGCCAGAAGCTCGACGATGCGCCGGTGCTGAAGGAGCTGTACCCGTTCGCGCGGATGAAGGACGACGTCGGCGCGGGCGTGCAGCTCGGGATGACCGGCATCGCGTACAACAAGAAGCTGTTCGCGGAGAAAGGCTGGGCGCCGCCGACGTCGTGGATGGATTTCGCCGATCCGAAATACAAGGGCAAGGTCGTGTTCCAGTCGGCGTCGAGCAGCACGTTCGGGCTGCACGGCTTCCTCGCGATCAACCGGCTGCTCGGCGGCAGCGAGCAGAACGTCGAGCCCGGCTTCAGCAAGTGGGCGAGCACGGTCGGGCCGAACGTCGTCGAATACATCCCGAACTCGGCGAAGATCTCCGAGATGGTGCAGACCGGCGAAGCCGGCCTGTTCCCGCTCACGCCGACCGGCGTCGGCGACCTGCAGGACAAGGGCATTCCCGTCGCGTATGCGAATCCGAAGGAAGGCCCGGTGCTGCTGCTCGTCGACCTGTGCGTGGTCGCGAACAATCCCGATCCGCAGCTCGCGCAGAAGCTCGCGCAGTTCCTGCTGTCCGCGCCCGCGCAGACGAAGGCCGCCGAGGCCGGCAAGCAGATCCCGACCAACCGTCTCGCGAAGATGCCCGCCGGGATGCAGCAGAGCCTCGGCAATGTCGACGATCTGGTGCGCAAGGTGACGGTGGTCGACTGGGCCGCGATCAACGCGCGCCGCGCGCAGTGGGATACGCGCTGGAACCGGCAGATCGAGCGGTAACGGCGTGCCGGGCGCGGGCACGGCCGCGCGCCCGGCGCGACCATCATTTGCGGGAGTGATGACACTCCCCTTTTTCTGCGGATTTGACCGGGAAGGCGGTGCCGACAACACTAGCCCGCAGTGCTGCACAGACGGCACGCGCCCGCCTCCCCCTTCAGAGTCCGCCATGTACCCGACCGACACCGTGCAGTCCCCGAGCGCCGCCCGGCCGCTCGCCGACCGGCAGCTCCGCCGGATCGTCATCGCCTCCGTCGCCGGCAACGCGATGGAATGGTATGACTTTTTCGTGTACGGCACGGCCGCGGCGCTCGTGTTCGGCCACGTGTTCTTTCCGCCCGGCGCGTCGCCGCTCGCGGGCAGCCTCGCCGCATTCGCGGCGTTCGCGCTCGGCTTCGTCGCGCGGCCGCTCGGCGGGATCGTGTTCGGCCACGTCGGCGATCGTTACGGGCGCAAGGCATCGCTCGTGTGGACGCTGCTGATCATGGGCACGTCGACCTTCGCGATCGGCCTGCTGCCGACCTACGCGCAGGTCGGCCTGTGGGCGCCGGCGGCGCTCGTCGTGCTGCGCCTGCTGCAAGGCATCGCGTCCGGCGGCGAATGGGGCGGCGGCGTGCTGATGATCAGCGAGAACGCGCCGCCCGAGCAGCGCGGTTATTACGCCGCGTGGAGCCAGCTCGGCGTGGGCGGCGGCTTCGTGCTGTCGTCGGCCGCGTTTCTTGCCGCGCACGCGCTGCCGGACGACGCGTTCCGCACCTGGGGCTGGCGGCTGCCGTTCCTCGCGAGCATCGCCATCTTCGCGATCGGCATCTATATTCGCCGCCATCTGCCGGAAAGCCGCGACTTCGAGCAGGCCGGCAAGCGCGGTGCGCACACGCATCTGCCGATCGTCGAGTGCATCCGCCGCCACCCGAAGGAAATCCTGCTCGCGATGGGGTTGCGCGTGGCCGAGAACGGCGGCGCGTACATCTTCCTCGCGTTCTCGCTCGTCTACGGCAAATACGTCGGCATTCCGAACGGCGTGATGCTGACCGGCGTGATGATCGCGATGATCGTCGAGATGGGCGCGATGCTCGCGTGGGGCCGGCTGTCCGACCGGATCGGCCGCAAGCCCGTTTACCTGATCGGCGCGCTGAGCCTCGTCGCGTGCGCGTTTCCGTTCTTCTGGCTGCTCGACACGCGTGCGACGCCGCTCGTGTGGCTCGCGCTGACGATCGGCACGGCCGTCAGCCACGGCGCGATGATCGGCACGCTGCCCGCGCTCGTCGGCGAACTGTTCAGCACCGAGGTGCGCTACTCGGGCGTCGCGCTCGGGCACGAGGTCGCGTCGATCTTCGCGGGCGGGATGTCGCCGCTGATCGCAACCGCGCTGCTCGCGCGCTATCACGCGTCGTGGCCGGTGTCGCTGTTCCTCGTCGCACTCGGCCTCGTCACCGTCGCGACGCTGTGCGTGATGCGCGAAACGCGGATCGTGAGGGCCGCTCCCGCTGCCGCCTCTACCGACACGGTGTGACCAAGATGCTTCGATCCGCGCAAGCGGGCCGATCCGCACCGGCGGGCGGTAAACACGGTGGCGGCCGGCATGCCCGTTCCCGGCGCGTGCCACCGCTCGCGCTCGCCGCCCCGACGCGCCGCCTAGCTGCCGCCCTTCCGCCGCGCGCCATCGAACACCGGCGCAAGCCCGAGATGGTCGAGCAGCCGTGCGAATTCGCCGAGCCGCTGCCGCATGTACGCGGGCACATCCACGTTCGCATAGTCGTGGAACCCGGCGCCCGTACGCACGCCGTCGCGCCCGGCCTCCATGTTGCGCACGACGCTCGCGGCCGGCGCGAAGCGCGGGCCGATCTCGCCGGCCAGGTACTTCGACGCGTAGTACAGGATGTCGCAGCCGCCCCAGTCGATGAATTCGAGCAACCCGAGCACCGCGAAACGCGGGCCGAAGCCGGTGCGGATCGCCGTGTCGATGTCCTGCGCGCTCGCGACGCCTTCCTCGACCATCCGCGCGGCCTCGTTCATCGCGAGCGCCTGGATGCGCGGCACGATATAGCCGGGCGCCGGCCCGCAGATCACCGGCTTCTTGCCGACGCGTTCGAGCAGCGCGGCGAGCCGGTCGACCACCGACTGATCGGTTGCATCGCTGCGGCTGATCTCGACGAGCGGCATCAGCAGCGCGGGGTTCAGCCAGTGCGCGTTCAGCATCCGTGCAGGATGCGCGACATGGCGCTGCAACTCGGTGACGACGAACGTCGACGTCGTCGACGCGATCGTTGCGTGCGCATCGACATGCTCGCCGAGCCAGCGCAGCGCGTCGGCCTTCGCGTCGAGCATTTCGGGCAGCGCCTCGAATACGACATCCGCGCGCCGCACCACATCCGCCGCGCCGTCCCGCGCAACGAGTGCGATGCGCGCGACGACGGCGTCGGCTTGCACGGCATCGATGCAGCCAAGCGCGACCTGCGCGCGCAGCGGCCGCGCGATCTCGTCGCGCGTGCGATCCTCGAATGCGCGCCATCCGGCCGCATCGCGCGGCTTGAAGTCGACCAGCGTCACGCTGAGGCCCGCGAACGCGAACACGAGCGCGATCCCCTGCCCCATGCGTCCCGCGCCGAGCACATGCACGCGCGTCACATCGGCTGCCGCGCTCATGCCGCGTACCCCGCGTCGAGCAGCGCACGCATCGCGTCGTTCGACAACGCCGCGAGCCCGAGCCGCTCCAGCGTGCGGCCTTCCGCATACAGATCGCGCACCGCGACCGCGCTCGCGATGCTCAGCAGCCCCTGCGCGACGGGCGTCGGCACGCCGGCCCGGCGCCCGCACGACACGATGAAGGACAACCCGAGCCGGGTGTCCTCGAGCATGTAGCGATGCGTGCGCAGATCGATCTTCTCGCGCCAGTCGCCGCTATCGGTCAGCTTGCCGTGCGCGCCGCGCCCGTACATCCATTCGTCGCCTTCGGCCGCGTAATGATCCGCGAGCGGGAAATGCGGCGCGCGGTAGCCGAGCGCTTCGCGCACCGCGATGCGCTCGGCGTCGAGCGCGTTCGTCACGCGGCGGATCGCCGGCTGCGTGCCTTCGTTGTGGATGTCCCATGCGTCGAAGTGTTCGAGCGGCCCGGCGTTCATCAGGATCAGCGGCGGATGGATCACGGGCCCCGCGTTCATCAGCGCGCCGGACAACGCATCGTCGACCGGCTCGACCGACGGATAGCCCGTGCGCAGCACGTCGAACGCCCAGCCGGCTGCGTTCGCGGGGAACACGCCGGTCGGCAGCCGCGTCGCATACGCGCTGATCACGACCTCGTTGTCGCCGTGCTTGCGCACCAGGTACGGCAGCGTGCCCGTCTCGGCGAACGCGACCCGCGAGCGGTTGCCCGCATCGGCCGCCGCTCGCGCGAACACGAAGCTGCCGAACGTGCCGGGCGGCAGGAACACGACCTGGCCGTCCTCCAGCAGCGGTGCGACCCGCGCGGCGAGCGCGTCGTGCGACGTGGCCGGCAGCGGCACCACGACGAGCCGTGCGCCGCGCAGCGCGGCTGCGAGATCGTCGGTCAGGCGGATCGCGCCCGGCGCATCGCCGAGCGGCACCTGTCGCTTGCCGCGATAGTCGGTCACGTTCAACACGCCGAGCTCGCGCAGATGCGCGTGCGGTTCGCGGTCGCGCCGCCACCATGTCACGTCGTGCCCCTTCTCGAGCAGGTCGATGGCTGCCGCATGGCAGCCGTGGCCGCCGCCCAGTACACATACCTTCATCGTCGTCTCCGGTTGATCGAGTGTTTCCGAGACTACGCGGCCGCCCCCGCCGCGTCGCTTCAAAACGCGCAACGACGCGCCCGTTCGCGCAACGCAATCGCGGCGCTGCGCATGAAGCCGCGCCAACGCATCCGATACGAGGTCCATGAATGGACATTGCCCTTTCCCGCCATGCGCCGAACCGGCTCGGCACGCTGCAGGCACCCGACGAAGTCGAACGCGCGGTCGCGCACCGGCTCGGGCCGCACCGGATGGCCGCGCGCGGCCGCGATCCGTTTCGCGCGGAGCTGTACGAAGTGCCGCTGCATCACGGCGCGCTGCTCGAACTCTGCTACGGCCGCGAAATGCGCATCGACTTCGGCGGCGACGCCGATCACTTCCTGTTCAGGCTGACGCTCGCCGGTGCCTGCGAGCTGCAGGCCGGCAGCGTCGTCGCGCGCGCCGGCCCCGGCGAGCTGACCGTGTCGTCGCCCGCGCTCGCGAGCCGCCTGAGCACGAGCCCCGATTGCCGCAACCTCGTGCTGCGGCTCGAACGCGGCGCGCTCGAACGCAAGCTGCAGGACATGCTGCACGCGACGCTCACGCGCCCGCTGCAGTTCGAACTCGCGGCCGGCGGCACCGGCGCGGGCGCCGCGCTCGTGCTGCCGACGTTCGAATACCTGTGCCGGCTCGGCGCGCAACCGGGCATCGGCACGGCCGCGACAACCTTCGGCGCCGACCTCACCGCGTGGCTGATGTCGCTGCTGCTCACGCACCTGCCGCACTCGTACAGCGACACGCTCGCCCGCGGCACGCCGCCGCTGCCCGCGCATGTGCGCCGCGCGTGCGACCACGTCGACGCGCATCTCGGCGAACCGCTCGCGCTCGCCGCGCTGGCGGCCGTCGCCGGCGTCGCACCGCGCACGCTGCAGCACGCGTTCCGCGCGTTCCTGCACACCACGCCGGCCGCGTACGTGCGCGAGCGCCGGCTCGCCGCCGTGCACGCGGCGCTGCAACGCGGCGACGCGCGCAGCGTGACCGACGTGCTGATCGCGCACGGCATCCATGGCTTCGGCCATTTCGCGAAGGCGTATGCGCGACGTTACGGCCATGCGCCTTCCGTCACCGCGAGGAAACCACGATGACGCATCCCGCAACCGGCCGCCCCGCGGCCCCGGCTCGCGCCGATCCCGTGCCGCACGACAGCGACGCGCCCGACGGCCTGCGCGTGCAGGATCTCGATCTCAACCTGCTGAAGACGTTTCGCGCGGTCTACGAGGAGCGGCACGTCGGCCGCGCGGCGCTGCGGCTCGGCGTCACGCAGCCGTCCGTCAGCTACGCGCTCGGCCGGCTGCGGCTGATGTTCCGCGACGCGCTGTTCGTACGCACCGGCACCGGCGTCGAGCCGACGCCGCGCGCGCAACGGCTTGCACTATCGGTCGACAAGGCGCTCGCGATCCTGCAGGACGTGCTCGACGAAGGCTCGCGCTTCACGCCCGACAGCACGCAACGCGTGTTTCGCCTGCACATGAGCGATTTCGCGGCGAGTGCGTTCCTGCCGACGCTGCTCGCCGAATTCGACCGGCGCGCGCCGGGCGCCGTGATCGAGACACTGCACGTCGACGAATGCCAGTTGAACGTCGCGCTCGAATCGGGGCGCATCGATTTCGCGCTCGGGCATTTCGCCGACGCGTCGAGCCACTTCCAGCGCACCGCGCTGCTGCACGAGCGCTGCGTGCTGCTGATGCCGCGCCGCACCGCGCAGCGCATCGGTTTGCCCGACGATTTCGTGCTCGACGGCGCGGCGCCCGACGCGCTGCGCTTCGTCGCGGTCACGTCGCATCCGCAGTCGATGCAATTGCTCGAACGGCACGGGCTCATGCCGCGCGTGCGCGCGGCGCTGCCCGATTTCATGGTGGTGCCCGCGCTGCTGCAGGACGGCGATTACGCGCTGATCCTGCCCGAGACGATCGCGATCACGTTCGCGGCGCGGCAACCGTGCGCGCTGTACGAAATCGCCGGCGCCTGCGAATGGCCCGTCAACGCGTACTGGCACCGGCGTTTCGATGCGGACCCCGGCCATCGCTGGCTGCGCGCGTTGCTGCTCGAACTGTTCAAGATCGGCCAGCAGGCGCCGTTCGACGCATGGCTCGCGCCGCAGCCGCCGGCCTGCGCATGACGACACACGCCGGCGCGGGCCGGCCGGCGTGGCCGGAGCGATCAGAACGACGTGAGGATGCCCGCGACGATCGAGCTGGCGGTCGCGCCCGGCTTGGCGACCGCGACGCCGCCGCCCGCCGCGCCGTTGACGACGAAGCGCGCATGCGCACCGTTGCGCACCATCGCGGCGCCCGTATACAGCACCGTGCGCTTCGACAGCGGATAGTCGAAGCGGATGCCATACGAATCGGCGTTGCCTTCGCTGTCCGCGACCTTCCGGTAATGGCCGACGCTCAGCAGCAGCGACGCGCGCCCGATCGGCACCGTCGCGCTCAGTTCTATGATGTCGCTGTGCGGATACGCGCTCTGGCTGTCGATCGCGGTCGCGACGTCGGGCCCGCCGCGATGACGCAGATACAACGCGGCGACCTTCACGACGTTGAAGTCATACGAAATCGCACCGACCGTGTAGTTGCCGTTCGCGGCCGGGCTCGTATCGCCAAGCTTCGACGCGGCAACCGGGCTGAACTTCTGCTGCATGTAGTCGACATCCACCGACAGCCCGCCGCGCGCGTAGTTGAGGCCCGCGCCGTACGTATCGCCAAGCGTCGCAGGCTGGCCGGCCGCGCCGTTGGTGCCGCGCGCGGCCATCGCGCGCAGCATGAAGCCCGCATAGCGCGGCGACGTATAGCGCATCGAGTTGCGCACGCGCAGGAACGCGGGCCCGACGAAGTTGTTCGTCGCGTTGCCCCATGCAAGCCCCGCACCGAGGCCGGGCAGGCTGTACGTGACGAACGTCGTGTGCACGATCGTGTAGAGCTCGCCGAACTGCACGCCGCCGAACGGCCCCGTGATGCCGACCCACGCTTCGCGGCCGAACAACGCGCTGCTGTTCGACAGTGCACCGCTCGCCGCGTTGAAGCCGTCCTCGAGCTTGAAGATCGTCGCGTAGCCGCCGCCGAGATCCTCGACGCCTTTCAGCCCCCATTGCGTCGCGAACAGGTTGCCGCTGCCCATGCGCGTCACGTGGTTCGGCCCGGCGTTCGCGTATTCGATCGCGGTGTCGATGCGGCCGTAGAGCGTCACGCCCGATTGCGCGAACGCAGGCAGCGCGATGCAGGCCAGCAGCGCCGCAAGCGATACGGCAAGCCGGTCGGCCCGCCCGTTCGGATGGTTCATGTTCGTCGTCCCGTAGAAATGCCGGCGCCTGTCGACATCGCGCCGTGCGGTGTGAAGCGCGTTCGCCGCAAGCGGCCAACGCTGCCAATGAAAAACGGGCCGAGTCTAGGAACGACAATTTCGGACGTCGACGCAATGCGATCTATATCGCTTATAGATGCGCCGCATGATGCGCGCGCGCCCCGCCGCCTATGCGTTGCGCGGCGGCCCGCGCGCACGGCCCTGGTGTTTTCTTTATCCGGGTCGGTAGATGCCCGTGTGACGCGGCTGTCACTCCGGCTATGGCGGCCGAATTTGGCCGACTACGCTGCGTCTCCGATCGTGTCACCCGCACGCTTTCGCGCCGCGACGGCGCCCGGCCCGCAAGGCCGCTGCCGCGCTTTTCCACCGCCCGCTCCTGGAGAATCCGCATGTCCGCATTCACGGCCCGCGCTGCCGACGGCAAGCGCTATACGTACGAATGGTATGTCGTCGTCATCTGCATGCTCGCGTACGTCTTTTCGTTCGTCGACCGTCAGGTCCTCGTGCTGATGATCGAACCGATCAAGCGCGACCTGCACCTTTCCGATACGCAGTTCAGCCTGCTGAACGGCTTCGCGTTCTCGCTGTTCTATGCGGTGATGGGGCTGCCCGTCGCGTATCTCGCCGACCGCTACGCGCGCCCGCGGATCATCTCGATCGGCATCGCGCTGTGGAGCGTCGCGACCGCCGCGTGCGGGCTCAGCCAGCATTTCGTGCAGATGTTCATCGCGCGGATGGGCGTCGGCGTCGGCGAGGCGGCGCTGTCGCCCGGCGCGTACTCGATGCTCGCCGACTACTTCCCGAAGGAGAAGCTCGGGCGCGCGATCGCCGTGTATTCGCTCGGCTCGTTCATCGGCGGCGGCGTCGCGTTCCTGATCGGCGGCTACGTGATCGCACTGCTCAAGCATGCGAGCGCGTTCACACTGCCGGTCGTCGGGCAGGTGCATGCGTGGCAGGTCACGTTCCTGATCGTCGGGCTGCCGGGGCTCCTCGTCGCGCTGCTGTTCGCCGCGACCGTGCGCGACCCGCAGCGCAAGGGGCTCGCGCAGGATCGCTCGGGCGCCGTGCGGCGCGTGTCGATGCGCGATTCGCTGCGCTTCGTCGGCACGCACCGCGCGACCTTCGCGTGCCACTACCTCGGCTTCTCGTTCTACGCGATGACGCTGTACTGCCTGCTGAGCTGGACGCCCGCGTTCTATATCCGCCGCTTCGGTATGACGGCCGTCGAAGCCGGCTACACGCTCGGCATCGTGTTGCTGGTCGCGAACACGGCCGGCGTGTTCTGCGGCGGCTGGCTCAACGACTGGCTGCTGCGCCGCGGCCGCAGCGATGCGCCGATGCGCGCCGGTGCGATCGGCGCCGCGTGCATGGTGATCCCCGCGACGCTGTTCACGCAGCTCGACCACCTGCCGTCGTCGCTCGCGATGCTCGTCGTCGCGATGTTCTTCGCGTCGTTCCCGATGCCGACGTCGACCGCCGCGATGCAAACGCTCGCGCCGAACCAGATGCGCGCGCAGATCTCCGCGCTGTTCCTGCTCGTGTCGAACCTGATCGCGCTCGGAATCGGCACGACCGTCGTCGCGCTGTTTACCGATCGCGTGTTCGGCGCGCCGGCGGCGGTTGGCCATTCGATGTCGATCGTCAATGTCGCGGCGGCCACGCTCGCCGCGCTGTTGCTCGCGGCCGGGTGCCGGCACTATCGCCGCAGCCTCGATCGCGAACGCGGTCATGCGCCGGCAGCGGCAGCGCAGGCGGCCGATGCCGGTGACGCGATCGCTGCGCGCTGATCGCAGCGGGCGACCGGAAATTATCCATCCCACTGATTCAGGCATCGCTTTTTAATCGATTTGATTTATGCGATGCCCGTCCCTATTCTCGATCGCATGACGGCGCGGTGTCTGCCGCGCCGCTTTCCTCTTACCCCACGGAATTTCCCATGCAAGCGAACCGCCACCAGGTCCGGATCGACGCGCTGATCGACGCGGCGCAGGACATCCGCTGTTTCCGGGTTTCGCGCGTCGACGGTCAGCCGTTCGACGCGTACGAACCGGGTGCCCATATCGACGTCACCGCGCCATCCGGCATCACGCGGCAATACTCGCTGTGCGGCAACCCCGACGAGCGCGGCAGCTACTTGTTCGCGGTAAAGAAGGAAGCGCAGTCGCGCGGTGGCTCGCGTTCGTTGCACGACGACGTGACAGTCGGCGCCGAGTTGTCGATCGGCGCGCCGCGCAACCTGTTTCGTCTGACGGATGACGCGAGCGAACACGTGTTGATCGCGGCCGGCATCGGCATCACGCCGCTGCTGTCGATGGCGTATGCGCTGCACAAGCGCAGCGCGCGCTACCGGTTGCACTACTTCGTGCGCAGCCGCGGGCACGCGGCCTTCGTCGACGAATTGTCGGCCGAACCGTTCGCGTCGCACGTGACGTTTCACTACGGCGTCGAGCCCGATGCGCTCGCGGTTGAACTCGGCCGTTGCGTCGAATCGATCGATACGCACGCGCATGTGTACACGTGCGGCCCGGGGCCGTTCATGGATGCGGTCGTCGCTGCGGCTACGACGCGCATTCCCGACGAATCGATCCATCTCGAACGTTTCGCCGCAGAGCCAGCCGCCGACGCCAGCACCGGCCCGTCCGACGGCTTCGAAGTGCGCCTGCAGCGCAGCGGCCAATCGGTGCGCGTCACGCCGGACACGTCGATCGTCGACGCGCTCGCGAGAATCGGCATCGAAGTCGATACGTCATGCGGCGAAGGGGTGTGCGGCACCTGCATGGTGCCCGTCATCGACGGCGAGCCCGATCATCGCGACCATTGCCTCAGCAAGGCCGAACGCGCGAGCAACACGGTGATCTGCTGCTGCGTGTCGCGCGCGCGCTCGGCGGTGCTCGTCCTCGATCTCTGACGCGCCCTACAATGACTTACGGCCAATATGGCTGTCTGACACGCGCAATGTACGACAGCCATACGAAAATTGTATCGTGAGTCTCTCAAGCCGGCCCCGCCGCACCCAGCCCTTCCCCCGTTTCACATCGGTCTTCTCGATCGGTCAAACCGTTCGCGCGCGGCATCTCCCGACGCATTGCGCCAATGAGCCCTGCACGCGGCACCCTTCGTTCAAGCGCCGCGCGTCTCGGTTCGTTCACTCCGTCTCGCGCGGCTATCGATACTCATCGATTTCAACTACACCACCGATCGATTCGATGAGCTTGCGGGTGTCCGCTGACACATAGGGAACACGATCACCCGTCTCGTTGTCCCAGTAGCAGAAGAATCGCATACGCGCGCCAGCTTTTTCGATTCGCTCCCGGAGACCATCGCGTGGCAACGAAAGGCGATCGATCAGGTAACGCAGGTGCGGCTCCAAGCGATCACTATCCACAACGGCCTTGCTTTCCAATGCCCAAAGATTGAGCTTGCCCGGCCGCATGCTGAGGCGTCCGGATGGCAGCACGTAGGGCTTCCCTCGCGTAATCGTGCGAGTCGGGAATACGCCAAAGAATGCAGTCCACGTATCCGGGTGCGTGTCCTCCGACGAGATAATGAACGTCGCGTGTGCAAGCGTGTTCTCGGGAGGCGTAGGTGAGTCAGGGTGCATAGTCATGGATGTTGTCAATAATTACGCCTTTGAACTCGACATCTCCGCCGTCATGGAAGATGACATTGTCGGCAGGCCCTAAGCCGTTCGCCGGCTTCAGGATATGCAGCATTTGCCCGAACGTCTTACGGTCGTACCCAAGCATCTTTGCCGCAAAGTTGGGGTTGTTGGTCGCGGCGGCGAGCGATTCAATCGCTATCGCTGACTTGGCCTCCGATGTAATCGAACGGCTGCGCGTCGCCAAGCAAGGCGGATGCACCGCCCGCAAACCCTGCTGCGCCGCCTGAGCCCGTACCTGCAACGCCTTCCAGATAGCTCATCAGCCCGCCTGCCGATACGTCGCTAGGCGTGGCCCAACTCGGCATAGGCTTGTCGACTGGTAGCGCGGCCATTCCCGGCACGCTGCCGAACCTGCTGGCTTTTGGGAAAGGCGGTGTCGTGGGTGAGCCTCCGCCAGAGCCGCCACCGCCTCCCACCGGCCGAACTATGGACACAGATACGCGCCCATCGTCTATGGCGGACCTAAGGGCGGCAACCGGATCGATGCTATGAAACCCTAGACCTAACTCTCTGAGGTAGCCAGCAGCCCCACCCGTGAGCCCCGCATACTTCGGCCAGTGCAACATCAATTCGGACACGTCGCTGCGTTGACTTGCCGACCGGCTTTCACCGTTTGAACCTGCCGCGCGCGTCAGCGTAGCGCGCTTTCCAGAACCCAGATCAATAATCACTGAAGCCATGAATCCTGTTCTCCGTATCGGCTTCGCAGTACATAACGTTGCTCTCTCAACGTTAGGCCCAGCACTTCGAAGCCCATACTTTAGCAGGAGTGTCCGGACGGACGGCTTCGGGTCAGAGTACTCGCGATGAATCAAAGCTTCATCTTGTACCGATTGCCGTACCAGCCAGCGCCACGAACTCGCACCTGAACGGCGCGCTCGCCATGCCATTGCTGCGACGCTTGCAACTTCGCGGCGAGGCCCGGCACCCTCCACCCTTTCTCCAAGCGTTGTGCGATGAACGGATCGATCGGATGGCCTTCGGTGTAGCGCCAAATTGCGCCGACAGGCAGGCCGACTAGAGTACCGCCTCAGCAAGGCCGAACGCGCGAGCAACACGGTGATCTGCTGCTGCGTGTCGCGCGCGCGCTCGGCGGTGCTTGTGCTCGATCTCTGACGCGCTCACGCGAAAGCCGCCGCGCACACCCCGGCCGTCACGCGTCGTCGAAACGCTCGACGATCTCGGCCAGCAGCGCGCGCATCCACGCGTTGCCCTCGTCCTCATGGAAGTGCTCGTGCCAGTGCATCGTCACCGGCGCGGGCGGCAGCGTCACGGGCAGTTCATAAAGCCGGAACGCGTTGTCGCGGTTCAGGATCTGCGCGAGCCGCTTCGGCAGCGTCGCGTAAAGATCCGTGACCGACAGCACGCTCGGCAGCGCGACGAAGTGCGGCACTTCGAGCGCGATGTTGCGGCCCACGCCCTGCGCGCGCAATGCGTCGTCAAGCGCATGGTGGCTGTGCTCGACCGATTTCACGTTGACGTGCGCGGCACTCACGAACTGTTCCAGACTCAGCGCCGCGCCGGCCGGCAACCTGCGCCGGCGGCCCGTCATGCACACGTAGGTTTCCTCGAACAGCACCTGGTGGCGCGTGCGCGGCATCAGTTCCGGCAGGTTGCCGATCGCGAAATCCAGCCGGCTCGCACGCAGCGCTTCCTCGATCTCCTCCACCGGCATCGGCTGCACGCTCAGCGTCGCGCGCGGCGCGCGCTCGCGCAGCGCCTGGCAGATCGCCGGCAGGTACGCCATCTCGCCCGCGTCCGACAGCGACAGCCGGAACGTCCGCGTGCTGCTGGCCGGATCGAAGCGCTCCGCGTAGCGCAGCGCCACGCGCACCATGTCGAGCGCCTTGCCGACGATGGCCGCGAGTTCGAGCGCGACCGGCGTCGGCTGCATGCCCGAACGCGTGCGCACGAACAGCGGATCGTCGAACAGCGTGCGCAGCCGGCCCAGCGAATAGCTGACGGCCGGCTGCGACAGCGCGAGCCGCTCGCCGGCCTTCGTCAGGCTGCGTTCCTCGACGATCGCCTGGAACACGCGCAACAGGTTCAGATCGAGATGATCGACCGACGTCATCGTAGCCTCCATCATTTGCCGTATTTATTGACTCTCCAATTTTAGATCAATTTGACGGATATATAGCGGAAGACGAGACTGATCTCTCGATACCGCGCCCCGCGCGGCCCGATTTCGCGACTCTTTCCCCACGACGACGATGAGCGACCTTCCCTACCAGACGATCGACACCCGCGCGTTGCACGGCCTCGCGCAGCCCGACCGCATCGCGCCCGCGATGTATCACGATCCGGCGCTGTTCGAAGCCGAGTTCGACCGCATCTTCTACCGCACCTGGATCTGGGTCGCGCACGAGAGCGAACTGCCGCAGCCCGGAGACTTCATCACGACGACGATCGGCCGCCAGCCGGTGATCGTGGTGCGCGACAAGACCGGCGAGATCAACGTGCTGCAGAACCGCTGCCGCCATCGCGGCGCGACCGTGTGCGAAGCGCACAAGGGCAACGCGAAGGGCTTCACGTGCCCGTATCACAGCTGGTCGTATGCGCTCGACGGCACGCTGCGCGCGCTGCCGTACGGCGACGGCTACGAAGGCGTGTGCGAGAAAGGCGACCTGCCGCTCGTGAAGCTGCGCGTCGGCGTGTACCAGGGGCTGATCTTCGCGAGCTTCAACGACGACATCGAACCGCTCGAGGATTTCCTCGGCGGCGCGAAGCCGTGGATCGACCTGTTCATGAAGCAGGGCGCCGGCTACCCGATCAAGGCGAACGGCGAGCACAAGTTCAAGTTCAAGGGCAACTGGAAGATCCAGCTCGAGAACACGACGGACCTCTATCACTTCCCGGTCGTGCACAAGTCGTGGATGAAATCGATCGACGACGAGACGGCCGCCGCGATCACGAGCTTCATGACGAGCGAGGACGCGTTCTGCCGCGGGCTCGGCAACGGCCACAGCCTCGCGGTGCTGATGCCGGAGCTGATCGATCTCGACGAAGACGACGGCGCGCCGCTGCCCGAGCGCTTCGCGCCGCTCGCCGCGAAGCTCGCCGAGCGCCACGCGCCGGACGAAGTACGCCGCATCGTGCGCTCGCTGATGGGTGTCGGCTTCAACCTGAACCTGTTTCCTAACCTCGCGCTGTCGATGGCGTTCTTCCGCGTGCTGCGGCCGATCTCCGCGAACGAAACCGAGATCCGCCACGTCGCGCTCGCGATGGACGGCGGCCCCGACGAAGCGAACCGCGAGCGGCTGCGCATCCACGAGCACTTCCAGGGCCCGTTCGGCTTCGGCAGCCCCGACGACGCGGAAGCGTGGGAGCGCGTGCAGCGCGGCGCGCATGCCGGCCCCGACGTGCCGATCCTCGTGAACCGCGGGCTGAACCGCGAGACGACCGCCGCGAACGGCGAAAAGACCGCGCATGCGACCGACGAGACCGGTATGCGTGAGGCCTACCAGCAATGGCGCAAGATGATGGAGCAACAATGATGGACGACCGCAACGCCCTTTTCTCGCAGCAGACCTTCGCCCGCGCGGTCGAATTCGTGTGGCGCGAAGCCGAGATGCTCGATCGCCGCGACTATCGAGCGTGGCTCGACCTGTGGGATCCGGCCGGCCACTACGTGGTGCCGATCGATCCCGACGCGACCGACTTCGCGGCCACGCTGAACTACGTGTTCGACGATCAGGACATGCGTGAGAAACGCGTGCAGCGGATGGTGTCCGGTTACTCGGCGTCGGCGACCGATGCCGCGCGCACGGTGCGCACCGTGTCGCGCTTCACGCTGGAGAGCGGCGGCGCCGACACCGTCGAGCTGAAATCCGCGCAGGTCGTCGTCGCGTACAAGCGCGGCGTCGCGACGCTGTTCGCGGCCGATGTCACGCACAAGCTGCACGTCGATGCCGAAGGCGAAATGCGGATCGCCGAGAAGGTCGTGCGCCTGATCGACTCGACCGAAGCGCTCAGCGCGATCGGCTTCCTGCTGTAAGCCATGGCCGGTTCGCCGCGGCAAGTGCAACGGTGAACCGGCAACCTTCACCTTTCCGGACGACCATGCCCACACTCGAGGTTTTCCTGCCGGCCGGCCATGACGACGCACGCAAGGCCGAACTGATCGCGCGGCTGACCGGCGCGACCGTCGACGCGATCGGCGCGCCGATCGAATCCGTGCGCGTGCTGCTCACCGAATTGCCCGCGACGCACAGCGGCCTCGGCGGCCGCAGCGCCGCGGACGGCGCACCGCCGTCGCTGCCCGTGATCGTCGCGATCCTGATCGCCGGGCGCACCGATGAACAAAAACGCGCGCTGATCGCCGCGTTGTCCGATGCCGGCGCGAATGTGCTCGACGCGCCGCTGCAGGCGACGCGCGTGATCATCAAGGACATTCCGAACACCGACTTCGGCATCGGCGGGCAGACCGCGCGGGCGCTGGCGCGCTGACGATGGGTCGGGCGTCGCTACGTCGGGCGTCACTACGTCGGGTGTCGCTACGTCGGGTGTCAATACGCCGGGCCTCGCCACGCCGCGCGTCGCCGCCCTGCCGTAACGCGTCGCAGCCGCTACGCGTGCTCACCGGCGAGCGGCAGCGTCACGCGGCAGTCGAGCCCGCCGCCGTCGGCCGGGCTCGCGCCGATCCTGCCGCCGTGGCGCGTGACGATGCTCTTGCACAGCGACAGCCCGATCCCGTTGCCGCCGGCCTTCGACGACGAGAAACCGTCAAACAGCCGGTCGTGCGCGCCTTCCGCGATGCCCGGACCGTTGTCGATCGCGCGCAGCTCGGCGTACCCGTCCACGTTCGCGGTACCGAGCATCAGCGTGCGCGGCACGCGCTCGCAGCCGGCGAACGCTTCGATCGCGTTGAACGCGAGGTTCAGGATTACCTGCCCGATCAGCACGCGCTCACAACGGATCGGCAGCGGCGCGTCGGCCTGCACGATCGCGACCGTCACGCCGGCCTCCTTCGCACGCAGCTCGATGAAATACGCGACGTCCGCAAGGATGTCGCGCAGGTCGGCGACCGCGACGACCGTCTCGCGCTTCACGATGAACTCGCGCACGCTCTTGATGATCAGCGCCGCGTGTTCGGCCTGCCGATCCGCGCTGCGCAGCCCCCAGATCGCGTCGTCGACGGCACCGCCGCCGTTCAGCCGCCGCACCGCGCCCTCGATGAAGTTGCGCACGGCCGCGAGCGGCTGGCTCAGTTCGTGCGCGATCACCGTCGCCATCTCGCCCATCGCGTTGTAGCGGCCCGCGTATTCGAGCATCCGCGCCTCGGCGCGACGCGCATCCTCGATCGCAACTTCATCGCTGACGTCGCGGAAATGCACGAGCAGCCCGTCGAGGTCGCCTTCGATCTCGACCTGCCGGCACGTGATGCGCAGCCAGCACGTCGAGCCGTCGCGCCGCACGATCCGGTAGCGCTGCGGCTCCGACGGACACGTCGACGGCGCATCGCGCAACTGCGCGACGAGCCGGTCGCGATCGGCCTCGGTGCAATAGTCGAGCACCTCGCCGAGCGCTTCGTCGGGTGCGAGCCCGAGCACGCGGCGCCCCGATTCGCTGATGAACTGCGCGCCGCCGTGCGGCGACACGACCGCGACGCCTTCGTCGAGATCCTGCATGAACTCGCGCAGCCGCGCCTCGTAGCGGCGCAGTTGCTGGCGGATCGCTTCTTCCGCGCTGATGTCGCGGAACTGCACCATCACGACATCGTGCCCGCGCAGCGGCACGTAGGTGGCGATCGCCTCCGACAGCATGTCGACGCCCGTCCGCGACCGGTAGCACCACTCGTACACCTGCGGCCCGTCGACGATCGCGCGGTCCATCGCGCTCACGCCGATCTCGCGCCGGTACTTCGGTCCGGGGCGCGTCATGTCCGGCGCCTTCAGCGGCAGCAGTTCCTCGACGGAAAAGCCGAGCGCGATGCACGCGGCGCGATTCGCCCACACGATCGCCTTCGTCTGCGCGTCGTGCAGCAGCACGCAGGTCGTCAGCGCGTCGAGCAGCCGGTGGAAATCGTCTTCGTCGGGAAAACTCATGATCGGATTCGGAAGAAGGCGCGCGGCATCGCGCGGCCGGAAACCCAACATAGCACCGGCGCGCGCCGATCGCATCTGAAGATTTCTTTAGTCCGGCACGGAGCGTCACCAGTCGCACGGCTCAACGCACCAATTGCTGCGTGTTTTCGGTGTTTCTAGACTGGCTGCATCGTCGTGCTGCGCGTTGAAATGCCGCGCAACACGCATGCCGCCCCGCATTCGAACCCGTATCCGCCCAGGAGACAGCCATGCCCCAAGCCGCCCTCGCCATCGAACCCGCGCCGACCTCGCCGCTCGTGGCGGGCAACCTCGCCGGGCAGCTGTCGCCGCTCGACGCCGTGATCGAGACCGTCGCCGCACGACGCGAAGAATTCGACCGCCTGTCGCACGTGCCGCGCGACGTGATCGCGCTGTTCAAGCAGGCCGGCATCTATCGCGCGGGCACGCCGCGCCGCTTCGGCGGCGATGCGCTCGCGCCGACCGCGTTCCTCGACATGATCGAACGGATCGCGACCGCCGACGGTTCGGCCGCGTGGGTCGCGAGCTTCGGCTCCGCGAACGTCTATCTCGCCGCGCTGCCGCTCGACACCCAGACCGAGTTGTACGCGAGCGGCCCCGACCAGGTGTTCGCGGGCGGCCTGTTCCCGGTGCAGCCGGCGCAGCCCGCGCCCGGCGGCTGGCGCGTGAACGGCACGTGGAAATTCGCGAGCGGCTGCAAGGGCGCCGACTGGCTCGGCGTCGGCATCGCCGTGCCGGGCGCGCAGGACGCCGCGCCGAACAAGCCGCGCACGGCCGTGTTCCGCGCCGCCGACGTCGAGATCGTCGAGAACTGGAGCGTGGTCGGCATGCAGGGCACCGGCAGCCACGACCTGCGCGTCGACGACCGCTTCGTGCCCGAAGCATGGACCTTCGTGCGCGGCGGCGAACCGACCGTCGACGAGCCGCTGTACCGCTATCCGACCGTCGCGTATGCGGCGCAGGTGCTGGCCGTCGTCAACCTCGGCCTCGCGCGCGCGGCGCTCGACGTCGCGAACCGGATGTCGGGCGGACGCCAGACGACGACCGGCGCACCGCGCCTCGCCGATCGCGCGTATTTCCGCATCGAGCTCGCGAAAGCAGAGGCGCAGCTGCGCTCGACGCGCGCGTTCTTCTACGACGCGACCGACACGGTCTGGCAATCGATTCTCGCGGGCAACCCGGTGACGCCCGACCAGGTCAGCCTGCTGCGGCTCGCGGCCACGCAGATCGCGCGCGAAGGCGCAAGCGTCGTCGAACGCGCATACCGGCTCGGCGGCACGGCCGCGATCTACCGTTCGCATCCGTTGCAGCGGCTGCTGCGCGACGCGATGGTCGTCACGCAGCACGCGTTTCTCGCGGAAGGCAACTTCGACGGCGCCGGCGCGGTGTTTACCGGTGTCACGCCGTTTCCCGGCTATCTGTAACCCGCATCGACCGAAGCATTTTTTTGAACGTGCATGAAGCCCATGCCGAAGCGCCGCCGCCGGCTAACTCATGCACTCGACCGATTCCTCTGGAGAACCTGACATGTCCGATTCGAATCCGCTGCCGCTGCGCGTCCTGTTCTGCTGCGGCGTGTCGCAAAACTTCTTCGATCTGCCGCGCGAGAAGATCGGCGAAGTGTGGCAGGCGTACGGCGCGATGCTCGCGGCCGTCGAAGCGATGCCCGGCGTGCGCGTGCTCGGCGTGATGGACGACGATCGCCTCGTGGTCGGCCAGGCCGACGGCGCGCCGTGGACGTTCTACATCATGGCCGACGTCGCCGATTTCGACACGACGGTTGCCGTGTGCAACCTGTATCGCACGACGCCCGTCGGCGAATACAACCTGTGGCGCTACGGCAAGATCGAGGCACGGGTCGGCCGCGCACTGACCGTGCCGCCGGCCGCGCGACCCGCGTCGTGAGGCAAGCGATGACCGACCTGTCACCCGGCCTGATCGATGCGCTCGCGCAGCGTATCGCGGCGCTCGACGCCGAGCGCGCGGTGCGCGCGGCGATCACGCGCTACATGGCGCTGTGCGACGTGCCCGAGGATGCCGGCGACGGCCTGCCGCTCGCCGGCCTGTTCACGGCCGATGCCGTGTGGGAAGGCATCGGCGCGCAGTATGCGCGCAAGTTCGGCCGCCTCGAAGGCACGGCCGCGATCGTCGCGATGCTGCGTCGCTATCTGCCGCCCGATCCGCACTTCGCGGCGAACCTGCATTTCCTGACGTCGGAATCGATCGAGATCCGCGCCGGCAACGCGAGCGCGCGCGGCCGCTGGATCATGCTGCAGGCGTCGCGCTACGCGGACGGCACGGCCGAGCTGATCGCCGCGCGGCTGACCGTCGATTTCGCGCCGGCCGCCGACGGTTCCGCCTGGCTGATCCGCCATTTCCGCACCGAGCGCGTGCTCGACGGCCCGTGGCCGCTCGCCGTCGCGCCACGGGCCTGATGCCTTCTACAGCCTCTTCACGACACCGACCATGACAGGATTCATCGACACCTTCACGCTCGGCGGCCCGGGCCCGACGATCGCGATCAAGGACACGATCGACATCGCCGGCCATCCGACCCGCGCGGCAAGCCGTGCGCTCGCCGATGCGCCGCCGGCAGCACAGCATGCGGACGTGGTCCGCCTGCTGCTCGACGCGGGCTGGCAGATCGCCGGCAAGGCGAACATGCACGAACTCGCGTTCGGCATGACCGGCATCAACGACTACACGGGCACGCCCGTCAATCCGCAGGACGCATCGCGCATTCCCGGCGGCTCGTCGAGCGGCTCCGCATCGCTGGTCGGGCTCGGCGCAGTCGATGCGGCGCTCGGCACCGACACGGGCGGCTCGATTCGTGGGCCGGCCGCGTGCTGCGGCGTATTCGGGCTGAAGCCGACGTTCGGTCGCGTGTCGCGGCGCGGCGTGGCGCCCGTCGACACCACGCTCGATTGCGTCGGGCCGTTCGCACGCGACGTCCGCACGCTGGCCGCGGTGATGGCCGCAATCGCGCCGGGTTTCGATCGTGCGCGTGCGGTGGCATCGTCGGCGAACTGCACGATCGCGCAAATCACCGTCGACGCCGATCCGGCGATCGCGGCCGCGCTCGATGCGGCGCTACGCGCATCGGGCCTGCGCTCGCATCCCATCGTGCTCGACGAGATGCCGGCCGCGTTCGCCGCGGGGCTCGCCGTGATCAACGCGGAAACGTCGCGCGCGTTCGGCCATCTGGTCGCGACGGCCAAGCTCGGCGCCGATCTCGATGCTCGGCTGCGCGCGGCCGCGACGACGACACCGGCCGCACTCGCCGAGGCCGAAGCCATCCGCGCGCGTTTCACTGCGCAGGTCGATGCCGCGCTCGAACGCGCCGACGTGCTGGTCCTGCCGACGCTGCCCGCGCTGCCGATCACGCTGCAGCAGGCGCGCGACGGCGTATCGGTCATCGCAATGTCGTCGCTGATCCGGCCGTTCAACCTGAGCGGCCATCCGGCGCTGAGCATGCCGCTGCCGCTGGCCGGTTCGCCGCTGAAGGCCGGCTTGCAGATCGTCGGGCGCAAGGGCGCGGACGAACAGGTATGCGCGATCGCGGCACACTTCGAAGCGGCACTCGCCGCATGAACCACGATGCGATCGCCGCTTCGATAAGCGCGCGCCCGCAAACCAGGGAATCACGCACCATGTCAGAGCGAATCGTCCTCGTCACCGGCGCCGCGCGCGGGCTCGGCGCCGTCATCGCCGAACGCTTTCATGCGGCCGGCTACCGCGTCGCGCTGGCCGATATTGCCGCCGACGCGATTCATGCGCACGCGCGCGCGCTCGACCAGAGCGGCGAACGCGCGATCGCGCTGCCGCTCGACGTCACGTCGAAGCGCGATTTCGAAGCCGCGCGCGATGCGCTCGTCGCACGCTGGGGCACGATCGACGTGCTCGTCAACAACGCGGGCGCATCGAAGGTCGTGCCCGCGATGGAGATCACGGCCGAGCAGTTCGACCAGGTGATCGACGTGAACCTGCGCAGCGTGCTGTTCGGCTGCCAGGTGTTCGGCCGGTACTTCGCGACGCGCGGCGCGGGCCGCATCGTCAACATCGCGTCGCTCGCCGGGCAGAACGGCGGCTCCGCGACGGGCGCGCACTACGCGGCTGCGAAAGGCGGCACGCTGACGCTGACCAAGGTGTTCGCGCGCGACCTCGCTTCGCAGGGCGTGACCGTCAACGCGATCTCGCCGGGCCCGCTCGATCTGCCGATCGTGTATGAAAGCGTCGCGCCGGAAAAGCTTCGTCAGGTGCTCGCGAGCCTGCCGGGCGGCAAGCTCGGATCGGCCGGCTTCGTTGCGGACGCAACCGTGCTGCTCGCGTCGGGCGACGCGCATTTCGCGAACGGTGCGTGCTGGGATATCAACGGCGGGTTGTACATGCGCTGAGCGGCGGTGCGCATCGATCGCGCGGTGCCGACCGGTGCCGTACGCAGGGCACGTGCGCTTGCAAGCGAACCGCTAGCGCGACGACTCCCCGTCGTCGCCCCACACGACCATCACGTCGCGCACGAGCGCGGCGATCGATGTCGCGCCGAGCTTCTCCTTGATGCTCGCGCGATGCACGTCGACGGTCTTCACGCTGATCGACAGGTCCGACGCGATCTGCTTGCTGCCCTTGCCGTCGACCACGCCGCGCAATACTTCCTTCTCGCGCGCGGTCAGCGCATCGAGCCGCTGGCGCAGCTCGCGGTGGCGCTGGCCGACCGCATGCCGCTGCTGCGCGAGCCGCAGCGCGCGCTGCACGCGCTCGAGCATCTGCTGCGAGTTATACGGCTTCTCGACGAAATCGATCGCGCCGTTCTGCAGCGCACGCACGGACATCGGGATATCGCCGTGCCCGCTGACGAAGATCACCGGCAGCGTCGCGCCGCGCGCATTCAGTTCCGCCTGCACGTCGAAGCCGCTTTTCTCCGGCATCCGCACGTCGAGTACCAGGCACGCGGGCAGGTTCACGTCGAAGCGCGCGAGAAAGTCGGCGGCGTTCGCGAACCCTTCGGACGCGATGCCGACCGATTCGAGCAACCACGCGAGCGACGTGCGCATGCCGCTGTCGTCGTCGACGATGTATACGATCGGTGCGGGTGACGTCATCGCGGGTGTCTCGCAAAATATAGGTATGGGTATCGCACGCACCGCGCATGGGGCCGGTTGCCGGCTCGTCGCGAGCGTCGTTCGCTGGGGGTGTGCGATACATCATAACGAGCCGAAAACCCGCTGAACACCCTTTTACGTGCCGCACGAACGCACAATCGCGCTTTTTTCGCGCAGCGCGCCGCGCATCTAGGTAGAACCTTTAGACACGTTGGCGAGAACGCCATCTTCATCGTCAATCGTGCGAATGGTCGTCCGCATTTTCGCGACGTACGCTTGGGTCATCGTCGACGATCGAACGCCGCACCGGCAGCGCGCACGATCGCCGCCTTCGTCCTCCCGGGAGCGCCCATGTCCGTCACATCCTCCACGATCTCCACGCCCGCTGGCGCGCGACCTGCACGCGTCGAACCGACCGACGCGCAGAAAGCGTTCCGGCAAGCGATGGCCCACCTCGGCGCGGCCGTCAACGTGATCACCACCGCCGGGCCGCACGGCCGCTGCGGGATCACCGCGAGCGCCGTATGCTCCGTCACCGACGCGCCGCCGACCCTGCTCGTGTGCCTGAACCGGTCGAGCGCGATGCACGCGACCTTCGAGCGCAACCGCCATGTCTGCATCAACGTGCTGCCAGCCGAGCACGAACTGCTCGCGCGGCATTTCGCGGGGCTCACCGACCTGCCGATGGAGCGGCGCTTCGAGCTGCCCGTGTGGGATCGCGGCGAGCAGGACGTGCCCGTGCTGCGCGACGCGCTCGCGAGCCTGCAGGGCACGATCGCCGAGATGAAGGAAGTCGGCTCGCATTCGGTGATGTTCATCGAGGCGACGTCGATCCGCGTGCGCGACGACGGCGACAGCCTCATCTACTTCAGCCGCGCGTTCCACCGCGTGTCGCGCACGGCGTGCGCGCGTTGACCTTTGCGTGACTACGCGGCAGGCCGCAACGCACGCTGCCCGGCCGCGAGCGCGGCGCCCGCGAACAACGTCAGCGCCGAATACACGAGCCCGCGCGCGAGCCCCGCGCTGTCCGACACCCAGCCGATCGCGACAGGCCCGGCAATCTGACCGAACGCGAAGACGGTCGTGAACGCGCTGATCCCTTTCGCCCAGCCATCGGGCGGCAGGTTGTGCCGCACGAACGCGGTGGTCGATGCAACAGCCGACAGGAACGTCGCGCCGAACAGTACGCCCGACGCGAACGCGGCGGCCGGATGCACGAACATCGCGGGCATCAGCGTCGCGATGCCGAGCAGCGCGTTGAGCACGGCCAGCGCCTGGCCGCCGCGCATCCGGTCGAGCAGGCGCGACCACAGCCGCGCCGAGACGACGGTCGCGACGCCGAGCATCACGTAGAACGCGGATACCACCGTGCCGCTCATCCCCGCGCCGCGCAGCAGCGCCACGATGAACGTCATGTAGCCTATATAACCGACGCCGAACAGGCCGTAACCGGCCAGCGCGAGCGCGAAGCGGGCCGGGCTCGCGGTGACGGCCGATGCTGTTCCGTCGCGCGGCGTGGCTGGTGCCGCATGCGCGTGCTCGATGCGACGCGCGGCCGACACGGCCACCGCCGAGAACAGCACGCACGCGAACGCGAGCGCAAACCATGCGGGCTGCCAGCCGTGCACGCCATGCGTGAGCGTGGCTGGCACGAGCAGCGACGACGCGACGATGCCCCATCCCGTGCCGCCGTAATAGAGACCGAGCAGCAGCCCCGCATCGCGCGGCGATGCCGATGCGAGCCGTGCGGCCAGCACGCCGCCGCTGATGAAGATCAGCGCGCTGCCGACGCCGGTCGCGAGCCGCTGCACGAGCAGCACGTGCATGTCCGACGTGAATCCGCACGCGGCCATCAGCAACGCGGTCAGCGCGCAGCCGGCCGTGAGCAGCGTGCCCGCATGCCAGCGCCGCGACAGCAACGGAAACGCGAGTGCGCCGATCAGGTAGCCCGCGGCGTTCGCCGTGTTCAGCGCGCCGGCCTGCGCGAACGTCCAGCCGAGATCCGCCTTCATCGGCGGCAACAGCAGCGCATACGAAAAGCGTGCAAGGCCGAGCGCGATCGCACTGCCGAGCGACAGGCAGATCGCGAGCCGCCACGCGGCCATGCGGTCGGGGTCGGTTGCGTCGGCGTCCGGCCGCGACGGGCCGGCACGCTCCGGTTGCAGCGCCGTGGGCATCGGTTGTCTCCATCGTTGTTCGGGTCGTGCCGCCGGGACGGCGGCGCGCGCGGCCGCGGCCGTCGCGCAAGATCGTCCGATGGTGCCAGAAAACCGGGGGCGCCGCCGTGCCCGGCCACGCGCGCGGTTGCCGCGTGCGATCGTCTTTCATGAATGACGCGATTCGAAATGATCGGCGCCATTGCATTTCCGATTTAAAAGAATCGCCGGAATCATTTAACCGGCCGCGGTCCCGATATTTGGAAAATAAGCTCGGTCCCGTTATTCGATTTATCTGCCTTTTTCCGCATCTTCTGCCGAAATTTCCCGTGTTTAGCAGCCTTTGGCTAAAAACCTTGCAACGCATTGCATTCGCAAATTCGTCAGACTATTATCGACGCCACTCGCCCGGCATTCACGAAATTCCGGATGAGGAGCGGCGATCTTTTAGCCACGCTTTCATGTTGAATCACTCATGTTCACCACAGGAGAATTGACATGCAGGAAACCCAGCAGATCGAATTGCTTGACTGGATGCAGGAAGACACGCACCCCGAGGCCGTCGACATGATGGTCGAGGACGCCGTGGTGCCGTTCGGCACCGCGCTCTGGCCGGTCTGAGCGGGCCACCCGTTCTCGCGGAAGGGCCACGGCCCTTCCGCCGCTTCCGGAGACACGCATGCTGAACCTGCACCGCGCGCTCGGCTTTCACCCCGCGCTGCGCGACAAGCTCGCGCGCGGCGAGTCGGGAAAACTGCTGGTCGGTTATGACACCCGCAACCGCGACATCGCGTTGCGCGCGTTTGCCGCCCTGCCCGATTCGCTCGACGCGACCACCCTCTGCCTCGAAACCACCCCGCCCGCCGACATCGCCGCCGCGCTAGATCGCGCCGATCTGTTCGTGCTGCTGTACGACTCGTCGTGCCTGCCGACGCCGTCGCCGAGCGGGCCGCCGTTCCTTGCCGCGATCCGCCCCGCGATCGTCGAGCATTGGGGCAAGTCGGTTTTATTCAAGGATTACGGCCCGCATCTCGACGAGGCATTCGCCGAATCGCTCGACGACATCGCGGCACGCAACGGCCGGCTGATCGACGCGGCCGCGCGCGCATCGCAGATCCGCTTCATCGACGAAGCCGGCAACACGCTGACGGGCTCGCTCGCGCCGGACCAGAAATGGACGAGCGTGGACGGGATGGGCAATCTCGACGTCGTGCCCGGCGAGATCGCGACGCACGTCACCGACCTGAGCGGCTCGGTCGTGTTCAGCGGCACGTTTCTCGGCACCGTGCCGTTCGCGATCAAGTACAAGGTGACCGAGCGGCTCGCGACGCTGCACGTCGAGAACAGCACGATCGTCGATTTCGACAGCGACGACGCGGGCTTCCGGCGCGACTTCTCGACCTATCTCGACCGGCACGCGAATCACCGGCGGATCGAGGAATTCGGCATCGGCACGAACCTCGGGATCCGCGGGCTGTACGGCCGCAATGCAGGATTCGAGGAACGCCATCCGGGCCTGCATCTCGGGCTCGGCGGCGGCGAAAACGGCAGCCACCATCTCGACCTGATCTTCGCGCGCGGCACGCTCGCGCTCGACGAGCGGATCGTGTTCGACGGCGCGTTCGCCGTCTGACGAAGCGGCTGCGTGCTCAGGCTTCGGCGGCCGCCGCGTCGCCGAGCCACTTGAACATCACGAAGCAATCGACGAATCCGAGCCGCGCGTGACGGTACGCGCGCGGCAGGCGGCCGACGATCTCGAATCCCAGCTTCTGCCACAGCGCGACCGCGACCTCGTTCGTCGCGACCACCGAGTTGAACTGCATCGCGAGGAAACCGCGCTCGCGCGCGACCTGCTGCGAGTGCTCGCACATCAGGCGCGCGACGCCGCGGCCGCGCGCGGCTTCGCTCACCATGTAGCCGCAGTTGCATACGTGATTGCCGGGCCCGGCCGCGTTCGCCTTCAGGTAGTACGAACCGAGCACCACGCCGTCCTCTTCGGCGATCCACGTGCAGAGCGGCGCGTCGAGCCATAGTGCGCGCGCGGCTTCGGGCGTCGGCGCGGGATCGAATGCATAGGTTTCCTGAGCGGCGACGATGGCGCGGTAGGTCGGCCAGAAACGCGGAAAATCGTCCTCGGTCATCGGGCGAAGCGTGATCATGCGGGTTCTCTCGTGAAGGGGATGTCGGCGGGAAGGCAATCGATCGTACCGCGATTCATCGATGGCCGCCGTCCCGCGGCACGCCGCTGCGATACGCGGCCGTCGACAGGCTGTACCGGCGCTTGAATGCCTGCGAGAAACCCGACAGGCGCTCGCCGTTGCGCCGGCGCAAGGCGCACGGCGCATGCGCCGCCACCGTGTCCGCTTGCAACGAAGCGACACCGTCTTGCGAAAACCGGTCGTTTATTTTTTTTCGCCGCACACGGCCGTCATGATCTCCCGCAAGCCTCGGCGCCATGCCGGGGCGACATCACCCCACCATGGCGGAGACATCAATGAAAAGAAGCCACACCCTCAACACGCTTGCGCTGCTCTGCTGCGCCGGCATCCAGTGCGCGACGTCGGCGTTCGCCGACGAACCGAAGAAGGTCGCGTTCGTCGACACCGGCAACACCGGGCGCAGCGTGATGGCCGAAGCGATCGCGGGCCAGTTGATCGCGCAGCGCCACGCGCATGTCGCGGTGATCTCGCGCGCGGTCGACGAGGATCCGTACGACGAAAAGCCCGAGGAAAACGGCGTGATCCTGATGAAGCGGCGCGGCCTCGACACGTCCGCGCACCGCTCGGTGCAACTGAACGCGAACGACGTCAAGCATTCCGACGTGATCCTGACGATGACCGACAAGCACAAGGAGAAGGTGCTCGCGCTCTATCCGTCGGCGGCCGGCAAGGTGTTCACGCTCGCCGAATATGCGTCCGGCAAGCACGTCGACGTGCCCGACGCCTGGGGCAAGCCGATCGACTTCTACGAATCGGTGACCGCGCAGCTCGACACGTACATCCCGGCCGCGCTCGACAAGGTCGCAACGGCCGCGCCGGCGAAGCAGTAAGGCGGGAAGACCTGTCGGCATGACAGGCGCGCGACGCGCCGACGCCGGCAGGTTTGCCGTTCACATCACTCCCTCCCGACACCCCGCCCACGGCGCGTGCCTCGTCATCGCGCCATCGACACCGGCCATTCGGCCGAATCGCCGCCATACGCACCGGATGAAAGAATGATCGTCGTCCGGGAAGCCGGCTTCGCTGCCTGAAACCCCGAACCATGAAGGCGTCGCATGCGCGCCGGCCGCGGCGCCGTTACGTTGCACGCCGCCTCGATCCGACGACCGGCGCCACGTGCATTGCACCCCGCTCACACCGCCTGTGGCAGGCCGCATGGCCGCCTCGTTTCCCTCACCGCTTCTGTAGCTTATAAGTTACAATGCTATCCAAGTTCGAACTGCTTCGCTATCAGCGCGACGACGGTCGCGAGCCTTTCACCGAATGGCTGAACGCCGTGCGCGACAAGCCCGCTCAGGCACGGATTCGCGAACGCCTGCGCCGAGTGCAGTCGGGCAACTTCGGCGATTGCGTGCCTGTCGGCGAAGGCGTGATCGAACTGCGCATCCATGTCGGCGCCGGCTATCGCGTGTACTTCGGCCGGCGCGGCGGGGCACTGGTGCTGCTGCTGCTGTCCGGCGGCGACAAGGGCAGTCAACCCGACGACATCGGGCGCGCAAAGGAACACTGGTTGAACTGGAAACGGAGGCAAATGTGACCACACTCAAAGGCGCGGTATCGCACCACGACGCGGAAGTCGCCGAACTCGGCGCCGATCGTGAACTCGCGGCGGCCTATCTGCGCGTCGCCATGGAATCGCTCGACGATCCCGACAACCGCGCGGCCGCCCTGCTCGCGCTGCGCACGGTCGCGGAAGCGTACGGCGGGCTCGGCGCCGTCGCGGCCGAAGCCGGCATCAGCCGCGAATCGCTGTATCGCACGCTGTCCCCCAACGGCAACCCGACGCTGAAAACCCTGCTCGCGGTGCTCAAGACGGTCGGCCTGCGCCTGTCCGTCGTCCCCGCGCAGCCGGCGCGCGCGTAAGCGGCGCGCGGCCCGCCTGCCCGCTCACGGCCTGGTCATCCACACCAGCAGAATTCCGGCCGGCGCGGCATTCATTCCCGCCGACGGATGCTCGATCGTCGGCTCGACCGCCAGCGCCTGCGCAATCGCCGCCGCATCGTCGATCGGCGTCGTCCGCACGATCGTCATCAGCCGCGCCGGCCGGTGCAGCGTCTCGCGATACAGTGCGCCGTACCACAGCGGCCGCGTGCCGAGCGCATCCTGCAGCACGTACGGATAACGCCACAGCCGCAGCACGACACGGCTTTCCGGGTGGTCCGGATCGACGCGGACGAACACGCGGCGCGTGCTCTCGCCATGCGTGTAGCGCGGCAGCACCGGCAGCGTGTCGGCCGGCGCCTGCGGCAACAGCCAGCGCAGCGCGGTGGCCGGCGACCACGGCGTCGCGCGCTGCCAGCCGGCCTGCGCGAGATGGCGATCGAGCGTGTCCGACGTCGCGCTCCATTGCAGCGGCAGATATTCCTCGCGGTCGCCGCCGATCTCGGTGCGCCGCGTCGGCACGCGCTGCCACCCGCCGCGCATCCACTGGTCGACGGTCATCGCGACCACGTCGCCGACATGCGGGCGCGCCGCGCGGTCGAGCTGCCATTGCGCGGGAACCGTCCATACGCCGGTCGTCGCGAGCACCACGACCACCGCGACGACTGCGCCCCTCGGCTGCACATGCTCGCGCACGCGCCAGTACGCATAAGCGCCGGCGAGCGCCGCGAACCAGGCAAGCCCGAGGCTCCAGCCGCCGAGCAAACCCGACAACCACGTGTCGCCGACGTACAGCCGCGCGAAGCCGCCGAGCACGACCCACAGCCCGACGGCCGTCACGACCGGGATGCGCCACCGCGCGGGCCCGTCGTGCGCCAGCACCCAGCCGAGGCCGCTGCTCGCGAGAATCGCGAACGCCGCATCGGCATCGGGCAGCGGCACGTGCAGCGCGCCGGGCGGCAGGCTCGCGGGCGTCGCACCGGGCACGCCCGCGCCGAACGCCGGCACGAGCACGACGGCGATGCCGATCGTCGCGAGCCACCACGCGGACGTCAGCCAGCAGCGATGAATCATCAGCCAGACGAGAAACGCGGCCGCGACGATCAGCCCCGTATCGTGCCCGTGCAGCACCGCGAGCGCGCGCATCGCGGCATCGACGGGCGGCGTGCGCAGGTTCTGCAGGAACGCGTACAGCGCGATGTCCGCCTGCATCAGCGGATCGTTCGAGACGACATCCTGCACGAGCCCCGCGAACAGCCACACGCAGCCGACGAACAGCAGCGCGAGCACGGGCACCGCGCCCGGCAGGCGGCGCCCGCGCGCGATCGTGTCGTGCAGCCGCGCGCCGATGCGCGGCCAGCGGCGCGCGCACGCGTGCACGACTTCGACGAGTGCGCGACGCAGCAGCGGCCAGCCGCGCCGCAGCGCGACGCGCACGCCGATCCACACCAGCGCGACCAGCGCGGCGACGACCGCCAGGATCGCGGCGACCCGCACGCTGATCGCCGCGGCCAGGACGGCCGATGCGCCGAACAGGATGCCCGGCGCCACATGCACGGGCGCCCACACGAGTGCCGATATCACGTTGACCGGATAAAACGACCGGCGCGGCAGCATCGCGCAGCCGACGACGACCGGCACGACCGCGCGCACCGGCGCGAGGAAGCGCGCGAGCAC
Organism: Burkholderia sp. BE17; assembly: GCF_009362305.1. Lineage (NCBI taxonomy): Bacteria > Pseudomonadati > Pseudomonadota > Betaproteobacteria > Burkholderiales > Burkholderiaceae > Burkholderia > Burkholderia sp. BE17. Next base: position 50,060 of record NZ_WHNU01000008.1, read on the forward strand.
GATGCTCTTCATGCCGTGACGCAGCACGAACTCCTCGCCGCGCGAGTAAGCGGCCGCGTAGCCGAAGCGCGCCCACGCGTTGCGGATCACCCCGCCATAGTGCCGCCCGAGCTCGTAGCTGATTCCGTCGCCGACCACGGCGCCGACGGCCGCGACGCCGATCGTCGTCCACCCGTCGAGCGCGCCCGCGCCGATCAGCGCGCCGGCCGCGAACATCACGGCACCGGCCGGCACGACCGTGCCGACCAGCGCGATCGCCTCGGCGCACGCGGTCACGAACACGATCGCCAGCACGAGCAGCGGATGCGCGCCGATCGCGCCGATCCATGCGTGGATCGTGTCGCTCATCGCGCGCTCCAAAGCGGCGCGGCCCGGTGTGCGAACACCGGGCCGGCAGTGGCGTGGGAAACGTTCATCGCGAGGTGCGCGCGGTCGTGCCGGCGTCGGAGGTCAATCGAACTCGTGCTGCCGCGCATCCGCCTCGAGCGGCGCGTCGTGGTACCCGACCGTCGCGATCTCGTACAGATAGCGCGCGAGAAACGCACCGATCGACCCGGCGGCCTCGTATTGATGCACGTGACGGAATTCGTGGGTCAGCAGGCGGCGCGTGTCCTGCCCGCGCAGCACGTACACCGCATGGCCGAGCGTGAGCCCGATCGTCCCCGGTGACAGCAGCCCCGTGTCGCGTGCGATCGCGGCCAGCGAAGGCGTTTCGGGGAACGGCATGCGCTCGACGGTCACGACGCGGACCCGCTGCGGCTGCGCGACGCCCACCTTGCGCGCGTCGTCGGCCTGCGCCGGCGTCAGCGGCACGCCCCGCGCGATCCCGCGCGCCGCCTCCGCTTCGGCCCAGGCGACGGCGGCAGGCAGTGCGGACGGCAGGATATCGGCAAGGTCGATCATCGCGGGGCTCCTCGGTTGGCGCGGTGGCATCGGGCACCAGTTTAGCCCCGAATCGGGGCCGCTCGCGGGGCGCTTCGCGTGACGCCGCGCCGGTCCGCCCCGGGTGCATCGGCCACCAGGGAATACCCTATGCACAAGCGGTCCACGCTGCGCCTTTTCTCATCGATTACTTCGGTTCAGTACACATTCCGGGGTCGGATATCTCGAAAATTTCCCGGATGTGTACCGTTTTGGGATTGGGCGGAATATATTGATCGGAAGAACAGTCGCGGCGGCAACCGGACGGCAGGGCCCGCGGCGTCATCCCGAAGAGGGTCGCTCGATGATCAGGGTAATTCTGGCTGACGATCACGCAGTCATGCGGGACGGACTGCGTCACATCCTGGAGATGGCCGGCGGTTTCGAAATCGTCGGCGAGGCGAGCGACGGCTCGGCCACGCTCGCGCTGGCCGAGCGCGGCGCCGCCGACGTGCTGCTGCTCGACCTGTCGATGCCCGCACCGACCGGCATCGAGCTGATCCGGATGATCAAGAGCCACGCGCCGTCGCTGCGCACGCTCGTGCTGACGATGCACGCGGAGGCGCAGTACGCGGCGCGCGCGTTCAAGGCCGGCGCAACCGGCTACCTGACGAAGGACAGCGCGACCGCCGAGCTCGTCGACGCCGTCGGCAAGGTCGCGGCGGGCGGCGTCTACGTGAGCCCGTCGGCGGCCGAAAGCCTCACGCGCACGCTGCGCACGCGGGCTCAGATGCTGCCGCACGAACGGCTGTCCGCGCGCGAGCTCGACGTGATGCACCGCATCGTCGCGGGCCAGACCGTCACGCAGATCGCGTCCGAACTCGCGCTGAGCGCGAAGACGGTCAGCACGTACAAGACGCGGATCCTCGAGAAGATGGAACTGCCGCACGAAGCCGCGCTGGTCCGCTACGCGATGCGCCACGATCTCGACCCCGGCTTCGACGACGCATGACGACCGCCCTCCACTTACCGCCCGCCCCCGCGGACGACGACGATCCGGACACGTCGCGCCTGTTCATGTCGTCGCTGCCGCCGGGCCGGCCCGAACGGCGGCTCGCGATCGCGACCGTGCTCGTGTCGGCCGCGATCTTCGCCGCGCTCGCGCCGTTCGCGGGCATGCCGCTCGCGCAGGGCTGGGCGTTCATCCCCGTGTACCAGTCGGCGATCGTCGTCAACGACATGGTGACGGCCGGCCTCCTGCTCGGCCAGTACGCGATCCTGCGCGAGAAATCGCTGCTCGCGCTCGCGGGCGGCTACCTGTTCACGGCCTTCATGGCCGGCACGCACATGCTGACCTTCCCGGGGCTGTTCACGCCGACGGGCCTGCTCGGCGCCGGCGACCAGACCACGGCCTGGCTGTACCTGTTCTGGCACGGCGGCTTTCCGCTCGCGGTCGCCGCGTACGCGCTGCTGCGCGCGGCGTCGCGCGCGCGCCCGATCCCGGCCCCGCAGCGCCGCGCGGCGATTCCGGTGGTGCTCTGCATCGCCGCGGCGGTCGGCGCGACGGCCGCGCTCGCGGTGCTCGCGACCGCCGGCCACGACCTGCTGCCGCGCATCATGCACGGCAACCGGATGGCCGCGAACATGAAGAACGCGATCACGGTCGTCTGGGGGCTGAACCTGGTTGCGCTGATGCTGATGTGGCGGCAGCGGCGCCGCCATTCCGTGCTCGACCTGTGGGTGATGACCGTGCTCGTCGCGTGGCTGTTCGACATCGCGCTGTCGTCGATGCTCAATCACGGGCGCTACGATCTCGGCTTCTACGCGGGCCGCGCGTACGGCCTCGTCGCGTCCGGCGTCGTGCTGTTCGCGATGCTGTTCGAGAACGGCCGGCTGCATGCGCAGACGGTGCGCGCGCTGGCCGGCGAGCGCCACCAGCATCTGCTCATCGTGCAGAAGAGCGCGCAGTTGAACGAGGCGAACGAACGGCTCGAACAGCGCGTCGCCGCGCGCACCGAGCAACTGAGCGCATCGAACCGCGACTTGCGGCGCGAAGTCGAGGAGCGCGTGCGTGCGGAGCGTGCGCTGCAGGCGTCACGCGAGGATCTGCGCGAGATCGCCGCGATCAGCGCGACCGCGCGCGAGGCCGAGCAGCGTCGCATCGCGCGCGAGTTGCACGACGAACTCGCGCAGCTGCTCGCAACGCTGACGAACGATCTCGAATGGCTGATCGACCACGTGCCGCAGGACGACGCGCTGCTTGCGCGCAAGATTGCGGCGATGCACACGATGGCGCGCGGCGCGGTCGCCGCAACGCGGCGCATCGCGTCGGACCTGCGACCGCTGATGCTCGACGATCTCGGCTTCGCCGCGGCGATGCAATGGCTCGTGGAGGATTTCCGGCACCGTCACGGGATCGCGTGCACGCTGCACGTCGACCCGCCCGAACTGCAGCTCGACGAACCGTACGCGACGGCCGTGTTCCGCATCGCTCAGGAAGCGCTCGCGAACGTCGCGCGGCACGCGGCCGCGTCGCATGCGGACGTGGACCTCGTGCACCGGGACGAGACGATCGCGCTGACGATTTGCGACGACGGCACGGGATTCGATCCCGGTGCACCGCGCAAGTCGAGCTCGTTCGGGCTGGTCGGCTTGCGCGAGCGTGCGTATCTGGTCGGCGGCACGCTGCGGATCGCGACAAGGCTCGGCGAAGGTACGACGGTCGAGGTGGAGATTCCGCTGTCGCATGAGCCGGTGGCGGTTGCGCATGGCGGAGATGAGGCTTCGCACGGGTAGGCGGCGGAATGCGGTTGCGCCGCGTCGCCTACGCGGTCAGCGGTAGTCGTCTTCTCGTTGATGCCGGACGGCGAGGATCGTGACTTGCGTCCGCGATGCACGGATCGCCGTCCGGATGGCTTACTCGGCCGCTTTTGTCGCCCGTGCCGCTTTCAGCATGCGCGCGAGTTCAGCCTGGACGTCCGCAGCAGCGACGTTGTCGTCGGTACGCCGCGCCTCGTCGCGTGATGCGAGACCGCGCGCGACACACTCGCGCTGCAGGCGTCGCCGCGCGATACGAGCGCGCAATGCCGATTCGATGAACGCAGAGAGCGTCTCGTTTTTCGCCAGAACGGATTCAGCGGCTTCAAGCAATTGCGGATCGATCCGAAACGCGAACTTCGTCGCGGAATTCATTGCATTCCCCACGTGTGCCAATGGACCGCACGGTAGCACACCGGCACGCTCCAGGAGCGTGAACCGGTTGGAGCAGCCGCGAATCCATGAGCATCACACCCGCGCCGCCACCATCCCCCGCTCCGACCGCGTCCACGCGACCAGCGCGCCGATCCCGAGCAGCGCGAGGCACACGATCGGCACGATCATCGGCCCGAACGCGGTGCCCGTCACCTTGCCCGCGAACGGCATCAGGTTCTGGCTGAAGAAGCCGCCGAGGTTGCCGATCGAGTTGATCGCCGCGACGCTCGCCGCCGCCCGCGCGCCGGTGAAATAACGCGGCGGCATCGACCAGAAGCACGGATACAGCAGCGGGATGCATGCGCCGCCGAGCACGAGCGCGATGAAGCGCAACGGCGTCGACGGCAGCACGAGGCTCAGCAGGAAGCCGAGTGCGCCGAGCGCCGCGACGATCGCGATCGTGCGCAGGATGCTCTTCGCGCGGCGCAGCTTCGCCGGCAGCCACACCAGCAGCACCACCGCGAGCGCCCACGGCAGCATGCTCAGGAAACCGTTCGTAGTGCTCGACACGCCGAACGATTTCACGAGCGTCGGCAGCCAGTACGTGACGCCGTACAGCGACGTCGACATCAGCATGTAGGTCGCCGCGAACAGCATCACGCGCGGATCGAGCAGCGCCTTCCACGGCTGGCCGTGCTCGGCCTGCGCGGGTTTCTCGCGCTCCAGCGCGGCCGCGACGATCTGCTTCTCGCGCTCGTCGAGGAACGGCGCCTCGCGGAACGACGCGGGCAGCACGCGGAACACGACGATCGCGACGATCACGGCCGGAATGCCGGTTGCAACGAACACCCACTGCCAGCCCGCCAGCCCCCACACGCCGTTCAGGCTCAGCAGCACGCCGCCGACCAGCGAGCCGAGCATGTTCGCGAGCGCGCTGCCGAGCGTGAAGATGCCGAGCACCTTCGCGCGGTAGCTCTGCGGAAACCACAGCGTCAGGTAGTAGATCACGCCCGGATAGAAACCGGCCTCGGCGATGCCGAGCAGGAAGCGCAGCGAGCAGAATGCGGGCATCGACGTCGTGAAGCCCATCAGCACGGTGATGAGGCCCCACGTCAGCATGATCCGCGCGAGCCATACGCGTGCGCCGTAGCGATGCAGCGCGAGCGTGCTCGGCACCTCGAACAGCAGGTAGCCGATGAAGAACAGCGACGACGCGAGCCCGAACGCGGCCTCCGTCATCCCGAGGCTGTGCACCATCTGCAGTTTCGCGAAGCCGACGTTCTGCCGGTCGATGAACGCGATCAGGAACATCACGACGAGGATGGGCAGCAGGCGCCGCGCCACCTTCGACATGATGCGCTGTTCTTCGGCGGACGCGGGGTCCAGGGTTTCGGTAGCGTTCACTACGGGCTCCTTGCGTGAATCGGTTGCGTGTCGGTTGAATCGGCGCCGCGCGCAACGACGGCGCGGGCGCGGGGGTGTTTCGGTGTATGTCGCCTGTCGGCCGTCGCCGGCGCTCAGCCCGACCGGTAGTCGTCGAGCATCGGCGCGAACATCTCGTGCCATGCGCGCGGCTTCGCCTTGATCGTGCCGGCCAGGTACAGGAATTCGACGTAGTCCATCAGCTGGTTCGGTCGCACCGAGAAGCGCGTGTCCGGCGCGGCGAGCATCCGCATCACGTCGTCGTGCGACACGCCGACGCCCGACGACGCCGCATAAAGCGCGGCCGCGGCGCGCGGGTCCTGCGCGATCAGGCGGTTCGCCTCGTCGAGCGCGCCGATAAACGCGACGGCCAGCGCGGGCTCCGTATCGACGAGCCGCTTCGGCGCGAACACGACGTCGAGCGTCAGCGGGCCGAGCACGTCGACCGAGCTCACGACGCAGTGGATGCCCGCCTGCCGCAACTCGAGCGTCGAGAACGGCGGCGACGTGAAGTGCGCGGTGACGCCGTTCTCGCGGCGGATCAGCGCCTGCATCGCCTGCGGATGCGGCAAGTTCACGGTGATCGAATCGAGCTGCGCGAAATGCTTCGGACCGAGCTGCCGGCTCGCGACCATCTGCAGCACGACGGCCGACAACGACGTGCGGATGCCGGGCACCGCAATGCGGTCGGACGACGTGAAGTCGCGCAGCGACATGAGGCCCGGACGGTTCGCGTTCAGCGACAGCGACGTGGTCGACAGCCCGCTGATGCCGATCACCTCGACGTTCGGAATGCCGCGCGCCCGCGCCCACAGCTCGATGAAGCCCGGCGCGCCGGCGCCCGCGAAATCGAGCGTGCCGGCCATCATCGCGTCGTTGACGGAATTGCCGCCGTCGAGCAGCACCCAGTCGACCGCGACGTCGCGCACGCCGTGCCGTGCCGCGTGCCGCTCGAACAACCGCTGCTTCTCCATCACGAGCAGCGGCAGGTACAGCACGCCATAACCTTTCGAGATCCGCACGGTGCGCGGCTTCGCGCGCACGAGCGACGGCGCGGCGAGCACGCCGAGCCCGGCGGCGATCAATGCGCGGCGGCGCGGCGACGTGGTCATGCGCGCGCCGCCGTGCGACGGTCGGCAAACGGCCACGCGAGGGTCGGCGGCGCGCTGCGCCGCGCGTGCGTCGTGCCCGTGACTTGCTGCATGTTGCCGTCTCCTTGAATATTTCTGGTATTAATGCCGTCCTTGCGTGCTTCTTCCGGCTCGACACAGGTTATCGACCGAGTCTGAGAAAATGCTGACATCCCGGCCTCGGGAAAACCCCTAATCCATCCACCTGCAAAACGGCACCATGCGCATTCTCGTCGTGGAGGACGATGCCGAAATCGGCGCGGCGATCCACAGCCGCCTGGCGCGGCTCGGCCACGCGGTCGATCTCGAAACCGACGGCGCGACCGCGAACGGGCTGCTGCGCGTCGAGCGCTTCGACCTCGTCGTGCTCGACGCGAACCTGCCCGGCATGGACGGTTTCGCGGTATTGCGCCACCTGCGCGCGTCGGGCAGCACGACGCCCGTGCTGCTCGTCACCGCGCGCTCGGCGATCGACGACCGCGTGAGCGGCCTCGGCCTCGGCGCCGACGACTATCTGGTGAAGCCGTTCGACTACCGCGAACTCGATGCGCGCGTGCAGGCGCTCCTGCGCCGCAACAGCGGCCATGCGAACGACGTGCTGACGCTCGGCGGCCTCGTGATCGATCGCAGCAGCCGCCTCGCGGAACTCGACGGCCAGCCGCTGTCGCTGTCGCGCCAGGAATTCGCGCTGCTCGAAATCCTCGCGAGCCGACCGCAGCGCATCTTCTCGAAGGAAGAACTGCTGAACCAGTTGTTCAGCTTCGGCAACGAGCCGACCGCGAACGCGGTCGAGCAGTACGTGACGCGGGTGCGCAGGAAGCTGCAGGGCAGCTCGGTCGAGATTCGCACCGCGCGCGGGATGGGGTATCAGATTGCCGCGCATTGACTGGTTCCCGAAGACGCTGTTCGGACGCACGCTGCTGTTCATCGCGCTCGTCGTCGCGACCGGCGCACTCGCACTCGCGGCGATCGCGCGCTACTACGCGGGTGTCGCGGCCGAACGCGCGTACGACCAGTTGCTCGCCGGCGCGTCGATCCAGGTCGCTGAGAACCTCTACGTGCAAGGCGGCGTGCTTGCACTGAATCCGCCGGTGGCTGCGCTGTCGACGCTGTCGCGCTACGACCTCGTCTACTACAAGGTCGTCGATTCGCGCGGCATCGTCGTGGCCGGCTACAACGATCTCGCGAGCCCCGCGACACTCGCCGCCGCGAAACAGGGCCCCGCGTTCGCGAATGCCGTCTACCAGGGGCACCGGATCCGCACCGCGACCATTGCGCGCTACATGCCCGAGGAAAGCACGCCGGGCTGGGCGCTCGTGACCGTTGCGCAAACCACCAACGCGCGCCAGCAGCTCGCGAACGACATGAGCATCAAGGTGTGGACGCTGATCCTGCTGATGAGCGTGCTCGCGATCGGCGCGAGCGGCCTCGCGATCCGGCGCGGCCTGCGCCCGCTCGCGCAGATCGGCACGATCATCGCCGCGCGCGACCCGGCCGACCTGCGGCCGGTGGCCGTCGACACGCCGAGCGAAATCGACGCGATCATCGGGTCGATCAACGGGTTGATACGCCGCCTCGCCGAACGCATCAACGCGATGCAGCGCTTCATCGCCGATGCCGCGCACCAGATGCGCACGCCGCTCGCGCGGCTCGATGCGCAGATCGAACTGCTCGACGGCGAAGCCGATCCCGCGCGCCACGCGGCACGCCTCGACGCGCTGCGCGCGACTTCCGCGGATGTCGGCCGCCTGACCGGCCAGCTGCTCAATCACGCGATGGTGATCCATCGCACCGAGGCCGTGCCGCTGCAACCCGTCGAACTCGTCGCGCTCGCGAAGGGCGTGCTCGGCCGCGCGATTCCGCTCGCGGGCGAGCGCGACGTGGCCGTCGCGTTCGCGAGCGACGCGCCGCTCGCTTGGATCGACGGCGATGCGATCAGCCTGCAGGAAGCGCTGTCGAACGTGCTGCACAACGCGCTGCTGCACGGTCATGCGGACGACATCGTCGTATCGGTCGCGACCACGGGCAACGTCGACGGCGCGGTCACGCTGACCGTCACCGACAACGGCCGCGGAATTCCGCGCGAGCACTGGGACGCCGCCTTGCAGCCGTTCGTGCGAATCGCACCGGACGGCAGCGAGCGGCGCACCGGGTCGGGCCTCGGGCTCGCGATCGTGCAGGAAGTGATGAAGGCGCACGGCGGGCGCGTCGGGTTCGCGTTTCCCGACGCGGGCGGGTTCGCGGTGGTGCTGACGTTTCCGCGGGCGGCGGGGAGGGGTGCGGATGAAGCGTAGGCCAGTGGAATCGGGCGTGTGGTCAATCAAATGCGGGTGAGCCGCAGCCGTCAATCGTCGCTATCGTCGGCGGCATCAGCGGCGCTGCGCTTCCATCGCGGTGATGGCGACTGAGCGACAATCTGCCCGACATTTCGGAATGCATCGCAATTTTTAGCGATGCACACCGGTGGCGCCATGAGCCACGTCGACTACATCGCCACCGCCTCGCCGCCCAGATACGCATCGCGCACGCGCTCATCGTCGAGCAGCGCCTTCGCGGGCCCTTCGAGCACGACGCGCCCGGTCTGCAGCACATACCCGTAATGCGCGATCTCCAGTGCGAGGCTCGCGTTCTGCTCGACCATGAACACCGTCACGCCCTGCCGGTTGATCGCGTCGATCAGTTCGAGCACCTTGTCGACGTAAAGCGGCGACAGCCCCATCGTCGGTTCGTCCATGCAGATCAGTTTCGGCCGCGCCATCAGCGCACGCGCCATCGCGAGCATCTGCTGCTCGCCGCCCGACAGCGTGCCCGCGCGCTGCGCGAGCCGCTCCCTCACGCGCGGAAACAGGTCGAGCACGCGCACGTAATCCTCCGCCACCGCCGTGCGGTCGCCGCGCGTATACGCCCCCATCAGCAGGTTCTCGCGCACGCTCATGTCGCCGAACAGCCGCCGCGCCTCGGGCACGGCCGCGATCCCTCGCCGCACGCGCTGCGGCGTCGCGAGCGCCGTCACGTCGTCGCCGTCGAAACGCACGACACCGCGGCGCGGCCGCATCAGCCCGAGAATCAGCTTCATCGTCGTCGACTTGCCGCTCGCATTGCCGCCGAGCAGGCTGACGATCTGCCCGCGGCCGACTTCGAAGTTCACGTCGAAATGCACCTGCACCGGCCCGTAGAACGTGTCGAGGTGTTCCAGTTTCAGCAGCGCGTCGGTCATGGTCGTATCCGGTCCGGAGGAAAGCGTGTTCATGCGGCCGCCTGCGTCGTGCGCTCCGCGGCAGCACCGCCCGCATGACGCCGGCCGAGGTACGCCTCGATCACGCGCGGATCGTGCCGCACGTCGCGCGGCGCGCCTTCGGCGATCTTCACGCCGTTGTCGAGCACCATCACGCGATCGGACACGCGCATCACGAGTTCGAGCTTGTGCTCGATCAGCAGGATCGTCAGGCCGCGCGCCTTCAGCGACTGGATCAATTGCAGCATCTCGGCCGTTTCCGTCTCGTTCATCCCCGCCGTCGGTTCGTCGAGCAGCAGCAGGCGCGGATGCAGCGCGAGCGCGCGGCCGATCTCCACGCGCCGCCGGTTCGCGTACGACAGGCTGTGCGCCGGATGATCGATGCGCGGCGTGAGCCGTTCGCCGAACCCGGCGACGATCGCGCGCGCTTCTTCGCGCAGCGCCGCTTCCTCGCGCCGCACCGACGCGGGCCGCACGAGCGCGCGCAGCACTTCGGCCGCCGCGCCGAGCGCGGGCCAGCCGGGCCGTGCCGCGCGCAGCCGCGCATGCGCGCCGATCAACACGTTGTCGAGCACGCTCAGGTTGCCGAACACGCGGCCGTGCTGGAACGTGCGCGCGATGCCGAGCGCCGCGAGCCGCTCGGGCGCCGTGCCCGTGATGTCGCGGCCGTCGAACGTCACGCGCCCGGCATCGGGCCGGTCGGCGCCCGCGATCAGGTTGAACAGCGTGGACTTGCCGGCACCGTTCGGCCCGATCACGCTCAGCAGTTCGCCGTCGGCAAGCGTCAGGCTTGCGCCGTCGAGCGCGGTCACGCCATCGAAGCGGCGCGTCAAACCCTGCACGTCGAGCAAGGGTCGGGTGGTGGTCATCGCATTCCTCCTCACACCGTGCCGAGCAGGCCCTGCGGCCGGAACCGGACGAGCAGCAGCAGCACGACGCCGTAGATCAGCATCCGGTAGTCGGCCGCCCAGCGGAACAGCTCGGGCAGCCCGATCAGCGCAACCGCGCCGGCGATGCCGCCGAGCACGTTGCCGAGCCCGCCGAGGATCACCATCGTCAGCGCGAGGATCGACACCTGCGAATCGAAGGTCTGGTGATTGATGTAGCTGTACAGGTGCGCGGCGATGCCGCCGCTCACGCCTGCCGCGACGCCGCCGACCGCGAACGCGATCGCCTTGTAGCGATTCGGCGCGATGCCGTGCGCGCGTGCCGCAATGTCGTCCTCGCGCACCGCGCGCAGCGTGCGGCCGAGATGCGAGCGCAGCAGCCGCACCTGCACGAGCGCGAACAAGACGAGCACCGCGAACGTGAACCAGTACGCGGCGCGCGCGGTCGTTGCCCACGGCAGCGGCGCGATGCCGGTGATGCCGAGCGGGCCGCGCGTGAGGCCGTCCCAGTTCAGGATCACGAGACTCACCACTTCGCCGATGCCGAGCGTCGCGATCGACACGTAGTGCCCGCGCAGCCGGAACGCCGGATAGACGAGCAGCGTGCCGAGCACGGCCGTGATCGCGCCCGCGCACGGAATCGTCACGGCCGGCGACCAGCCGAGATCCGACGAAAGCAGCGCCGACGCATACGCGCCGATCACGAGCAGCGCCGCGTGGCCGAGCGAGATCTGCCCGACCGTGCCCGCGACGAGCGTGAGGCTCAGCGCAAGCAGGCCGTACAACCAGGCGTTGGTCAGCGTCTGCAGCACGTACGGCGACGCGCCGAGCCACGGCAGCACGGCCGCCAGCGCGATCAGCACGACGAGCACCGGGCGCGGCACGCGCACGGCCTTCGCGGCCGCGAGGAAGGTGCCCGTCATCGGTTCGGGCGGCAGCGCGCGGTTCGCGCTGAACAAGCCGTTCGGGCGCCAGACGAGGAACACGATCAGCAGTCCGAACGCGAACAGGTCGCGATAGCTCGTGCCGAACAGCGCGACGCCGTAGCTTTCGACGAGACCGAGCAGCAGGCTGCCCGCGATCGCGCCCGGCACGTTGCCGAGCCCGCCGATCAGCAGCGCGACCACGCCCTTCAGCGTCGCCTGGAAGCCCATCGCCGGATCGATGCTGTTGTAGTACATGCCGACCAGCAGCCCGCTCACGCTGCCGAGCGCGGCCGCCGCGATGCCGATGCCCGCGATCAGCAGGTCGAGCGAGCCGAGCGTCGCGCCGGCGATCCGCAGGTGCCAGTCGGGCAGCGGCGTCGGCACCGCGCGCGGGTCCGCGCCGAATGCGAGCTGCGCGAGCTGGTCGAGAATGAAGCTGATGCCGATCGTCGCGAGCAGCGGCGCGATCCGCGCCGCATGGCGCAGCGGCCGCAGCCCGATCCGCTCGATCGCGATGCCGAGCGCGCCGCAGCCGACGACGACCGCCGCGAGCGCGACCGGCAGCGGCAGCCCGAAGCGCGTCAGGCACAGCCAGCCGATGAACGCGCCGACCATGTAGACCGAGCCGTGCGCGAAGTTGATCAAGTGCGACACGCCGAAGATCAGCGCGAGCCCGACCGCGAGCAGCGCGTAGATATTGCCGACGATGAGGCCGTTGAGCGTGTAGTCGAGCCAGGAAGCCATCACGATGCGTCCGTCACTTGCATGCGGTTGATTCGGAATCAGCGCGCGGCGAGCTGCGGCTTCGCGCCGTCCCACAGCGCCCACTGCCCCTGCTTCACGACGAGATACACGGTGCGCGCGCCCGCGACGCGGCGCGTCTGCGGATCGAAGCGCACCTTGCCGAAGATCACGCTCGGCACGTCGCTCACTTTCGCGAAACCGTCGTGCGCGGCCTGGCGCGTCGTGCCGTAGCGGCGCAGCACCTCGGCCGACAGGATCAGCGCGTCGTATGCGCGCGCAACGAACGAATCGGGATCGGCATGGAATTTCGCGCGATAGCGCTGCACGAACGCCTGCACCTCGGGGCGCGGTTCGGCCGGGAAGAAGTTCGATTCCGTATAGACGCCCTCGACGGCCGCGCCGCCCAGTTCGAGGAATTTCGGCGAATACACGGAGCCGACCGCCGCGATCGGCAGCGTGACGCCCGACGTGCGCGCCTGCCGCACGATCTGCGCGCCGTCCGCGTAGTACGAGATCAGCACGATCGAATCGGGCTTCGATGCGCCGATCCGCACGAGCGTCGAGCGGAAATCCTTCTCCGCCGGCTGGTAGCCCTCGGCCGCGACGACCTGCGCACCGAGCCCGGCCACTGCCTTCGCGAAGATGTCCTTGCTGGTGCGGCCCCAGTCGGTGTTCAGGTACAGCACCGCGATCCGCTTGAAGCCGAGCTCCTTCACCGCGTAGCGCGCGAGCAGCGGCTGCTCCTCGGCCTGGCTCAGCGCGGTGCTCCACAGGTAGTCGCCGCCCTTCGTGAAATCCGGGTGCGAGTTCGTGAAGCCGAACTGGATCAGTTGCCCGCGCTGGTAGATCGGCGACGCGGCCATCGACGTCGCGCTGGAGAAATCGCCGAGCTCGATCGCGATGCGCGGATCGGCGACGAACTTCTGCGCGATCGCCACTGCCTGGCGCGGATCGCTGCGGCTGTCCTGGAAGTCGATCGCGAGCGGCCGGCCGTGAATGCCGCCGCTGCCGTTGATCTCGTCGAGCGCGAGATCGAAGCCGCGCTTCCATTGCTCGCCGTATTGCGCGTCCTGGCCCGTAAGCGGCCCGCTCACGCCGACCACGACCGGCTCGCCCGACACGCCCGCCGCGAGCGCACCGCATGTCGACAAGCCCCATGCGGCAGCGAGCGTCGCCACCGTGCCCAGCACGCGCCGCCATGCGCCGCGTGCGTCGTTCCCCGAAACGTTCATGCCGCCCCCACCTTCAGTCAGTCGAAAAGAGTGAGGGCATGTAACCATCCGGCTCAGGGCGATCCAACGAAGTTTTGCGCATATCGATATCGCGCGCGGCGCGAAGCGGATGACACGCGCGGGCGGCCATTCGCATGCGGCGCATCGTGCTGTGCATCTGCGTGCATCGCATCGCGTTGATTCGATTGCGGTTTCCCGCGCGGCACAGTTTGCAACCGATGCGCATGCACGCACAGCCGGCCGCTGCATCGATCGCACGCTTCGCAGTTTTCGCGCTGTCGATAGCAAAAATCATTATATGAATCGCGCATGCTCGTACTCCTACAATGCGCAAATCGCATCATCGGAACGCGTCATGGAGCTGCATCAACTCGAAGCCTTTTCCGCGGTCATGTCGGCCGGCAGCGTGACCGGCGCGGGCGAACTGCTCGGCCGCTCGCAGCCGGCCGTCACGCGGCAGATCCAGGAGCTCGAAGCCGATCTCGGCTACGCGCTGTTCGACCGGCACGGCCCGCGCGTCACGCCGACGCGGCGCGCGTTCCTGCTGTACGAGGAAGTCGAGCGCTCGCTGGTCGGCCTGCGCGCGATCGAGGCGCGGGCACGCGCGCTCGGAAACGAAACGGCCGAGCCCGTGCGCATCGCGGCGACGCCGTCGCTCGCGGCCACGCTCGTGCCGGCCGCGCTCGCCGCGCTGCCCGACGGCGCGCATGCACCGCACTACCAGTTGCGCAGCGAATCGGCCGAGCACGTCGTGCATGAAGTGCTGGCCGGCACGGCGGATATCGGCGTCGTCACGCTGCCGATGGCGCACGCGGGGCTCGACGTGCACTGGATCGCGCAGACGCCATGCGTCGCCGTGCTGCCCGCCGGCGATCCGCTCGCGGTGAAGCCGCGCATTGCGCTGCGCGATCTCGCGCGCCGCCGCATCGTGACAGTCGCGAACCGGCACCGGCTGCGCCAGCGGATCGATGCGGCATTCGCGGCCGCGCGCGTCGATGCGCGCGTGTTCATCGAAACCAATGCGTCGCTGAATGCGGTGATGGCCGCGCGCGCGGGCATCGGGATCGGCATCGTCGATCCGGCCACGGGCGTCGCGCTGCCGGTGGACGGCGTCGTCGCGCGCCCGCTCGACGTCGACATCCCGTTCGCGTTCGGTGTCGCGACGCCGGCCGGCAAGGCGCGCACCGCGGCCGTCGATGCGTTGCTCGACGCGCTGCACCGCACGACGCGCGCGCTGCTCGACGACGTGACCTTTCACGACGCCGCCGCGCACGACGCGCTGCTGCGGGGCGACCGGCTGCGCAGCGAGCGCGCACCAAACCCGCCTCGCTCGACACGTGCACGCCGCACCCGCCCGGAGGCCGCATGACGACGCAGCTCGACGCACTCGAAGCGCGGCTCGCGCAAGACCTTCGCTGGCTCGACCTGCCCGCGCCGTCGTGGGTGCCGCCGCGCGAGGCCGACGGCACGCGCGTGCTCGACGTCGCGATCGTCGGCGGCGGCATGGCGGGGCTCGCGGCATCCGCCGAACTGCGCCTGCTCGGCATCGACAACCAGTGCGTGATCGACCGCGCACCGGCCGGCTACGAAGGACCATGGGTCACGTTCGCGCGGATGGACACGCTGCGCTCGCCGAAACAGCTCGCGGGCCCCGCGCTCGGCCTGCCCGCGCTGACGTTCCGCGCGTGGTTCGAGGCGCAATACGGCCGCGACGCGTGGGACGCGCTCTACAAGATTCCACGCGCGCAATGGATGGATTACCTGCGCTGGTATCGGCGCGTGCTCGACCTGCAGGTGCGCAACGACACGACGCTCGTCGCGCTGCGCCCGCGCGACGACGGGCTGCTCGCGCTCGACGTGCACGGCAACGGCGAAGCGCAGACGCTGCTCGCGCGGCACGTCGTGCTCGCGACCGGCCGCGACGGCCTCGGCGGCCCGTACGTGCCGCCCGTCGCGCAACGTGCACCGCGCACGCGCTGGGCGCACTCGTCCGAGCCGATCGATTTCGCGGCGCTCGCGGGCAAGCGCGTCGGCGTGGTCGGCGCGGGTGCGTCCGCGTTCGACAATGCGGGCACCGCGCTCGAAGCCGGCGCCGCGCGCGTCGATCTGTTCTTCCGCCGCGCGGACATTCCGCGCATCAACAAGCTGACGGGCATCGGCAGCCCGGGACTCGTGCACGGCTATGCCGATCTCGACGACGAGACGAAGTGGCGCTTCATGCACTACGCATTGACGTCGCAGACGCCGCCGCCGCGCGACAGCGTGCTGCGCGTGTCGCGCCACGAGCACGCGCATTTTCATGCGGGCAGCCCGATCGAGACGCTCGCCGAACGTGAGGACGGCCTCGACGTGACGACGCCGCGCGGGCGCTACACCGTCGACTTCCTGATCTTCGCGACGGGCTTTCATTCGGACTGGACGACGCGCGCGGAATTCGCGTCGTTCGGGCAGCACGTGCGGCGCTGGAAGGATCGCTATCGACCGGAACCGGGTGCATGGCTCGACGAGCTCGCCGAATCGCCCGATCTCGGCCCCGCGTTCGCGTTCCAGGAACGCGAACGCGGCGCATGCCCGGCCGTCACGCAAATCCATTGCTTCAACCACGCGGCGAGCCTTAGCCACGGCAAGCTGTCCGGCGATATCCCGGCCATCAGCGCGGGCGCCAAACGGCTGGCGTGCGGCATCGCAAGCCGGCTGTTCGACACCGACCGCGACCGGCACTACGACGCACTCGTCGCGTATGCGAATGCCGAGCTGCAAGGCGACGAATGGCGCGACGACGACGCATGAGCGCGCATTCATCGATCACATGAACGACGAAGGGAACCCGAAACGATGACTGAATCCATCACGCCGGCCGCTGCGCCGGATACGATCGACGCGGTGGCCGGCCTGCGCGACGGCGATGCCGTGACCGCACTGCGCCGCGCGCGCGACAAGGTGCTGCTCCATACGCGGCTGAGCGAAGCCGCGCTGTTCGATCCGGCGTTGCCCGATCTTTCGTTGGTCGAAAGACTGCATGCGGCACGATACGTCGCGCAGAAATCGAACGTGCAGGTGCTGGCCTCGACGTATCGCACGCGGCTGCTCGATGCGGGCGGCACCGCCGAGGACATCGCGCGCGCCGACGCCGATGCGTTCGATGCGCTTGCCCCGCGCCTTCGCGCGATCCTCGCTCATGCGCGGCTTCTGACACACGCGCCCGCCGATGCGCGCCCTGCCGACCTCGATGCGCTGAAGTCGGCCGGACTCACGACGCCCGCGATCGTCGCGCTGTCGCAGCTCGTTGCGTTCGTCGCGTATCAGTTGCGCGTCGCGGTTGCCGTGCAAGCGCTTCAGGCACGCGTCGCAAAGGAGGCTGCATGACGGCAACCGCGCACGGCTTCACGTCCGCCACACTCGGCTGGCGCGCCTGGCTCGATACGGTATCGCTCGATACCGCGACGCCCGATCAGCTTGCGGTGCTCGAAGCGAGCCACCCGCACGCGAAAACGTCCGACTACTACCTGCTGCTCGTCCACCTGCCCGAAATCCTGCGGCAGCGTTCGGGCGTGTTCAACGCGATCATGTACGGCCCCGGCGGGCTGTCGCGCGCGGAGCGCGAACTCGCCAGCACGGCCGTGTCGCGCGTGAACGGCTGCGTGTATTGCGCGTCGGTGCATGCGCAGCGCTTCGCACAGCTCGCGAAACGCACCGATGCGATCGAGCAGGTGTTCGACGATCCGGCGACGGCCGGCACGACGGCACGCGAACGCGCGATCGTGCGTTACACGATCGCGCTGACCGAACGGCCCGACACGGTCGACGCGGACGACATCGCCGCGCTCGAAGCCGAAGGGCTGACGCATGAGGACATTCTCGATCTGTCGCACGCGATCACGATCTTCGCGTGGGCGAACCGGTTGATGCTGACGCTGGGGGAGCCGGTGTTTCCGGAATCGGCAATCGACGCCTGATACGGCGATGCGCACCCGACCGCATACGCTGCCCGGGTGTCGCCCGACACATCGATCATGCGATGCGTCGACGACGCCCAACGCACGAACCCGACGTGCATCGCGCGTGCCGGCGCGGAGGCCGCCGCACCTGCGCGGCGTCGACTCCGCTCAGCGCCAGCTTCCTGCGTAATCCGCAACGAACCGCTCGAACGCGATCGGCGCCCGTCCGAGCAGCGCCTGCACGTCGGCGCTGACGGCAGCCGCCTCGCCGGCCGCGATCATCCGGTTCAGGCTCATCAGCACATCGATCGACCACGCGTCGGCACCTGCGGCGCGCATCGACGCGATCGCCGCATCGTCCGTCACCGGCACATACTCGACCTTGCGCCCGAGCACCGTGCCGATCCGTGCTGCCACATCGGCGTTCGACAATGCTTCGCCGCCCGTCAGCTCGTAGATCCGGCCGGCATGATCGGCCGGGTGCCGCAGGATCGTCGCATTGACGGCGGCGATGTCGCGCACGTCGACGAACGACACCTTCCCGTCGCCCTGCGGCAGATACAGCGCGCCGTCGCGAATCATGCCCGCGTAGTACGTCACGAAGTTCTGCATGAAGCAGTTGGGCCGCGTGATCGTGTATGCGATGCCCGACTCCATCACGAGCCGGTCGATCTCGCCTTGCACGCGCCCGATCGCGACCGGCGACGCGGCATCGGCGCCCGCGCCGGACGAGCGGACGATATGCGTGACGCCGGCCGCCTTGGCCGCCGCAACCGCATTGCCGGCCAGCGTCACCATGTCGGCCTGCAGCGGCAGCAACAGGAACAGCGTGTCGATGCCCTGGAACGCATGCGCCAGGCTCGCGGCGTCGGCGAGATCCGCGCGGCGCGTTTCGACACCTTCGACCGCCCTGCCGCTGTTCGAGCTGGCGATCACATGCGCGCCGGCCGCCTTCAGTTGCACGACGAGTTCGCGCCCGATGTTCCCGGTCGCGCCGGTCACGAGAATGGTCTGGGACATGATGTATCTCCTGATCGCAAATGGAATTCGCGCCGTATTGCCGGACCGCGACGACCGCCTCGACATGCGAAGCCGCCATGGCTGCCGTGCTGGCGCGCAAGCAGCTCCGCGCCCGTTCGCGTTCGTCGCGGGTAGCTGAACATGCGCCGCCTGTCCGCGGAACACGACCCGACGAACATCATCCTAGTCGCGCCCATTCATGCCGAATAGTCCATAATCTGTCGAATTAATTTCAACGCTTTCGATCGAATCGTCATGAACGATCTGCGTGTGCTGGAAAGCTTTCTCCGGACCGTGGAAGCCGGCAGCTTCTCCGCGGCGGCCAGCCGGCTGGGCGTCACGCCTGCGGCCGTCAGCAAGCATGTCGCGAAACTGGAGCGCAGCCTCGGCGCGCGGCTGTTCCGCCGCACGACGCGCAGCCTCACGCTGACGGAGGCCGGCGAACGGCTGTACGCCGAAACGTCGGCGGCGGCCAACGCGCTGAGCCAGGCGATGGCGACCCTGACCGAGCGCGACGCGCGCCCCGCCGGCACGCTGCGCATCAGCATCGCGCCCGGGTTCGGGCGCCAGTACGTGTTGCCGCTGATGCCGGCGTTTCTCGAACGCTTTCCGGATCTCCGGCTCGACTGGAGCCTCGAGAACCGCCACGTCGATCTGGTGAAGGAAGGCTTCGACGCCGCGATCGGCTCGGGTGTCGAGGACGACGCAAACGTCGTCGCGCGCGAGCTGGTGCCGATCCGGTTGCTGACGGTCGCATCCCCCGCGTATCTGGCGAAGCACGGCGAACCGGCGACGCTCGCCGAGCTGTCGCGCCACGATTGCATCCGGTTGCGCTCAGCGACGACGGGCCGCGTGCGCGACTGGGCGTTCACGGTGAATGGCGAAACGGTGACGGTTCCGATCGACGGACGCGTCGTGCTGACCGATCTCGACGCCATCTGCGATGCGGCCGTGGCAGGCATGGGGCTCGCGCGGCTCGGCGCGCATCATGTGCTGCCGCATCTCGACGAAGGCCGGCTCGTGCGCGTGCTCACGCGCTATCCGGCGATGGGCGGCACGATCTACGTGTACTACGCGCACGCGCGCCTCACGCCACCGAAGGTGCGTGCGTTCGTCGAGTTTCTGACGGAGTCGTTTTCGCGAAGCGACTGGCGGGCGCGCGTCGACACGTTCGGTTGACGGGAATCGACGGGCGCCGGCCAGTCTCGCAAGGGCGCTTCATGCCGACCTCCCGTCGCGGGCCCGGCCCGTGTCACGCCTTGTGCGTCGACAACAAAATACTCGTCTCGGTACTCGCAATCCCGTCGATCAACCGGATCGCGCCGAGCACGCGATCGAAATGCTCGAGCGAATCGGCATGCAATTCGGCGACGAGATCCCAGCGCCCGTTGGTGCTGTGGATCGACGCGACGTTCGGATGCCCGCGCAGCACCTTCACCACTTCCGCGCCGCGATTGCCCTGCACCGCGATCGACATCAGCGCGCGGATCCGGTGCCGTTCGGCCGCCGGCTTGAGCCGCACCGTATAACCGACGATCACGCCGTTTTTCTCCAGCCGCGTCAGCCGGTTCTGCACGGTCGCGCGCGCGACGCGCAATTCCTTCGCCAGCGCGACGACGGGCAGTCGCGCGTTGTCGCGCAGCAGCGCGATGAGCTGCCGGTCGACGTCGTCGAGCGTGATCATGAAGAGGCCTTCTTGTTGAGCGTGAGCCGGCCGCCAGCGTGCCGGAGGCTGCGCATTCCGATCAGCGCAAACCCGACAAACTGCCAGATATGGCTAGCATTTTGCCAAGTCTACCGATAAATCTGCCACTTTTGCTGTCTTTTTGTTGGCTCGACTCCCGGAAATAATGACTCCATCGACCGGCCGAATACGCCGCGCCGCCGCTTTTCAGCAAGCCCGCGCCCGAGCCTAAGCGCCGCCCGGCCGACCGGAATGCCAGGACACCCGTACCGGCAAAGACAATGGAGACAGACCGATGACTCGCTTCCTCGACGTTCCCGCCACCGCCCGCCTGATCGCCAGGACCGGCGTCACGACGTTCCTGCGCGAACTCGTCGACACGCTGCGCGCCGATTACCTGCACTGGGCCGATTTCGACAAGTCGCCGCGCGTCGCGTGCCACTCGCGCGACGGCGTGATCGAGCTGATGCCCGTCGCGAACGCGTCGCTGTTCGCGTTCAAGTACGTAAACGGCCACCCCGTCAACGCGGCGCGCGGAATGCACACGGTGATGGCATTCGGCGCGCTCGCCGAAGTCGATACCGGCTACCCGCTGCTGCTCGCCGAACTCACGCTGACGACCGCGCTGCGCACGGCCGCCACGTCGGTGCTCGCCGCGCAGGTACTCGCACGGCCCGACGCGCGCACGATGGCGCTGATCGGCAACGGCGCGCAAAGCGAATTCCAGGCGATCGCGTTCCATACGCTGCTCGGCATCGACGAAATCCGCGTGTTCGACATCGATCCGCTCGCAACCGACAAGCTCGTGCAGAACCTCGCCGCATACCCTGAATTGCGCGTGGTGCGCGCCGCGTCGACCGCCGACGCCGTGCGCGGCGCCGACATCGTGACGACCGTCACCGCCGACAAGGCGTACGCGACGATCGTCACGGCCGACATGATCGAGCCCGGCATGCACGTGAACGCGGTCGGCGGCGATTGCCCCGGCAAGACCGAGCTCGAAGCAGGCGTGCTGCACGCGGGCCGCGTGTTCGTCGAATTCGAGCCGCAGTCGCGCATCGAGGGCGAGATCCAGCAGATGCCGGCCGACTTCCCCGTCACCGAGCTGTGGCGCGTGCTGCAGCGCGAGACGAGCGGCCGCGAACGCGCGGACGAAGTCACGGTGTTCGACTCGGTCGGCTTCGCGCTCGAGGATTACTCGGCGCTGCGCTATCTGTACGCGCTCGCGCAACAACACAACGCGGGTATCGAGATCGCGCTGATTCCGCCGGCCGTCGACCCGAAGAACCTGTTCGCGCTGATCGACGACCCGGCTGCGATCGCGCAGGGTCACGCGGCATTCGTCACCGAAGCCGTCGCCGCATTCGCGCGCTGACCGTCATCGCCGGGCGGCCTGTGCGCTGCCCGGTTCCCTGCCTTTCGCTCCTGCCTTCCATGAATCTCGTATCGATCCAGGCGCCGGCCGCCGTCGTGATGATCCGGCCGCATCGCTTCCTGCCGAACCCGCAGACCGCGGCCGACAACGCGTTCCAGCGCATGGCCGCCGGCGGCATGGCCGACACGTCGTCGGTGTCCGCCGCCGCGCGCGACGAAGTCACGGCCGCCGCGCAAACGCTCGCCGATGCGGGCGTGCGCGTGCACGTGTTCGACGATCGCGGCGAGCGCGACACGCCCGATTCCGTGTTCCCGAACAACTGGTTCTCGACGCATCCGGGCGGCCACGTCGCGCTGTATCCGATGCACAGCCCGAACCGCCGCCGCGAGCGGCGCGCGGAAATCGTCGAGATGCTGAAGGCCGAGTATCGCGTGCAGGACATGATCGACTATTCGGGTCTCGAATACGACGACGTATTCCTGGAAGGCACGGGCGCGATGGTGCTCGACCACGTCGCGCGGATCGCGTACGCCGCGCGTTCGCGCCGCGCCGATCCGGTCGCGCTCGAACGCTTCTGCACGCACTTCAATTTCGAGCCGATCTGCTTCGATACGGCCGATGCCGACGGGCGCCCGATCTATCACACGAACGTGATGATGAGCGTCGCGACGGAGTTCGCGATGGTCGGCCTCGACCTGATCGCCGACAGCCGGCGCCGCGCCGAGATCGCGCAACGCCTGACCGAAACGGGACGCGCGGTGATCGCGCTCGATCAGTCGCAGATCGCGAACTTCGCGGGCAATACGCTGGAATTGTCAGGAACAAACGGCCGCGTGCTCGCGCTGTCGCGGCGTGCGTTCGATTGCCTCGCACCTGGCCAGCGCGCGACGATCGAGCGCTCCGCGCGGCTGCTGCCGCTCGACGTGCCGACGATCGAACTGGCGGGCGGGTCGGTGCGCTGCATGCTCGCGGGGATTCATCTCGCGCGGCGGGCGACGGCGCCGGATGCGATCGCCGCGGAATCGGCCTCATTGCCGCGCGAGACGACGCCGCAAATCTGACCGGCAGGCTCACAAAGCGCAAACGGCAGCCGATGCGATGCAACGGCAGCCGTTTTCTTGTTCGACGGGGCATTGAATCGACGAGCGTCGGCCCGCATCGGCAACGCCGCGGAATGCTCCGGCATCCGAACGATACCGGAACCCGCCGCGCAGCTTACCCCGCCAGCAGCTTCAACCCGGCCGGTAGAGTTTCGCCGAACACGCGTACCGTGTCGGCTTCGTCGAAAGCAATCGCTTCGCGCACCATGTCGATCCATGCGGCCGACGCATTCGCGGCCGACAGACGCTTGATCACCGCGTCGCGCGTATCGTCCGGCAGGTCGCGCGAACGGTCGCCGGTCATCCGCGCGATCTGCGCGGCCGCGAACGCGGCCGGCTCGACCTGCTTCCAGTCGAGCGCGAACAGCGCGTCGAGCCAGCCGTTCGCGACGTCGGCCGGCACGACGCTGTGCGCGCTGCCGTAGAACGGCCGGCGCGCCCCGATGCGCCCGAGCGCCCATGCGGACAGCGCACGGTCGGCCGGCTTCTGCAACTGCACGATCAGGCGCTCGGCCAGCTCGATCTTGCGCTCGACGGGCAACCGTTCGAGCGAAGCGGACAGCCGCGTCATGTCGGCCGGGCCGACCTTGCCCGGATCGAACGGCAGCTTGCGCCGCTTGTCGTCGGACGGTTCGAGGAACGCGATCGCGTCGCGCACCTGCGTCTGCGCATCGTCGTCGAGGCCGCCGGCCACGCGCCGCCACAGCGTCCACCACTCGGACCACACCTGCCCGTCGTTCACGTATTGAATCCCGTCGTCGAACAGCGGCCACAGCTGCTCGATGCGCCACGCGTCGAGCGGATGGCCGAAGCCCGGACGCAGGCAATACCCGGCGAGGTTCAGCCATGCGCGTTCGTGATCGGCCGAGCGCCGGCGCCGCCGCGCCCGCGCAAGCAACGCGTCGAACAGTTCGCGCGCGAGCGCGACGTCCCATTCCTCGCGCGCGCCGAGCACCTGTTCGAGTTGAGCGCGCAGCCGGCGCGTGTCCTTCGGCGTGACATCCGCGGCCTTGCTGCCGAACGAGCGCTCGATCAGCTCGATGGCCTGGTCGAGACGCGGATGCCGCGCGGGCGCATCGTCGCCGCCTTGTACCGGCGCGTCGCCGCGCAACTGGAATTCGAGCCGCCAGCGGCGTGACGCGTCGTCGGTCGCGATGCAATGCATTTCGAGCGTGCCGACCTCGGTCAGCGACGCGGTGAGCTTCACCGGCGTTTCGCGCGCATCGCTGCTCGCCTGCCGTTCGACGACCGTCGCGATCGGCGGCAGCCGCACGAAATCGCCGCCGTCGAGTTCGACGAGATCGCCGGGCCGGTACGCGGTCTCGGCCACCGTCGACACGAGGTGGAAACGCACCGGCTGCCCGAGCTGCAGCGCGAAGGTACGATCCTCGAGCCGGATCTCCCGGCCCTCTTCCGCGCCACGCGGCAGCAGGCAGACGCCGCGCGCGGCTGCGTCGCCGGCGCCGTCGTCGAGCACGAGGAAATAGCTGCGCGCGGAGCCGCCGCCGATGCGCGGCGCATGCCCGGCGCGCGCGAGCCCGTAGGCCGCCGCGCCGCGCGCGACAGCCACGTCCGGATGCGCGTTGTGCAGCACGTCGAGCGGCGCGCCGCGCCACGCGCCGAGCGTCTGCGCGAGACGACCGGCAAGCGCGCCCGCGCGGAACACGCCGCCGTTGAGCAGCAGCGTGTCGGGCAGCGGGCCTTCCGCATGACGGTTCAGGAACGCGGCGACGTGCCGCGTGACGGCAGGGTCGCTCGCATACGGCAGCCCGAATTCGACGATCGCGGCCCGCGCACGGCGCGGCAGTTCGCCGGCCTCGACCTGCGGAAAGAAACCGTCGACGACGATCTGTTCGACTTCCTGCCGCGTCAGCTCGGCCGAGCGCGCGCCGCCGACGAGCTTGCTGCCCGCGCCGAGCAGCGTGACGGTGACGGACGCCGGTGCATCGTCGCCGAGCAGCCGCTCCTTCGCGGCACGGCAGCGCTCGACGAGCTGCGACAGGCTTGCAGCGGACAGCCGCGTGCCGGGTTCGGTCAGCCGCGTCTCGACCAGGCGCGCGAGCGCGAGGTCCATGTTGTCGCCGCCGAGCATCAGGTGGTTGCCGACGCCGACGCGCGTAAAGGTCGGCTCGCCGTCGTCGCCCGGTGCGACATCGACGAGCGTGAGGTCGGTCGTGCCGCCGCCGACGTCGCAGATCAGCACGCGCCGCGCATTGGCGAAGGTGTCGCGCAACGTCTCGCGCTGGCCGTACAGCCAGTCGTAGAACGCGGCCTGCGGCTCTTCCAGCAGCCGCAGCGCCGGCAGCTTCGCGCGCCGCGCGGCCTCGACCGTCAACGCGCGCGCGCCGTCGTCGAACGACGCGGGCACCGTCAGGATCACGTCCTGCTTCGCGAGCGGCGCATCGGGAAAACGGGCATCCCACGCGTCGCGCACATGCGCGAGATAACTCGCGCTCGCGTCGACCGGCGATACCTTGTCGACGCCGTCGGCCGCGCCCCACGGCAGGATCGCCGCGAGCCGGTCGACCGATGCGTGCGACAGCCAGCTCTTCGCGCTCGTCACGAGCCGGCCCGGCACCTGAGCGCCGAGCGTGCGTGCGTACCGGCCGATCACGGGCGGCAGCGCGTCACCAGCGCCGCCGTCACGACCGACTGCCCCGCCGCCGCCTGAACGGGCGGCCGCGTCGCGCGTGCCGGCAGCCTGCCACGGCAACCTCAACGCGTCCGCCGCGAGTTCACCGGCCGCCGGGTGATAGCGCACCGACGGCAGCAGCGGCTGCGCGGCCACCGCGCCGGGGCCGACGAGCTGCTCGACGTCGAACACGCGGATCGCGTCGGAGCCGGCCTCGACGTATGCGACGACCGTATTGCTCGTGCCGAGGTCGATGCCGACCGTATAGCGCTTCATCGCGCTCAGGCGGCGCCGCGCACGTCGAACTCGACCTTCCAGCGCTCGTTCGTGCCGCTCGGGATCGCCTCGAGTTCGAGCGTGCCGGCTTCGGTCACGCGCGCATGCAGCTTCACCGGCACGACCTCGCCGGTCGTGCGCCCTTCGGCGGGCAGCGTCGCCTGGATTTCCTCGAGCTCCTGCAATTCTTCCGGCGACCAGTAGTCGAGCAGCGTGCCGACCTGATCCTGGCGGCGCACCGACGAACCGAAGAAGCGGAACTGCACCGGTTCGCCGACGACGAGGCCGAACTCCTGCGGCGGCAGCGCCGCGTCCGAGCCTTCCTCCATCCCGAACGGCGCGACGCACAGCGCCTGCACCGGCGGTTCGAGCCCCGGCACCGCGGGCATCGCCGATTCGATCGCGACGTAGTACGCACGCGCCGTGCCGCCGCGAATGCGCACGCCGCGGCCGCGCTTCACGAAGCCGTAATAAGCCGCGCCGCGCGCGACCGCGAGATCGAGATCGGCGCCTTCGAGCAGGCGCGCGGGCGGCGCGCCTTCGGCGGCCAGCCAGCTGTTGAGCGTATCGAGCACGCGCTGCGTGAGCAGCGCCGACTTGAACACGCCGCCGTTGAACAGCACGGCCGTCGGATGCAGGAACGTCGCGCCCTGCGGCAGCGTGCGCTGCACGCCTTCGAGCGTGTCGAGCGCCGCGACCTGGCGGCCGAGGAACGCCGCGAGGTGGCGCGGGATGCCCGCGTCCTGCGCATACGGCAGGCCGAGCTGCGTCAGGCCGACGCGCGCGCGGCTCACCGGGCGCGCGGCCGCATCGACCTGCGGGAAGAAGCCTTCGAGAATCGTCTGCGTGAGTTCCGCACGCGTGAGCTCCGTGCGGATCGAACCGCCGATCAGCTTCGAGCCGCGGCTCGGCACGACGAGCGGCACCGCGTCGGTCGTCGGGTCGGACAGCAGCGTTTCCTTCGCGGCGCGGCATGCGTACGTGAGCGCGCGCAGTTGCCACGGATCGGCCTGCGTGCCCTGCTGCGCGAGCTTGCGCGCGACCACGTGCGCGAGCGCGAGGTCCATGTTGTCGCCGCCGAGCAGGATGTGCTCGCCGACCGCCACGCGATGCAGCTCGAGATTGCCGTCGCGCTCGACCACCGCGATCAGCGACAGGTCGGTCGTGCCGCCGCCGACGTCGACGCACAGGATCAGGTCGCCGACCTGCACCTGCTTGCGCCAGCCGCCTTCGCTCTTCTGGATCCAGCTATAGAGCGCCGCCTGCGGCTCCTCGAGCAGCGTCATCCGCGTGTAGCCGGCGGCGCGCGCGGCCTCGGCCGTCAGTTCGCGCGCGGCCGGGTCGAACGATGCGGGGATCGTCACCGTCACGTCCTGGTCGGCGAACGGTGCATCCGGATGCGCGTGGTCCCACGCTTCGCGCAGGTGCGTCAGGTAGCGGATCGAGCTTTCCAGCGGCGACACGCGCGATACCTCGGGCGGCGCATCGCTCGGCAGGATCGCCGCGCGGCGATCGACGCCCGGGTGGCACAGCCAGCTTTTCGCGCTCGACACGAGGCGGATCGGCGTGCCCGCGCCGCGCGTGCGCGCCATCTCGCCGACCGCGAAGTTGCGCGACGTGGTCCACGGCAGCGTCAGGTCGCCCTGCGTCAGTTCGCTTTCATGCGGCAGATAAAGGAACGACGGCAGCAGGTCGCGCGACTCCAGCGCGCCGGGCGCGGTGAGCTGCGCGATCGGCAGCACCTGCTGCGTGATTTTTTCGCCGTCGCTGGCGGTGCTGTCGACGTACGACAGCGCGCAGTGGGTCGTACCGAGGTCGATACCGATCGAATAGCGCGGATCGCTCACAGTTCCACCTCCGCCGGTGCGACCACCGATGCGTCGTGGCTGCCCGTCAGCTTCGGCAGGCGCACGTCGGCGACGCGCCAGCCGCGATGGCTGACGGTGCCCGTGAACGGCGCCGAGCCGACCACGTTGCCCGTCACGCGCACGGCCGTCGCGTCGAAGCCGGCCGGCAGCGTCACGCGGCTGCCTTCGGCTTCGTCGCGCACCGGCACGATCGTGAAGTGCTCACGCAGCGCCGCACGGCAGCCGTCGTGCACGAGGCGCGCGGCCGCGCCGATGTCGGCATCCGCGTAGCCGGCGATGTCTTCCTCGACGAAGTCGATGAAGCGCGCATCGCGCTGCAGCAGGCCGAGCAGTTGCAGCGCGGCCTGCGGGCTCGCTTCGCGCAGTTCGGGGGCCGGCGCCTTCACGGGTGCGGGAGCCGGCGCAACGGGCGCGGCAGCCGGGGTCGGGGTCGGCGCGACCGGTGCCGGGGCGCCATCGCGCACGCGCAGCACGCCGGCCGCGAACTCGCGGTTGCCGAGCACGGAGAAGAACGTGCCGACGGCAAGCGACAGCCGGCCGAAGAAGGACAGGTTGGATTCGGGCATGGGGTCTGGACTCCTGTGGGCTCGCGACACGGCGAGCAATCTTGCCTGGGCGCCCGGTGGCGGCGTGCGTTATGCGCACAACCGCCGCCCGGCGCGTGATTCGGACGCGCCCTCGCGGGTGCGGAAAACCCGTATTTTGCCCTGTGGCGGGCGAACCGGGCAGAAGTTGGGGGACAGAACATCGCGGCACGTCGGCTTGGGCCGCGTCGGATCGCGCCGGATTGCATGTCAGGCGCGATCGATCGGGATGCTGCGGCGCGTCAGCGCGTGTAGCCCCGCAGCGCGGCCTTCGCTTCGAAATCGCGCGACAGCATGCCGAGCGTGACTTCGCCGAAGCGCGCCAGCAGCGACGCTTCGGCGTCCTTCAGTGTCGCCGCCAGGTGCGCGTTGACGGCCTGTTCGACCAGGCATTCGGGCTCGTCCTCGGGCACCAGATCGGAGAACAGCGGCGGCTCGCCCACCGCGCGATAGACGTCGAGCAGCGTGATGTCGTCGAGCGCGACGCTCAGCACCCAGCCGCCGCCGTGCCCTTTCTCCGACTGCACGTAGCCGCAGTCGCGCAAGCCGCCGAGCAGGCGCCGCACGACGACCGGATTCGTGCACAGCATCGTCGCGATCGCCTCCGACGTCAGCGGGCCGTCGGCCTGGTCCATGTGGATCAGCGCATGCAGCATGCGCGACAAACGGCTGTCGGTTCTCACGGGCGGTGCTCCACTCTCTCGAAACTTCTGAAGTTGCATGAATGATACCATCGCCCTATCATGCAACTTCTCGTGTTTCATGAGTTGGCCGCCATCGGGACACGTCCGTCATTCACGCAGGTCCAGGAACAGGAGCGGATGCATGCATAACCATCATGAAGTGATCGTGGTCGGCGGCAGCTTTGCGGGGCTGTCGGCCGCGATGCAGCTGGCGCGGGCGCGACGCCGCGTGCTCGTGATCGACGCGGGCCGGCCGCGCAACCGCTTTGCCGAACACGCGCACGGCTTTTTCGGGCAGGACGGCAAGCCGCCCGCGCAGATCGTTGCCGAAGCCGTCGCGCAACTCGACGCGTATCCGACCGTGCAGCGGCTCGACGGCGAAGTGAGCACGGCCGAGCGCGATGCGGACGGCCGCTTCCACGTGACGCTGTCGGACGGCAGCCGCGCGAGCGCCGACCGGCTGATTCTCGCGACCGGCATCCGCGACGAACTGCCCGCGCTGCCGGGGCTCGCGGAACGCTGGGGCGTCAGCGTGCTGCATTGTCCGTATTGCCATGGATACGAGGTGAGCGGCCAGCGGCTCGGCGTGCTCGCCACGCATCCGCTTTCCGTGCATCAGGCGATCCTGATTCCGGACTGGGGCCCGACGACGTGGTTCACGCAAGGCGTGGTCGAAGCGAATGACGAAGAAGCCGCGCTGCTCGACGCGCGCGGCGTGCGCATCGAGCGATCGCCGGTCGTTGAAATTCTTGGCGACGCACCGCGTATCGAAGCGCTGCGGCTCGCCGACGGGCAGGTCGTGCCGATCGATGCGCTGTTCGTCGGCGCGCGCACGGTGATGGCGAGCGATCTCTCGGAGCAGCTCGGTTGCGAGTTCGACGAAGGGCCGCTCGGCCCGGTCGTCCGAGTCGATACGTGGAAGCAGACGAGCGTCGCAGGGGTATTCGCGGCCGGCGACGCGTCGACACCGATGACCAACGCGACGTTCGCGTCGGCATCCGGCGTGACGGCGGGGATCGCCGCGCATCGGTCGCTGATTTTCGGGCTGCACGCGTGACGCGGCGTGCAGCCGGAGATCACGAGACGCGCGCCGCCGCATCCGCTGCCGGTTCCGCACCGCCCTCCGTGCTGCACTCTTCCAGCGAAATCCGCCGCGTCTCGTGCCCGTTGATCCACCACCGGCCGGCCGCGCGACCGGCCCCGGCACGCGAGCACAAGCAGCACGATCAACGCGGCCGACGGCGAGCCGGCCATCGTATAGACGTTCGTGAGCATCAGCGGCGCGATCACGGCGTCGAGCCCCGTTGCCCGAATCCGCGCCGGCATTTCGCCGCATCGATGGATTCGCGGCGTGATGTGCGGTTTAATGCTCGGCAACACCGGCATTAAGAGACATGAAATGCTCGATCTCGACGACCTTCGACTCGTTCGCGCGATCGGCGCGTCGCGCTCATTGGCCGCTGCGGCGCGCCTGCTCGATCTCACGCCGCCCGCGGTCACGATTCGCCTGCAGCGAATGGAGGCGCGATTGAGCGCGCGGCTCGCCGTGCGGCAGTCGAAAGGGATCGCGTTGACCGACGAAGGACAACGGCTGTACCAGGAAGCCGTCGATATCCTCGAGCGCGTGGAGGCGCTGCCGGTCAGCATCTCGGGCGACCACGGCGACGTGCAAGGCACGCTGCGCGTCGTCGCGCCGTTCGGCTTCGGGCGCAAGTACGTCGCGCGGATCGTGCGTGACGTGCAACGCGCGCATCCGAAGCTCGAGATTTCGCTCCACCTGTCGGAGAGCCCGTTGACGAGCGCGTCGGCGGCCGATGTGGTCGTGCACGTCGGCCGCCTCAAGTCGTCTTCATGGATCGGGTATCCGCTCGCGCCCAACGAGCGCTTCCTGTGCGCGAGCCCCGGCTACGCGCGTCGCATCAAGGAACTGAATCATCCGTCCGACCTCGCGCGATACGACTGCCTGTGCCTGCGCGAAAACGACGAGGACATCCCGCGATGGCGCTTCTCGCCGAGCGGCGACGGTCGACGCGAGTTCCGGCGGTCCACCGTGATCCGCGTCACGGGTGCGCTGTCGTCCAATGACGGCACCGTCATCACCGATTGGGCCTTGGCCGGGCTCGGGATCGTGGAACGCTCGGAATGGGACGTCGCCCCGCTGCTGGCGAACGGCAAGCTCGTCCGGTTGCTGCCCGACTGGAGCCTGCCGCCCGCGCCTGTCACGGCGCTGTTGCCGTCGCGCACCGGCCGATCCGCGCGGCAACGGGTTTTTGTCGAAGCCGCGCGGCAGTTCCTCGATCCGCCGCCGTGGCGCGGCAAGGCATGAACCGCGCCACGGTCCGGGAGATTCATTCTCAATTAAACGTTGCTTAATGATGGATTAGTCACGCGTTAAACATCGTGACCGTCGGTTGCCCTACAGTGTTCGCGTCGGCAACACTCCGAGGCAACGCATCGTGGACATTCAAACCCTCAACACCCCGGCCGCATTGATCGATGTCGGCCGCATGCGTCGCAACATCGACCGCATGCAGGCGCATCTGGACGCACTCGGCGTCAGGTTCCGGCCGCACGTCAAGACCACCAAATGCCGGCAAGTCGTCGACGCGCAAATCGCGGCGGGTGCGCAGGGCATCACGGTGTCGACGCTCAAGGAAGCCGAGCAGTTCTTCGCGAGCGGTGTCCGGGACATCGTCTATGCGGTCGGCATGGTGCCCGCGAAGCTGAGCCAGGCGCTTGCGCTACGCCGGCAGGGCTGCGACCTGAAGATCGTCGCCGACAGCCTGCAGGCCGCGCACGCAATCGCCGAATTCGGACGCGAGCACGGCGAGTGCTTCGAAGTCTGGATCGAGGTCGACGTCGACGGCCATCGCTCGGGCGTCCCGCCCGAAGGCGATCTGCTGATCGACGTGGGTCGCGCACTGGTCGACGGCGGAATGATACTGGGAGGGGTGCTCGCTCACGCCGGCTCCAGCTACGACTACAACTCGCGGGACGCGCTGGTGGCGATCGCCGAACAGGAACGCAGCCGCACCGTGCGGGCCGCGGCGCGCCTCAGGGGCGCCGGGTTCCCCTGCCCGGTCGTCAGTATCGGTTCGACGCCGACTGCGCTGTCGGCGGAAAACCTCGACGGTGTCACCGAGGTTCGCGCCGGCGTGTATGTGCTGTTCGACCTCGTCATGCACAACGTCGGCGTGTGCGAGCTGTCCGACATCGCGTTGTCGGTGCTGACGACCGTCATCGGGCATCAGGAAGAAAAAGGCTGGGCGATCGTCGACGCGGGCTGGATGGCGATGAGCCGCGATCGAGGAACGCAGCGACAGGCGCGCGATTTCGGCTACGGGCAGGTCTGCACCGAAGACGGCGAAGTGCTCGGCGACTACGTCGTGAGCGCAGCGAACCAGGAGCACGGCATCGTGTCGCGCGCGGGCTCGCCCGACACGGGCATTGCGCAGCGGTTTCCGATCGGAACGCGCCTGCGCATCCTGCCGAATCACGCATGCGCCACCGGCGCGCAACATCCCGAATATCAGGCTATCGGCGAAGACGGCACCGTACACGCATGGCCGCGCTTCTACGGGTGGTGAACGACGTCCCGCATCCAAGCCATCCTGCCCGGGAATTGACTATTCGTCTAAACCTAGACACACTTTAAACCTTCCCGATTCGCCTTGCGGCGGAAAGCCCGACCCGACATGCCGACAGACGCCCGACTCCTTCTTCTCGACCGCGATGCCGTCGAACCCGCCCTTCAGGCCGAGCAAGTGATGGCCGCGGTGCGGGAAGCCTTCGTGCTGCACAGCCAAAGGGCCGGACGCGTGTTCCCGGTGGTCCGCGAGAAGCTGCACACCGGCGGCGTATTCGGCATCAAGTCCGGCGACGTCGCGAGCCAGGATCTGCTCGGGTTCAAGGCGGCCGGATTCTGGCCCGGCAACCGGGCCCGCGGCGGCGAGCCGCATCAGGCAACCGTCGCGCTGTTCGATCCGGCCACGGGCCGCCCGCTCTGCATCATGGACGGCAACGCGATCACCACCGCGCGGACCGGTGCCGCTGGCGGACTCGGGCTGCAACTGCTGGCCCGCCGCGACAGCACGCGGATCTGCGTGTTCGGCACCGGCGTGCAGGCGCGCGTCCAGCTCGAATACGCGCTCAGGCTGCTGCCGCAACGTTGCACGGTGCAGTACGTGAACGTCGGCGGCGAGCCGGACCCGGTGTTCGAATCGGCATTCCGCGAACGATGCGCGATCCGCGTCGCTCTCGACCGGAACGACGCGGTGGCTAATAGCGATGTGGTCATCACGGCAACGCCAGGCGGTGGAGCGTTGTTCGATGCCGATGCGGTTCAGCCGGGTACCCATCTGACTTGCGTGGGCGCCGACACCGCGGGCAAGCGCGAACTTCCGGCCGGCATGCTGGAACGCGCGCGCATTTTCGTCGACGATCACGATCAGGCGCGCAGCATCGGCGAGTGTCAGTGGACACCGGATCTGCCGCGCACCGAAATCGGCGACCTGCTCGCCGGAACGGCGTCGATCGACCGCTCGCCGAGCGACATCACCGTATTCGACATGACCGGACTCGCGCTCCAGGATTTGACTGTCGCGCGTTTCCTGTATGAGCGTACCCTTGAAAACGGCACAGGAACCTCAGTACCATGGCCGTGGTGAACACCCTCCACCCCGCGCCGTCATCCGCCATGCGCCTGCCTGACGTATCCGCCCTCTCGTTCGACCTGGACGACACCCTGTGGCCGTTCGGGCCGTCCGTCGAACGCGCCGAAGCGGCGCTTCGCGCGTGGCTGATCGAGCACGCGCCCGCCACCGCGAGCATGCTGCCCACGCAACAAACGCTGAGCGAGCTACGTGAGGAATACGAACGTTTGTGTCCGGACCTCGTCAACGACTATCGTGCGTTGAGACTCGGTTCGATCCGGCTTGCGCTGGAACGCGCGAACGAAGATGTCACGCTGACCGACCGTGCGTACGAAGTCTTCTATGCCGCGCGCAATCGGGTCGAGTTCTACGAAGACGCGTTGCCGGCGCTGGCCTGGCTGAGCGCGCGGTTTCCGTTGATCGCAGTGACCAACGGCAACGCGGATCTCCGGCTGACCGGCGGCGGCGAATTCTTTCGGGAAACGCTCAGCGCGCGTGCGTTCGGGATCGCGAAGCCGGAACCCGAAATATTCCATGCGGCGGCGGAGGCTCTCGACGTGCGTCCGGCGGAATTGCTGCATGTCGGGGACGACTTTCATCTCGATATCGTCGGTGCATTGAACGCGGGGCTACAGGCGGCGTGGGTGGTGCGCGACCATCAGCCGGAAGTGGAACGCGATCCGCAGCATGCCGCGACGCCGCACCTCACCCTCCGCGACCTGTCGATGCTGTGTCGCGCGCTCGGCGGGCCCGACAACGTATCGTGACCGCATGCGCGCGCCGTGCTCACGCTGTACGCTGCACCGCTGTAAAACGCGGCTGACCGCCGGTTGTCCGTTGCCCAAGCATCGCGGTCGGCCATGCCGATCGGCGCATGACCGACCACCGCCCCGTCACGCCGCCTTGCGCGCCTCCGCGATCCGCTGCGGCGCCTTCGGCCGCGCATACAGCCGTTCGAGATACGCCCGCAGTTGCGGGAACGGTTCGATCAGGTTGCATTCGCTGGCCCAGTCGATCAGGTAGGCCGTGACACAATCAGCCACCGTCAGCGTGTCGCCGACGATGAATTCGCGCCCTTCCAGATGCTTGTCGAGGATCGCGGCCATCGTCGCGAAATCCTCGCGCGCCAGTTCGATATCGGCCGGCGAGCGCTTCTCCGGCGGATAGAGGAACGTGTGCCGCGTGATCCGCCACAGCGGCTGCTCGAGCTCCGTCACCGCGAACATGACCCACCGATAAGCCTGGGCGCGCAGCGCCGGATCGACCGGCAGCAACGCCTTCTCCGGGTACTTGTCCGCGAGATACAGCACGATCGCGGCCGACTCGGGAATCACGCGATCGCCGTCCACCAGCACGGGCACCTTGCCGGCCGGATTGATGCGCAGGAATTCGGGCCGCTTGTGCTCGCCCGCGAGCAGGTTGACCGACACGAATTCGAAATCCGCATCCAGTTCCTTCAGCCCCCACAGCGCGCGTTGCGAGCGGGTGCCGGCAAATCCGTAAAGCTTCATCGCATGTCTCCATCCAGAATGTCGGGGAAATGTCCTCATGGCGGCCACGGCCCATCAACGCAAAGCAACGCGCAGCGACCGCCATCGTTCACACGCCGGGAATCGCCAGCACCGGCATCACATCGATTTTCTCGCCCGGGAACATCGTGAAATGCGGATGACCTTCGAACAGCGCGGCCGCCGCATCGTGCGAAGCCGCCCGCACGACGGTAAAGCCGCTCAGCGCGTTGGCCGTGTCCTTGATGCCGCCGGCGTCGACGGTCTTGGTCTTGCCGAGCGGCCCGCCCAGCTCGACGATCGCGTCGCGGTGGCGGTCGACCCACGCCTTCCATGCCGCGATGCCTTCCTGCTCTTTCGCGCGCCGCTCCTGGTCCGAAAGCGCGACCCACGCCTTCATCCGCGGGCCGTCCTTGCTGCCGAGGAATACGGCGAGATACAACTGCTGTTGAGCACTCATGCTTTCTCCTCCGGTGACGGGCGCGGCGGGCTGCCGCGCCTCGACCTTGACAAGATAGGTTGATATCAACACAATTGCAACATGGCACGAAAAGAAAAGCTCCCTTTCGAAACGACGCTAATGGTGCGCGATTGCTGCCTGTGCCTGCACATGCAGCGCGCGGCGCGCAACCTTGCGCGCATCTTCGACGATGTGCTGCGTCCGCTGGATCTGACCAACGGCCAGTTTTCGCTGCTGATGTCGCTGAACCGGCCGCAGCCGGCCCCGATGAAATCGGTCGCGTCGCTGCTCGCGATGGACCGCACCACGCTGACGGCCGCGCTCAAGCCGCTCGAGCGGCGCGGGCTCGTCACGATCATGCAGGATCCGGACGACGGGCGTAGCCGCCTGCTCGAACTGACGCCGGCCGGCCACGACCTGCTGGCCGAGGCCTTCCCGCTGTGGCAGCAGACGCATGACGACATCGAGCGGCAATTCGCGCCGGGGGAAGTCGATCTGTTGCGCGACCAGTTGCGCGCGCTGTCGGCGGAGCCGGCCACGCGCGGCTGAACCGGCGCGTGGATCGCGGCGCGTGCCGCGTTACTTCCTGCCCTTCTTCGGCAGCAGCAACTGCGCGAATTCCTGCAGGAAATGCACGGGCCCGTGCTCGTGCAGCGCACGCCCGCTGCTCAGTGCGCCGTCGATGACGGTCGCGAGCCGCAGCGCGAAGGTTTCCGGTTCGTCGACTCGCATCGCGCTCGCCAGCTCGGTCAGCCGGCGCCGCAGTTCCTGCTTGTGCGCGACCGCGACCTTGCGGGCCGGATGGTTGTCGTCCGCATATTCGGCGGCGATGTTGATCTGCGGACAGCCGCGATAACCGGGGCGCGCAATGCGCTCGCCGATCCATTCAAGCTGCGCGTCCAGCTCCTCGCGCGGCGTGCGTTTGTACTGCTGCGCCACCGCATCCCAATGCGCCCAGAAATCGGCGTCCTCGCGCAGCAGGAACGCCTCGATCAGGTCGTCCTTCGTCGTGAAGTGACGATAGAGGCTCGTCTTCGCGACGCCCGCCTGCGCGACGATCAGGTCCACGCCGACTGCCCGCGTGCCT
Organism: Burkholderia sp. BE17; assembly: GCF_009362305.1. Classification (NCBI taxonomy): domain Bacteria; kingdom Pseudomonadati; phylum Pseudomonadota; class Betaproteobacteria; order Burkholderiales; family Burkholderiaceae; genus Burkholderia; species Burkholderia sp. BE17. The sequence continues at coordinate 86,556 of NZ_WHNU01000008.1, forward strand.
TCCCGGTAGAACAGCTCGCTGGCCGTTTGCAGAATGCGCTCGCGCGTATCGATCGCGCCGCCTTGTGTGTCTATTCCCTTTTTCATCCAAGCTCGGCCGTCCAGGGCCGCCCGCACCGCAACAGTGGGCCGATCATAGCACCGCGGGGTTGACGACGCTACAGGTCTGTACTATAAAACAGACCGTTCTGTATCGGAGTCGATCATGGACGATCGAAAGACGGTTGCGGTCTATGGCGCCACGGGTCACACCGGGCGGTTTGTCGTCGCCGAACTGGCCCGGCGCGGCGTTGGCGCGATCCGCATCGGCCGCGATGCCGCGCGGCTCGCGGAAAGCGGCACAAGCGACGCTACGCGTTCGCGCGTCGCGGCGATCGACGATCCGGCCGCGCTCGATGCCGCGTTGCGCGACGCGGATGCCGTGATCAACTGCGCCGGCCCGTACCTCGATACCGCGCTGCCGCTGGCCGACGCCGCGCTGCGGGCCGGCATCCCCTATCTCGACCTGACGGCCGAACAGCCGTCGGTGCTGGCGCTGGCCGAACATGCCGATGCCCGCGCGCGCGCCGCGGGCGTGACCGTCGTTCCCGCCGCGGCGTTCTACGGCGGCCTGGCCGACCTGCTCGTCACGGCCGTCGTCGACCAGCGCAAGCCGATCGATCGCGTCGATATCGCGACCGGCCTCGACAGCTGGCACCCGACGCGCGGCACGCGCGTGACGGGCGAACGCAATCGCGCGGTGCGGCTCGTTCATAAGGATGGCAAACCGACGCCGGTGCCGTCGACGGCACGCGAACGCGTGTGGCCGTTCCCGCCGCCGATCGGCAGCGTCGGCGTGACGCTGCTGCCGTTTTCGGAAGTGATGACACTGTCGCGTCATCTGCGCATCGATACGATCGAGTCGTGGCTCGCGACGCTCGCGCTGCGCGACGTGCGCGATGCCGCCACGCCGCCGCCCGAACCGACCGACGCGCTGGGCCGCTCGGCGCAGCAGTTCGCGATGGACGCGATCGTCGTGCAGGACGGCACGACGCATCGCGTCACGGCGTCGGGACGCGACATCTACGCGGTCAGCGCGCCGATCATCGTCGAGGCGGCCGTGCGCCTGATGACCGGCAACGCCGTCGTTTCAGGCGGCGTGCGCAGCCTCGGCGAATTGTTCGACACGCGCGATTTCCTCGCGGCGCTCGATACGGTGGCAGTATCGTTCGGCACGACCACCGATCCGGTTTTCACAAGGAGAGACAAGCATGAGCAGCAATGAGAAAGGCGCGTATTTCCGGTCGCTTCACCGCGCGGGCCAGCCGCTGGCGCTGTTCAACGTGTGGGACGCCGGCAGCGCGCGCACTGCGGCCGACGCGGGCGCCGTCGCGCTGGCGACCGGAAGCTGGTCGGTAGCCGCGGCCAATGGTTTTGGCGATGGCGAGCAGATGCCGCGCGCGCTCGCGATGGAAGTGCTAGCGCGGATCGCGCGCGCGACGGACCTGCCCGTCACCGTCGATCTCGAAAGCGGCTACGGCGAGCGGCCCGAGGATGTCGCCGAGACGATCGCGCTCAGCATCGAGGCCGGTGCGGTCGGCTGCAATCTCGAAGACAGTTTTCCGGCGACAGGCGAATTGCGCGACGTCGAAGCAGCAGCAGCGCGTCTCGCGGCGGCACGGCAGGCGGCCGATCGCGCGGGCGCCGACTACTTCATCAATGCGCGCACCGACGTGTTCTTCGCGGCGCCGGCCGACACGCACGACGAACGCCTGCTCGACGCCACGCTGACGCGCGCACGCGCTTATGCGGCGGCCGGCGCCGACGGTCTCTTCGTGCCGGGCCTTCGGTCGCCTGCGCTCATTCGCAAGTTGACGGCCGCATCGCCGCTGCCCGTGAACGTGATGCGCGTCGCGGAAACGCCGACGCTCGCCGAACTCGCCGAATACGGCGTGGCCCGCATCAGCCACGGGCCGTATCCGTATCTGCAGGCGATGCAGACGCTTGCGGCAATGGTCAAGCAAGGCGGCTAGCGGGTTCACGGGACGGCCGGGCGCCGCGGCGCGCGTCGAACGATTACATGCGATGTAATTGGCGCGTGACACGACCGTCCCTACGCTTCCGGTGTCGCACCACCATTCCGGCGGTGCTCGTCGCCCGGGAGACATCATGTCCGCCTATCCGCTTCATACGATCGATTCGGCGCCCGCCGAATCGAAGCCCGTACTCCGGCAGCTTCAGCAAGCCTTCGGCCTGATCCCGAACATCGCGGCGACGATGGCCGCGTCGCCGGTGTTGATCAACGGCTTCATCGGCCTGTTCGAGCGCGTGCACGCCGGCAGCCTGACGGAGCCGCAGATCCAGACGCTGCTTCTCACCAACGCGGTCACGAACGCGAGCGAATGGCCCGTTGCGTTCCATACCGCGCTCGCGCTGAAGCAGGGTGTGCTCCACGCCGACGTCGACGCGATCCGTCGCGGCGGCCTGCCCGGCGACGCGAATCTTGCCGCGCTGTCGAACATCGCGCGCCTGCTGATCGAAACCCGTGGCCGCATTGCCGAAGCCGACCGGCAGTCGTTCGTCGAAGCCGGATTCAGCGCCGAACAGTTGCTGGAAGTGATCGCGGTGGTCGCCGCATCGACGATCACGAATTACGTCGGCAGCGTGGCGCACCCCACGCTCGAAGCACCGTTCGACGCGTTCGCATGGCATGCGAGCGCCGCGTGAGTCCGATATAGTCGTTCGCGTCGATCACGGAACGATCAGGGAAATCCGATGAACGCCAGCCGCCGCGCTCCGAACGCGCCGCCACGCGAACTGGGACAGTTGTTGCGCTACTGGCGCGACGTGCGCGGCGCGAGCCAGCTCGGCCTGTCGCTCGACGCCGGCATCTCGCAGCGCCAGATCAGCTTCATCGAAAGCGGACGCAGCGTGCCGGGCCGCGACACGCTGCTGACACTCGCGCAGACGCTCGACGTGCCGCTGCGCGAGCGCAACGCGCTGCTGCTCGCGGCCGGCTATGCGCCGATGTATTCGGAAGCGCCGTGGGACGCGCAGGAGATGCACGGCGTGATCCGCGCGCTCGAGCGCGTCGTGCGCCAGCACGATCCGTTTCCGGCGATCGCGATGGACCGCCACTGGAACGTGCTGATGACCAACGATGCGGCGCCGCGCTTTTTCGGCTGCTTCATCGACATGGCCGCGCGCGAAGGCCCGCGCAACCTGCTGCGCCTGATGTTCGATCCGCACGGCATGCGGCCGTTCCTGGCCGACTGGGACAGCGTGTCGCGCAGCCTGCTGCAGCGCGTGCATCGCGAATCGGTCGGCCGCGTGATCGACGACGACACGCGGCGGTTGCTCGACGAGCTACTCGCCTTTCCCGATGCACCGCGCGACTGGAAAACGCCACCCGCGCCGGCCGCCGCGCCTGCGCTGCCGGTCATCCCGATCGGCTTCGTGCACGAAGGCGTCGTGCTGCGTTACTTCTCGTTGATCACGACGGTCGGCACGCCGCAAAGCGCCGCTGCGCAGGAGCTGCGCATGGAGTGCATGTTTCCCGCCGACGACGCGACCGAAGCGCGCCACCGGCAGTTGCTCGACGCGCACGCGCCGGTGCGCTGAGCGGCGGGCCTGCGCGTCGCCGGCCCGCAACGCTCAGGATGCCTTGATGAAATCGATGAACGCGCGCAGTGCCGGCGGCACGAGACGGCGCCCGGGGTAATAGAGAAAGGGCCCTGAAAACGGCCGCCACCACGGTTCGAGCACGCGTTCGAGTACGCCGCTGTCGAATTGCGGGCGCAGCCACTCTTCGAAGAGGTGCACGATGCCCGTGCCGGCGATCGCCGCGTCGACCAGCAGGTCCGACGCGCCGCCGATCTGCACCAGCAGCGGCCCGGGGGCCGGCTCGACCCGCACGACCTCGCCGTCGCGCTCGAACTCCCACGGCGGCATCGCGCCGCTCGCGAAGCGCCCGCGCAGGCAACGATGGTCGAGCAATTCGCGCGGATGCCGCGGCCGGCCGTGACGGTCGAGATAGGCGGGGGCCGCCGCGGTCGCAAACCGCTGAATGCGCGGGCCGATCGGCACCGCGATCATGTCCTGTTCGAGCCGTTCGTCGTAGCGGATGCCCGCGTCGCATCCGGCCGCCAGCACGTCGACGAAATTTTCGTCGGCGATCACTTCCAGCCGTATTTCCGGGTACGCATCGAGGAAGCGCGGCACGATCGCGGGCAACACGAGCCGGGCCGCGCTGAGCGGCACGTTGAGCTTCAGCGTGCCGGCCGGTCTGTCGCGGAATTCGCCGATACCGTCGAGCGCCGCCGCCACTTCGGTCAACGCGGGCCCGAGACGCGCGAGCAGGCGCTCGCCCGCTTCGGTGGGCACGACGCTGCGCGTCGTGCGATGCAGCAGCCGCACGCCAAGCTGCGCCTCCAGCCGCCGCACGGCCTCGCTCAGCCCCGACGCGCTGAGGCCCGTCATGCGTGCGGCGTCGCGGAATCCGCTGGCGCGCGCCACGGCCATGAACGCATTCAGATCGCCCAGATCGGTTTGCATTGTTCGCCTTTTCGTACAACCCGTGCGGATTATGACGGCTTATCGCGCAGGCGGCCAATGCCTATGCTGGGCGCATTCATCGACAGATCCACAGGAGCACAGTCATGTCCGACATTCGGCACACCGCCGCCTTCAGGCTCGGCGATCGCAAAGTCAAACGGATCGGCTACGGCGCGATGCAGCTCGCGGGGCCCGGCGTATTCGGTCCGCCGAAGGACCGCGACGCGGCCGTGAACGTGTTGCGCGAAGCTGTCGCGTCCGGCGTCGACCATATCGACACCAGCGACTTCTACGGCCCGCACGTGACCAACCGGCTGATCCGCGAGGCGTTGCATCCGTATCGCGACGATCTCGTGATCGTCACCAAGATCGGCGCGCGACGCGGCGACGACGCCTCGTGGCTGCCCGCGTTCGCGCCCGACGAACTCGAGCGGGCCGTGCACGACAACCTGCGCAACCTCGGGCTCGATGCGCTCGACGTCGTCAACCTGCGCATCATGTTCGACACGCACGGGCCGGCCGAAGGATCGATCGAGGCGCCGCTGAGCGTACTCGCCGAACTGCAGCGGCGCGGGCTCGTCCGCCACGTCGGCCTGAGCAACGTGACGCCCGCGCAGGTCGCGCAAGGCCGGCGGATCTGCGACATCGTCTGCGTGCAGAACCACTACAACATCGCGCATCGCGGCGACGATGCGCTGATCGACGCGCTGGCCCGCGACGGCATTGCATACGTGCCGTACTTTCCGCTCGGCGGCTTCTCGCCGCTGCAGTCGTCGACGCTGTCCGGCGTCGCGGCGCGCGTCGGCGCGACGCCGATGCAGGTCGCGCTGGCGTGGCTGCTGCGCCGCGCGCCGAACATCCTGCTGATCCCCGGCACGTCGTCGGTCGCGCATTTGCGCGAGAATCTCGCGGCGGCCGACCTCGATCTGCCGGACGATGCGCTCGCGGAACTCGACCGCATCGGGAACGCCGCCTGACGGACAGGCGAGCGTCGGGCGGGCCCACGAAACGCGGGCCGCCCGGCCGGTCAGGACACCACCACACCCACCCGCTTCGGCACGCCGGTCACGATCGTCGCGACCGCGACGGCCAGCACGACCGCCGCGCCGACGAACACGCCAGCCGCGCCGTTCGCATCGAACACGACGCCTCCGGCCGCCGCACCGGTCGCGATCGCGAGCTGGATCGCCGCGACGATCAGCCCGCCCGCGCTCTCGGCCTCGTCGGGCACGGTGCGCGTGACCCACGTCGACCACGCGACGGGCACGCCGCCGAACGCCATCCCCCACAACGCGACGAGGACCGCGTCGAGCATCGGCGCACGGCCGAGCGCAACGAGCGCGATGCCGAGCACGACCATCAGCGCGGGCATCCCGATCAGCATCGGCCGCAGCCGGTGTTCGAGCACGCGGCCCGCGAGCGACGTGCCGACGAAGTTCGCGATGCCGTAGCCGAGCAGGATCGCCGACAGCCCGTTCACGCCGACGCCCGCGACCTGTTCGAGGAACGGCCGCAGATACGTGAAGAACGCGAAATGCCCGGTGAACACGAGGATCGTCGCGAACATCCCGAGCCCGACGGTCGGCCGGCGCAGCACGTCGATCAGCGTGCGCAGCCGCGTCGTGCCGCTCGGCGGCATCGACGGCAGCGTCATCACCTGCGACACGAACGCGACGCCGCCGAGCCCGGCCGCGATCAGGAACACGTTGCGCCAGCCGATCAGGTGACCGAAATAGCTGCCCATCGGCGCGGACGCGATCGTCGCGACCGCCACGCCGCTGAAGATGATCGACAGCGCGCGCGGCACCATCGCCGTCGGCACGAGCCGCATCGCGGTGGCCGTCGCCATCGTCCAGAAGCCGCCGAGCGCGACGCCCAGCACGACGCGGCCGATCAGCAGCGTCGTCAGGTTGGGTGCGAACGCGACCGCCAGATTCGATGCGACGAGCAGCACCGAGAACGCGAGCAGCACGCGCCGCCGGTCGATCGTGCGCGTCAGCGCGGAGATCAGCAGGCTCGTGACGAGCGCGACCGTCGCGGTGGCCGTGACGGCCTGCCCGGCCACGCCTTCGGTCACGCCGAGGCTGTCGGCCATCGGCGTGAGCAGGCTGGCGGGCAGAAATTCGGCCGTGACGAGCCCGAAGACGCCGAGCGTCATCGCGAATACCGCGCCCCAGGCCGGTTCGCGGGTGGCCGCCGTCGAGGCGGCCGAGGAAATTCCGGGATTCATGTGGCGTTCCGTTTTCGTCTAGGGAAAGTACTGATGACGGCGTATCGTAAGGACCGGCGGCAGGACGGTCTATGACATACAATCCGTTCTTGTTGATCGATCGTCCGAATCTCGCCATGTCCGAGCCGCTGCTTCCTCCCGTCCCCGACGTGCACGACCTCGTCAGCGAGCTGCTGCTGGGGATGCGCCTGAGCGGCGTCCAGTACCGCCGCATCCAGGTCGCGCGGCCGTTCGGGCTGAATTTCGGCCAGGCGCCGGGCCGCGCGCAGTTCCATTTCGTCGGGCGCGGGCCCGTGCTGCTGCGCGATGCGTCCGGCGCAACGATGCGGCTCGAGGCCGGCGATGCGATCCTGCTTCCGCACGGGCGCATGCATGCACTGGTGTCAGATCCGGATGCGCCGTGCCGCGAGATCAACGGCTTCGAAGTCGCGAAGATCTGCGATACGGTCGCGTCGGTGGCGTCGGCCGGCACCTCGCCCGCGGCCTGCGCGACGACCGAGCCGGGCGCCGGCGATGCGCTGATCTTCAGCGCGTGCATGGAGCTCGATCTCGGCGGCATGCAGCCGCTGGTCGGCGCGATGCCCGAGTTCATGCACGTCGGCACGCTGCTCGCGCACTACCCGGAAATCCGCCCGATGCTCGACGCGATGGAGCGCGAATCCTGTTCGGCGCGCGCGGGCTTCGCGGGCATCCTCGCGCGGCTCGCGGACGTGGTCGCGGCATTCATCGTGCGCGGCTGGGTCGAGTGCGGATGCGGCGACGCGTCGGGCTGGGTGCAGGCGCTGCGCGAGCCGAAGCTGGGCCGCGCGATCGTCGCGCTGCATCGCGACCCGGGCCGCAACTGGAGCGTCGCGGAGCTGGCCGCCGAAGCGGGCGTGTCGCGCTCGGTATTCGCCGAACGCTTTCTCGCGGCGACCGGGATGACGCCCGTGCGCTACCTGACCGAGTTGCGGATGCGGCTCGCCGCACAGTGGATCGCGCGCGACCACGAGGCGATCGAAGCCGTCGCGTACCGGCTCGGCTATGGTTCGCTGGCCGCGTTCAGCCGCGCGTTCAAGCGCGTGGTCGGGAAGCCGCCGGGCGCCGTGCGGGCGGACGGCGAGGCGCGTGTCGAAGCGTAATGCCTGACGCTTGACGTGCGACGCCGGCCGGGGGCCGATACGCGCCGCTTCACGCCGAAATCGCACGCTCGCCAGCGTCGCTCAAGCCGCCGCCGCGCGCGAGGGTGCGCGTCGAAGCGTAATGCCCGAAGCTTGACGTGCGACGCTGACCGGAGGCCGCTACGCGCCGCTCCGACGTCGCGCGCTCGCCGGCGCCGCTCACGCCACCGCCGCCGCGCGTGACGACCTTCCTCATTCAGCCGCTACGCGCGCCAAGCTTGTCGACCAGCGCCGTCGCGCACTGCACGGCAAGCGCCGCGCACTGCTCTGCATCCACGGCCGCACCGTTCGCGATGGTGCCCTGCACGATCCGGCCCAGCAAATCCTTCGAGAGATCGGCGATCTCGTAGTCCCGTTCCGTCATGATGTCGCTCCTGTGCGTCGGCCGATGACGGCGACGCGCTCATTGCCCGTGCCCGTTCAACGCCCTTTCGCGCGCACGACGATCTGCGCCTGCGTGTCACGCTCGATCCGTTCGAGCGACGCGCGCAGCGCCGTGAATTCGTCAGGCGTGCACACCTGCCGGCCGAACTCCGCCTTCATCCGCCGCGTGACCTGCACGACGCGCGCGGCCGCATCGAACACGTAATGCGACGTGAAGTCGACGAAGCGATCATGCACGGCCGCATCGGCCGGCAGGTCGGTCACGACGACATCGGCCGGCAGCGCGATCTGGCCGGTCTCGTCGAACGTGCCGCCGATGCAACCCCACGGCTGCGTGCGCACGGGCTCGGCCAGCCAGTTCTCGACCTGCGTCGCGATGCCGCCCGTGAGGCTCGACAGCGCGGGAAACGCGGTCGTGCCGTCGGGCCATACGAAATGATCGAGCGCGCCCGACACCGCCACGTCGAACGGCCCGTCGGTCACGCGCCGGTCGCCGGTCGACAGTTGCGCGCGGCCGCGCAAGCCGCTTTGCCGCAGGCGCTCGGTCGCGAGCTGCTCGATGCGGTCGTGCGTCGCGCGGCGAAACAGGTTGCGTTCGAGTTCGGCCGTCCAGCCTTCGTCGTCGATGAACGCATGAAAGCGCGCGGCGCCGGGCTGCGCGGCATCGATCTCGAGCCGTGCGATGCGACGTCGCGGCTGCGTGGCCGGCGTGCGCGACAGCACGCCCGTGTCGACCAGCAGCGCGGGGCGATCCATCACGATCGGCGGCAGGTAGCCGAACGCGATACCGGCCGTCGTCGTATCGGCGTAAAGCGCGAGATCGGGCAGCCACGTGATCGCGTGATTGATCGCGCCGCCGCCGTAACCGGGCACGGACGGCAGCGTGTACACAGAACCGAGATTGATCAGCACCGGCTCGCTGCGGATGCCGACCGCCGCGAGCAGCGCGCCGAACAGCGCGACATGGTCCTTGCAGTCGCCGTAGCGGTTGCGCAGGATGTCCGTTGCGCGATGCGGCGCGGCGGCCGTTTCGCCCAGGAACAACCCGACGTAGCGCACGTTCGCCTGCACCCAGTCGTACAGGATGCGCGCCTTGTCGCGCGGATCGGCGGCATTCGCAGTGAGCGCACGCGCCAGCTGTACGACGGCCGGATCGCCAACGCTCGGGTCGACGGCCGCGTTGCGGTAGCGCGCGGCGAACGCCGCGTAGTCGGGCAGCGTCGACACGACGAGCCGGTCGCCGTAGGTCGGGTAGCCGACCGCGCCGTTCTCGATGCGGTCGTACGGGCCGTGCCGGTAGTCGAATTCGTAGCGCGTGCGGCCGTTCGCCGTGACCGGCGGCAGCGCGACGTAGCCGCGCGCGTCCGCATACAGCGGCATGTCGGCCGGCACGTCGAAGATCAGCCGCTGATTGTCGACGGGCTCGCGCGACGGCTCGACGTAGTAGCCGAAGTAGCCGCGATTGACGGGCTTCGTGCGCGTCTTGCGGAACGCCACGCGCGTGCTCGATCTGGCTTCCACGCCGGGAAACACGACCGTGCGCAACAGCCCGTCCTGGAACGTCGGCGCGCCGGCCGAGCGCGGCTCCTGCACGTCGCGGATGCCGTCAGCGCCGACCGGATGCGCGAGCCCGTCGCGGCCGATCGTCTCGGCCGCGAGCAGGTCGACCTGCTCGAGATTCTTGTCGTACCACACGTAGCGCTGCGCGACCGCGTCGATGCCGTTCGCATTGTTCGCGCGCAGCGTCGAATCGTCGTGCTCGTCGAGCGAACCGTCGTGCCGGATCACGAATTCGTGGACATCGCTGACCAGCGTGACGGGTGCTTCGTCGGCAACGCCGTTCGCGCCGTCCGCCGCCGTGCTCGTGCTCGTGCTCGGGCCCGGGCTCGTTCCCGGCGTCGCACCGACGGCGTTCGATGCGCCGAACGCCGCAGCGCATGCCAGCATCCAGCCGGCCAGGCCGACAGAAAAGCGCACCACATCGCACCTCGTCGCGGTTCACGGAAAGCGCGGCCGCGCAGCGGACAGCGGCAACCGCGCGGCTCTCGTGTCGGCCAGTGTGGGCGACGCATACGCACGCGTCAAGCCGATGCACGCCGGCCTACAATGACACATGGAAGCATCGTCGCGTGCGGCCGCCGGCATACGCTCGAATGCCTGACGCCGGCGAAGGATCGTCCGCCCGCGACCGGGAGGCACCATGGAAAACGGAATCGTGGAAGTCGTCGTGCTGCTGGCGTTTGTCGCGCTCGCCGTGCTGTTCTTCGTCAAGCGTCCGGGACGCGACCGGCTGAGGGCCAAATTCCATCATCCGCCGCTGCGGCGGCCCAACCGCCCGCATCGGCATCATCAGCCGTGACGGCTGCTACCGGCAGTCGCCCACGCGCTTGCCGCGCCACGTCCACGCGAGCGTGTACGCGCCGGCCTGCGCATGCTGCCCGTGCAATTGCCCCTTCAGGTCGTAGCGCGTCGGCGTGACGTCGCCCGTCACGGTGCCGTTGCCCGCCACCGCTAACCGACGTTCATCGGCAGCAGCACCATCTGCTTGCCCTCGACATGCAGGCGCGCCTGCAGCTCGACGGGCGTCTGGTTGTGCAGCCACGCGGTCAGGAAATTCACGCGCCGGAAGATCAGCTTGCTCGCGAAGCACACGGCATTCGGATACTCGTCGAGCGTCGACGACGCGAGGTTCATGAATTCCACGACCGGATTCGTGCCGAACGCGATCCGGTAGTCGGCCGCGATGCCGTTGCGGCGGCAGTGCGCGACATAGTAGTCGAGCGCTTCGGTGATCGAGTGACGCAGCCGTTCGAGATGTTCGTGCCCGTCGTACGCCTTCGCATCGACCTCACCGACCGCGAGGAAGATCACGTTGCGGAAGTGCCCGGGAAACAGCCGGTTGACCCACAGCAGCGCGTGCATGCTCGCGCCGCGATGCTTGCCGACCAGCAGCACGGCCGTCGGTTGCGATGGATCGGGCTTGCCCGGCGCGGTAGCCTCGTCGACTTCAGGCGGCTTGCCGGAGAACAGCGCGTCTTCTTTCGCGAGCTGCGCGCGCGTGTACGCGTAGTGGCGATTGATCATGAAGCACAGCGCGATCACCGCGCTCGTCACAAGCACCGTGAGCCAGCCGCCCGCCGTGAACTTCTCGACCAGCGTGATGACGAGCACGGTCGCCGTCACGCTCAGCCCGAGCGCGGACAGGAAGAAATGCTTGAACCAGCCGCGCTCGCTGCGATGGCGCCACCAGTATGTGCACAGCCCGAGCAGCGACATGCTGAACGTGAGGAACACGTTGATGCTGTACAGCACGACGAGCACGTCGACGCTCCCGTGCGTCCACAGCAGGATCAACAGGCTCGACAGGCCGACGACGATGATGCCGTTCTGCCGCACGAGGCGCGTCGACAGGTCGCGGAAATGGCGCGGCACCCACGAATCCGACGCCATGTTCGACAGCACGGCCGGGCCGTCGAGAAAGCCCGTCTGCGCGCCGACCATCAGCAGCCCGGCCTCGAACGCGAGCACGGCCGCGAGCAAGGCATGCCGCGCGAACGCCGAACCGAGCCCGAGATGGTCGATCACGCTGCCGAACACGACCGCATTGAGCGTCTGGCCTTCGACGGGCCGCGCGTGCCACAGCATGTACAGCAGGATGATGCCGCCGGCCGTGAACGCAAGCGACGTCGACATGTACCACATCGTCACCTTGCCGTTCGGCACGCGCGGATCGGCGAGCATGTTCACGTTGTTCGACACGGCCTCGAGGCCCGTATAGGTGCCGCCGCCGAGCGAGAACGCGCGCATCAGCAACGCGAGCATCACGAACACGCCGAGCGACTGCGACATCCCGTGTGCCTCGTGCACGGCATCGGGCACGATCATCGCGAGGTTGCTGCCGTGCACGGCGACGCCATACACGATCAGCCCGAAGTGCAGCACGACGAAGCCGATGAAAATCGGCAGCAGCACCATGATCGATTCGCGCATCCCGCGGAAATTGAGCCCCGTCATCAGCAGGATCAGCACGATCTCGGTCGTGAGCTTGAACGCCTGCGCGCTGACCGGCAGCAGGCTGAAGAACGCGTCGACGCCGCTCGCGAGCGAGGTCGCGACGGTCAGCACGTAGTCGACCAGTAGCGCCGCGCCCGACACGAGCCCCGGCTTCGCCCCGAGCAGCGCGGTCGCGACGCGGTAGCCGCCGCCACCCGTCGGGAACAGTTCGATCACCTGGTTGTAGCCGAGCGCGATGATGAAGACCGTGGCCGCGGTCGCGAGCGCGAGAAACAGCGCGAGCGGCGTGTGGTGCGCCAGCGCGAGGAACGCCTCTTCCGGGCCGTAGCACGACGACGACAACCCGTCGGCGCCGAGCCCGACCCAGGCCAGCAACGGCGTCACGGCGATCGCATGCCGCGTGCGCGGATCGAGCGGGTCCAGCGGTTTTCCGACCAGCAACTGCCACATCTTCTGGAATGTGGTCATGGTCCCCTCCCGGCACACCCGGCACGGCGGCGCGATCCCATAAAGCTAATCGACGCGCGCTCGCGGCGCCAGTCCGCATATTCCATAGGGGTCGCCCGCCGGCCCGGCGGCGCTTTCAGCGCGTAAGCGACCGACTCCGGCGCCCGTGCGCGGGAGCGGTCGCCCGCGTGCGATTACGCGATGCGGCGACCTTGCTCCGGCCGCGTCGCGGCCCACCTTCCCGCGCGCATCGGCCACGCCCGGCGCTCAGGTTTCCGCACCCGCTCCCCCTTTCCTCGCCCGTCGCCACCCGCTGCGTCCGCGCCCGCGTCCCGGTCGTGCGTTGTTCCCCGCAATTCGGCATTTGTGCGCGCGCAACAATGGCGATGCCTCGCGCCCGGCGCCAGGCGGGCAACCCGATTCCCGCATGGCGCCGGGCGCGATGGTCTTCGAAAACCACAACTCACGAGGACATACCATGCAACTCCAATCCCATCCGGCGTGCCGCCCGTTTTATGAAGCCGGCGAACTCACGCAACTGACTGCCTTTTACGAAGAAGGACGCAACGTCATGTGGATGATGCTGCGATCGGAGCCGCGGCCGTGCTTCAACCAACAACTCGTCACCGAAATCATCCATCTCGCGCGCGTCGCACGCGACTCGGGCCTGCCGTTCGACTTCTGGGTGACGGGCTCGCTCGTCCCCGAGCTGTTCAACGTCGGCGGCGACCTGAGCTTCTTCGTCGACGCGATCCGCAGCGGCCGGCGCGACCAGCTGATGGCCTATGCGCGCTCGTGCATCGACGGCGTGTACGAGATCTACACGGGCTTCGGCACCCGGTCGATCTCGATCGCGATGGTCGAGGGCAGCGCGCTCGGCGGCGGCTTCGAAGCGGCGCTCGCGCATCACTACGTGCTCGCGCAGAAGGGCGTGAAGCTCGGGTTCCCCGAGATCGCGTTCAACCTGTTCCCGGGCATGGGCGGCTATTCGCTCGTTGCGCGCAAGGCTGACCGCGGCATCGCGGAATCGCTGATCTCGACCGGCGAAACGCATGCGGCCGAGTGGTACGAGGATCGCGGGCTGGTCGACCAGACGTTCGAGGCCGGTGACGCGTATCTCGCGACGCGCACCTTCATCGACGTGACGAAGCCGAAGCTGAACGGCGTGCGCGCGATGCTGCGCGCACGCGAGCGCGTGTTCCAGTTGTCGCGCTCGGAGCTGATGGACATCACGGAAGCGTGGGTGCATGCGGCGTTCACGATCGAGCCGAAGGACCTCGCGTACATGGAACGCCTGGTGATGCTGCAGAACCGGCGCGTGTCGAAGCTGCGCACGGTGTAAGGCATGTAAGGCGGCGGGGCGCCGCCGATTGCCGGCGGCGCCCCGCTTCGCGGAACGAAGCTCAGGCGATCAGCCTGAGCTTTCTCGTCTCGGCGAGCCACGCCTCGAATGCCTGCGCCGGCATCGGCCGGGCGTAGTAGTAGCCCTGCGCGTGATCGACGTCGAGCTGCTTGAGGAAGTCGGCTTCCGCATGCGTCTCGACGCCTTCGGCGACCACCGCGAAATTCAGCGCCTTCGCGAGCGACACGACCGAGCGCACCAGCGCCTGCGAGCGCGGATTGCGGTCGATGCCCGTGATGAAGGTGCGATCGAGCTTGATCGCGTCGAGCGGCAGGCGCGACAACTGCGACAGCGACGAATAGCCGGTGCCGAAATCGTCGAGATGAATCTCCGCGCCGAGCTGGCGGAACTGCCGCATCAGCCCGATGGCGGAATTCTCGTCCTCGATGAAGCAGCTCTCGGTCAGTTCGATGTCGAGCAGGCCGGGCTTGAGCCCCGCGCCGTCGAGAATCGACGAGAACTGGTGCACGATGTTCATGTCCTGCAACTGCCGCGCGGACACGTTCACCGCGATCCGGATGCCGAACCCCTTCGCCTTCCACGCGGCGGCCTGCGCGGCCGCGGTGCGCATCACCCAGCGCCCGAGCGGTGCGATCAGCCCCGACTCTTCCGCGAAGCGGATGAACTCGATCGGCGCGACGAGCCCGCGATCGGGCGACTGCCAGCGGATCAGCGCCTCGGCGCCATGCACTTCGCCGGTCGCGATATCGACGACCGGCTGGTAGTGCAGCACGAACTGCTCTTCCTCGAGCGCCTTGCGCAGGTTCGTGTCGAGCCACATGTACTTCGCGACCTTCTGGTTCATCTCCAGCGAGAACACGCGGTACGTATGCTTGCCTTCTTCCTTCGCGACATACATCGCGGTGTCCGCGCTGCGGACCAGCGTCTCGAGGGAATCGCCGTGCTGCGGATGCATCGCGATGCCGATCGAGCAGCTCGTGTAGACCTCCATCAGCCCGAGGTGGATCGGCGTGCGCATCCGTTCGAGGATGATCTGCGCAGTCGCTTCAAGCAGCGGCCGCGTGCCGTGCTCGAACAGCACGAGGAATTCGTCGCCGCCGAGCCGCGCGAGCGTCGCGCCGGCCGGCAGGCAGCCGCTGATGACCTTCGACACGTCCTGCAGCAGGCGGTCGCCGGTGATGTGCCCGTAGTGATCGTTGACGCGCTTGAAGTTGTCGAGATCGAGGAACAGGATGCCGACCTGGCCGCGTGACGCGGCGTTCTCGTCGGCGATCGCCACATGGATGCGCTCGCTGATCGCATGACGGTTCGGCAGCCCGGTGAGCACGTCGGTGTTCGCGAGTTCGATGAGCCGATGCTGCGCGTTGCGCTCCTCGGTGATGTCGATGCCCGAGCAGATCAGGAACTGTTCTTCGACGCCGCTGCCGCTCTGCACGAACTTGTTGCGGAACTGGAACAGGCGCGGCCCGTTGACCGTATTGATGTAGCGCTCGACCGCGAACGAATGGTTGCTCGCGAAAAAGCCGGTGATGTTGCTGCGCGACTGCGCGCCCTGCTCAGGGCTCATGAACAGTTCGAACGCGCTGCGACCGATCACGTCGACCTCGCGCTTGCCCGTCACTTCCTCGCACAGGCGGTTGAAGCGCTGCACCATCCCGTTGCGGTCGAGGATCACGACCAGCGAATTCACTTCGGACACGACCTGCTCGGCGAACGCGAGCCCGTGCGAGAGATCTGCCGCGACGGACACGGCATCGGAATAGGCGGAGGCCGTGCCGGCCCAGTCGGTCGTGTTGACCTTCCTGCCGACGAGATGGAGGCTGACCGGCTCGCCGAACAGTGCGATGTCGAGCACGAGGTGCGACGTGACGCCCGTCAACTCGCGAATGCGCGCGGCCTGCTCGACCGTCAGCGAAATGGCGACGTTGGTCAGGCCGCGGACGGCGGCCAGTTCGAGCGCATTGCTGTCGCTGCCGAGACGCCAGCAGGGGCTGCGCGTACCGACATGCGCCTCGAGCACCGCGCTATCGTTTTCGTCATCCATGGACACGCCCCGATCCAGAAAAAAACGCACAGTGTAGACGGAGGAGAGTTGGCCGACCGCCTTCCCGGGCCGCGCAGCGCGCGTTCCCGGCAGGGCAGCCGTGATGCCGTGACAATGGCCCTCGATCCGTACTTGTTTCCAACTAATGCGACCCGGCGTTCGCGCGTGAAGCGCGCAGGTTCTGCCTAACGAATGATGAGAGCCATCTTATCAAATGACGAAGAGGATTGGCACTCACATTTAGAGCTGAGTGTCAAGGAATCGGGACTCGATTGGCAAGCCGGATTTTTCATGATTGGCGGCATGCTCAAGAGCGGGTGAAGCAATGCGCCGCGGAGTCGGCGCGAGGGTCATAACCACTTGATCCACAAGGGATTTATTGAAATATAAAAATATGGGGACCGATAAAATTCAGCACCACGGCGGCAGGGTCGGATCGTGTTCCGGCGACGCGAAATCCGGCCAATTTGTTTCTGTTCCGGTGTGAATGCGCCGCTTTATTCCACAGTCGGTTGCAATATCGCGACGCTGCCGATGCGACGTGTTTTATCTGATCCAGTAGCGTCGTCGAATCCCGCAGCCGGACGGCAGCGCGGGTGGAACCGGTACGGCCGCCGTCCCGACCGGCGCGCGAGGCGCGCGGCGGGCGTCCGTCGTTGCGCACGAACGCCCGCCGTCGCCGCTGTCGCGCGTGGGTCGCGGCTCAGCCGGCCACGCCGTATCCGCCGCCGCCCGGCGTTTCGACGACGAACACGTCGCCCGGCGCCATCTGCGCGCGGCCGATATGGTCGAGCGTCTCGACCGTGCCGTCCGCGCGCTCGATCGTATTGCGGCCGAGCGCGCCGGCCGCGCCGCCCGCCGCGCCGAACGGCGCGTGGATCCGGTTGTTCGACAGGATCGATGCGGTCATCGGCTCGAGGAAACAGATCCGCCGCACCGCGCCGTCGCCGCCACGCCAGCGCCCGCCGCCGCCCGAGCCGGCGCGAATCCGGTGCGAATCGAGCCGCACCGGGTAGCGCCATTCGAGCACCTCCGGATCGGTGAGCCGCGAGTTCGTCATGTGGGTCTGCACCGCGCCGACGCCCGCGAAGCCGTCGCCCGCGCCGCTGCCGCCCGCGATCGTCTCGTAGTACTGGTAGCGATCGTTGCCGAATGTGAAGTTATTCATCGTCCCCTGGCTCGACGCGACGCAGCCGAGCGCGCCGTACAGCGCGTTGGTGATCGCCGACGACGTCTCGACGTTGCCCGACACGACCGCCGCCGGATACTCGGGGTTCAGCATCGAGCGCGCCGGCACGATTACCGTGAGCGGCTTCAGGCAGCCGGCGTTCAGCGGGATGTCGTCGCCGACCAGCGTGCGGAATACGTATAGCACGGCGGCCATGCACACCGCCTTCGGCGCGTTGAAGTTGTTGTCGAGCTGCGCGGACGTGCCGGTGAAATCGATCTCCGCGCACCGCGCCGCGCGGTCGACGCGGATCGCGACGCGAATCTCCGCGCCGTTGTCGAGCGGGTAACGGTACGCGCCGTCCTGCAGCGCGCCGATCACGCGCCGCACCGCCTCTTCCGCGTTGTCCTGCACGTGCCCCATGAACGCGAGCACGACGTCGCGGCCGAACTGCGCGACCATCCGGCGCAACTCGTCGACACCCTTCTGGTTCGCGGCGACCTGCGCGCGCAGGTCGGCCATGTTCTGCTCGACGTTGCGCGCCGGGTAGCGGCCCGATGCGAGCAGCGCGCGCGTGTCGGCGTCGCGCAGCACGCCGGCCGACACGAGCTGCCAGTTGTCGATCAGCACGCCTTCCTCGTCGATATGCGTCGAATCGGGCGGCATCGAGCCAGGTGTCGTGCCGCCGATGTCCGCATGGTGGCCGCGCGAGCCGACATAGAACAGCGGCGCGTCCGAGCCGTCCGCGAACACCGGCGTGATGACCGTCACGTCCGGCAGGTGCGTGCCGCCGTGATACGGGTCGTTCAGCATGAACACGTCGCCGTCGTGCATGCGGCCGCGGTTGCGCTCGATCACCGTGCGGATGCTCTCGCCCATCGAGCCGAGATGCACGGGCATGTGCGGCGCGTTCGCGATCAGGTTGCCGTCGCCGTCGAAGATCGCGCACGAGAAGTCGAGCCGCTCCTTGATGTTCACCGAGTACGCGGTGTTCTGCAGCCGCAGCCCCATCTGCTCGGCGATCGACATGAACAGGTTGTTGAAGATCTCGAGCCGCACCGGATCGGCATCGGTGCCGAGCGAGCGGCGCGTCGGCAGCGGCGTCGTGCGCGTCAGCACGAGGTTGCCCTGCGCGGTCATCCGCGCGCGCCAGCCGGGCTCGACGACGGTGGTGCCGTTCTTCTCCGCAACGATCGCGGGGCCGTCGATCGCGTCGCCAGCGAGCAGCGTGTCGCGCACGTACAGCGACGCGTCGTGCCACTTGCCGCCGGAATAGAAGCGCACGGCGGAATCGGCACGCGGCGCAGCGCCTTCCCCGCGCGGCGCCAGCGGCGCGATGTCCACCGGCGCGTCGGAGCGGCCGATCGCTTCCACCGACGCCAGCTCGGCGACGAGCGGCGTGCCGGGCATCAGGAACGCGTAGCGCTGCCGGTACGCGGCCTCGAACGCCTGCCGCATCGCGTCGACGCTGCCGGCCGGCACGTCGAGCGCCGAATCGGTGCCCTGGTAGCGCAGGTGCACGCGCCGCTCGGTTGCGATCCGCTCCGGCGGCACGCCCTGTTCGAGCAGCGCGCCGACGGCCTCGTCGGCCAGCCGGTCGAGCGCGGCGTTCAAGGCCGGCAGCGACGCATCGGACAGCACGGCCTCGACCGCGCGCTCGCGCATCGCGGTCTGGTCGGCCAAGCCCATCCCGTATGCGGACAGCACGCCCGCGAGCGGATGCGCGAACACCTGCGTCATCCCGAGCGCATCGGCCACGCCGCACGCGTGCTGGCCGCCCGCGCCGCCGAACGTCGTCAGCACGTAGCACGACACGTCGTGGCCGCGCTGCACGGAGATCTTCTTGATCGCGTTCGCCATGCTGCCGATCGCGATTTCCAGGAAACCTTCGGCGAGCGCCTCCGGCGTTTCGCGCCGCCCCGTCGCCGCATGGATTTCATCGGCGAGCGCTTCGAACTTCGCGACCACACCGTCGCGGTCGAGCGGCTCGTCCGCGTGCGGGCCGAACACGCGCGGGAAATGATCGGGCTGGATCTTGCCGAGCATCACGTTGCAGTCGGTCACCGTCAGCGGGCCGCCGCGCCGGTACGCGGCCGGCCCCGGGTTCGCGCCGGCCGATTCGGGCCCGACGCGCAGCCGCGCGCCGTCGAAGCCGAGCACCGAGCCGCCGCCCGCGGCGACCGTGTGGATACTCATCATCGGCGCGCGCATCCGCACGCCGGCCACCTGCGTCTCGAACACGCGCTCGAATTCGCCGTTGTAGTGCGACACATCGGTCGACGTGCCGCCCATGTCGAAGCCGATCACCTGGCCGAAGCCGGCCGCGCGCGCTGCGCGCACCATCCCGACGATGCCGCCCGCCGGGCCCGACAGGATCGCGTCCTTGCCCTGGAACGCATCGGCGCGCGTCAGCCCGCCGCTGCTTTGCATGAACTGCAGGTTCACGCCCGGCATCTCGCGCGCGACCTGCTCGACGTAGCGACGCAGGATCGGCGACAGGTATGCGTCGACGACGGTCGTATCGCCGCGCGACACCATCTTCATCAGCGGCGACACCTCGTGCGACACCGATACCTGCGTGAAGCCGATGCGGCGCGCGAGTTCCGCGAGCGTGCGTTCATGCGCGGTGTGGCGGTAGCCGTGGATCAGCACGATCGCGAGCGCGCGCACGCCCGAGTCGAACACGCGGCGCAGCGACGCTTCGGCATCCTGTGCATCGAGCGGCACGACGACGTCGCCATGCGCGCCGATGCGCTCGTCGATCTCGACGACGCTCTCGTACAGCGCATCGGGCAGCACGATGTCGAGATCGAACAGCCGCGGCCGGTTCTGGTACGCGATACGCAGCACGTCGCGAAAGCCGCGCGTCGTCGCGAGCGCGGTGCGTTCTCCCTTGCGTTCGAGCAGCGCGTTGGTCGCGACCGTCGTGCCCATCTTCACCATGTCGACGCGCTCGGGCGTGATCGGCTCGCCGTCGGCGAGGCCTAGCAGGTGGCGGATGCCGGCCACGGCCGCGTCGCGGTATTGCTCGGGGTTCTCCGACAGCAGCTTGTGCGTGACGAGCGTGCCGTCGGGCCGGCGCGCGACGATATCGGTGAACGTGCCGCCGCGGTCGATCCAGAATTGCCAGCGTGCGGCGTCGGAGGGAACGGGAGAAAGGTGTCGGTCGGTCATGATGGTCGATGCGTCGTGAAATCTCGGGACGAGCGCCGCCGCACGGCGCGCGTCGCGCGCCGCGTGGTGGTGCCGCTAAAAAGGGGAAAAGGGGTGAAAGAGCCGCGCGGGCCGCTGCCGCTTACGCGGCGTCGAGTTCGCGGCCGCGCGTCTCGGGCAGCGTCAGCGCGGCGACGATCACCACGCCGTACGCGGCGACCGCAAAGATACCGATGCTCGTGCCGAGCCCGTACTGCTTCGACAGCGCGCCGATCAGGAACGGGAACAATGCGCCGATCGCGCGGCCCACGTTGTAGCAGAAGCCTTGGCCCGAGCCGCGCACGCGAGTCGGAAACAGTTCGGTGAGGAACGCGCCCATCCCCGAGAAGATGCCCGATGCGAAGAAACCGAGCGGGAAGCCGAGCCACAGCATCGACGCGTTGGTCAGGTTCAGCGACGTGTACGCGAACGCGATCACCATCGAGCCGACCGCGAACAGGATGAAGTTCGGCTTGCGGCCGAGGCGGTCGGTCAGGTATGCGCTCGTCAGGTAGCCGACCCACGAGCCGAAGATGATCATCGCGAGATA
Organism: Burkholderia sp. BE17; assembly: GCF_009362305.1. Lineage (NCBI taxonomy): Bacteria > Pseudomonadati > Pseudomonadota > Betaproteobacteria > Burkholderiales > Burkholderiaceae > Burkholderia > Burkholderia sp. BE17. Next base: position 107,640 of record NZ_WHNU01000008.1, read on the forward strand.
ACCGCCGGTGCCCATCACCGTCAGGTGCCGCTCCGTCTTCAGGAAGGTCGGCAGCCACGTCGTGATCGCGTAGTAGCCGCCCTGCGCGCCGGTCGTCAGCAGCGCCGCGCGCAGCGTCGTGGTGATCAGCTTCGGCGCGAAGATCTCGGTAAGGCGCGGCGCATCGGCCACCGTCGCCTGCGCGGCCTTCTCCTTCTCGTAGACTTCCGGCTCCTTCACGTAACGGCGGATCGCGACGACCAGCAGCGCGGGCGCCAGCCCGACGAGGAACAGCGCGCGCCACGCCTGCTCGGCCGGCAGCACCGAGAACAGCAGCGCATACAGCAGCGCGCACAGCCCCCAGCCGATCGCCCAGCCCGACTGCACGAGGCCGACCGCCTTGCCGCGATCGCGCGCACGGATCACCTCGCCGATCAGCACCGCGCCGGCCGTCCATTCGCCGCCGAAGCCGAAACCCATCAGCGCGCGCGCCGCGAGCAACTGGTGATAGTTCTGCGCGAGCCCGCACAGCGCGGTGAACACCGCGAACCACAGCACCGTGAGCTGCAGCGTGCGCACGCGGCCGATCCGGTCGGACAGGATGCCCGCGATCCAGCCGCCGAGTGCCGACGCGAGCAGCGTGACCGTGCCGATGAAACCGGCATCCGCGAGCGAGATGCCCCAGGTCGCGACGAGCGTCGGGATCACGAACGACAGCATCTGCGTGTCCATCCCGTCGAGCATGTAGCCGACCTTGCAGCTCCAGAAAGCGCGGCGCTCGCGCGGCTGTGCGTCCGCGTACCACGATAACAGGCCGCTGCGCTCGTGGCTCGCGGGCTCGGCGGCGGGTGCCGCGAGGGTCTTGCTTTCCATGGTGGTGCTCCTGTCGTTATGCGCCGTCAAATGTGTGCGTGTGTGCGTGTGTCGTGTGCCGCGTTTCGTGCGGGTTTCGGGCACGTCGCCGCGATGCCGGATCAGAACACGGCCAGCGACGCGTTCGTGATGTCGGTCATCAGCATGTGACCGGGCGTATGCGCGATCGCGATCGGCAGCTTCGCGTCCATCAGCGCGGTTTGCGGCGTCACGCCGCACGCCCAGAACACCGGCAGCTCGCCGTCGCGGATCGTCACCGCGTCGCCGAATTCGGGTGCGTTCAGATCCGCGATGCCCAGTTCCTGCGGGTGGCCGATATGGATCGGCGCGCCGTGCACGCCCGGGAACCGGCTCGTGATCTGCACCGCGCGGATCGCGTCGGCGCCGCGCATCGGCCGCATCGACACGACGAGCCGGCCGCCGAAGATGCCTGCGCGCCGGTTCGGAATCGACGTGCGGTACATCGGCACGTTGCGGCCCTCCTCGACGTGGCGCAGCCCGATCCCTTCGCGGGCGAGCATCTCCTCGAACGAGAACGAGCAGCCGATCGCGAACACGACGAAATCGTCGCGCCACAGCGCTTCCAGCGACTCGACGCGTTCGGTCAGGCGGCCGTCGCGATACACGTTGTAGCTCGGCACGTCGGTGCGGATGTCGAGATCCTCGCCGAGCGCGTCGAGCCGGAACGCGCCCGGTTCGCCGACGCCGAGCAGCGGGCACGCTTTCGGGTTCGCCTGACAAAAGCGCAGGAAATCGTGCGCGTACGCATCGGGCAGGATCGCGAGATTGGCTTGCGCGAACGGGCCGCAGTGGCCTGCGGTCGGGCCGCGGAACGCGCCGCGGCGTACGGACTGGCGAAATTCGGAAGGCGTCATGAGATTCAATGGCAGATCGGGATGTCGTCGGGATGACGGTGTCGCGTCATCGGATACGGCGAAGAATAGGAAAGAAAAAATTTTGTCGCCAACGAGTTTTTTTGCGCCGCGTGTATAGAATTTCTTAACGTATCTTCGGGTTTCCCCCGGTCCCGTTCATTTTTTCAGCGGGGCAAGCTGCGCGCCCAATGTCTTGCCGACCGCCATGAACACGCGTTTTCTCGAAACCTTCGTCACGCTCGCGAAGCTGCGCAACTTCCGCACGACCGCCGCCGCGCTGCACGCGACGCCGGCCGCGATCTCGCAGCGCCTGAAGGCGCTCGAGGACGAATTGCAGACCGTGCTCGTCGACCGCGACAGCCGCGAATTCCGGCTCACGCCGAACGGCGAGTACCTGCTCGGCTATGCGAAAGCCGTGGTCGAGGCGACGCAGGAGCTGCAGGCCGCCGCGTCCGGCGAGAGCGCGCTGCGCGGCAAGCTGCGGCTCGGCGTGATCGAGACGGTCGTGCATAGCTGGCTGCCGCACTATATGCGCCGCCTCGCGGCCGACTATCCGCAGCTCGAGATCGACCTGACCGTCGACGTGAGCGTCGTGCTGCAGCGCCGGCTGATGGCCGGCGAGCTCGACCTGATCATCCGCGTCGAGGGCAGCGACGAGGCGTCGGTCGTCTGCGACGCGCTCGCGAACTATCCGGTGCGCTGGATCGCGCGCGCCGGGCTGTTGCCGAACACGCGCACGGGCCTCGCGCGGCAGGTGCTGCGCCAGCCGATCCTGACCTACGGGCGCGGCACCGCGCCCCACCGCGCGCTCGAGGACATTGTCCGTACCCTTGCGCATGCGCATGGCGTGCCGCTGTCGGACACGCGCATCACCGGGTCGCCGTCGATCTCGGTGATCGTGCAGCTCGTGCGCGACGGCTTCGGCGTCGCCGCGATTCCGGTACTGTTCGTGGATGCGTTGATCGAGAGTGGTGAGGTTGTCGAGCTGCCGCTGCAGCCGTCGCCGCCGTCGATCGTCGTGTCGATGTCGCGGCGCGCGGACGCGCCGCGGTTCGTGCACGGCGCGTCGATTGCAGCGCGGGCTGCGTGTCATGAGTACTGCGAGAAGAGTACGCGGCGGTTGGTTGAGGCGCTTTAGGCGGTGCGGACCGGCACGGCCGGTCGCCGCGAGGTCATCGACGCGCAGGCGTCGATCCGGAATGCAATGTTCCCGATCCGGAAACGCTCGGCGCAAGCTGCGCCGAAAGGCGGCGAAACGCAACGAACCGACTGAACGTGTGCCGCGGCAACGTTCGAAGGCATGGCCGCCGAACCTGGCGATCGCGCCTCCTTTGTGGACAGACTGACGACGCGAAGCCCCGCCATCTCGGCCATGCTTGATGAAGAATTGATAGCACGCGATGCCGCGGAAGCCCGCACGCGCATGCAGGCCGCCGCGCGCGGCTTCTTTGTTATTTATTCCTAATACGAAATAAATTGATCTGGCGGCCAGTCACGCGGATTGCCCCGCATGCGGCTGCGTCAGCTTGCCGTCGCCGTACTCGCGGAGCACCTTCGAGATCACGACGCGATAGCCGTCGAGCCAGCGCGCCTGCTTCGCCTTCGCTTCGAGATGCGCCGGATGCTGCATCAATTGCTGCAGCGCCGCTTCCGATTCCCAGTAGTAGACGTTCTGGATCAGCCCCGCTTCGGTGTTCTCCCACGCCTCCTCGCCGAGATAGCCGGGTGTCGCGCGCGCCATGTCGGCGATCTGCCGGTCGAGCCGGTGGAATTCGTCGTCGTATTGCCCGGCACGAAAAATGAAGGTCGACGCGTACATGCCCGCTCCGTCGGAAACGATTGAAAGAGCGCCAAGTGTAAGGCGCGCGCGGCGGCGCCGCGATCGTTACGCGGCGAGCGGATCGGCGTCGAGCCGGTCGTCGAGCCATGCGTCGATGCGTGGCGCGTCTTCACGCGTTCCGGCCGCGGGCTCCGGCATCGCCGCAAGCGCATGCCGCGCACGTTCCAGCGCCTGTGCAAAGCCGCGCAACTCGCGTGTCGCGGGCCGGTCGTCGGCACGCCGGCGCGCGAGCGCCGCTTCGACGTTCGCGCCGATCAATGCGAGTTGCGCGTCGATGAAGTCGAGGCACAGCGCGCGGCAATGCGCGGAGACCGACGCGACGGCCAACAGGACGGGCACGATCGACACGGTCAGGTAGCCGCCCGTCGCGACCCGCGACAACGCATCGCGTACGTGCTGCCCGCCACCGACCAGCGACGTGAACACGGCATCGCGCCACACCGCACGCTCGAACGCGAGTGCGTCGCGATATGCGTCGAGGGCCACGCGATCCGCGACTTGCCCGGCCGTCACCAGTGGAACCGGAAACAAGGGTTCGACGGCAGGCCGTTCGTCGCCCGCCTCGACAATGCAGTTCGCGCCAAGCCATGCCGTATCGTCGCGCCGTGCAGCAAGCACGCGCGACTGCAACCGGTCAGGCAACATCGGATCGAGCGGTACCGCGCCGCAGATCGACGGCTTCTCCGCGTGCACGCCGCAGCGGCCGTCGTCGGCGAGCGCCGCGCAGCGGCCAAGCGACGGATAGTCGTAACCCTGCAGCGTCAGCACGACCCATTCGCCATTCGCACCGCCGATGCGATGGAACAACCGCTCCGCCAGCACTTCGGAGGCCGCAACATCGTCCGCGTCGAATGCATGCTCGCGCCCGCCCGCACGCCAGCGCTCGCCGATTCGCGGCTTAGGCACGCGACGGATCGTCAGCGCGCCGACGAAGCGGTGCCGATGCCGGAACAGTTCGCGCAGCGACAGCGTCGGCGCGCTGTTGCAGCAGCGTCCGCATGCATTGCACGCGAGCAGGTACGTGTCTACCACGGCCGCCGCACCGAATCCTGATAGCGCGTGAGGATGAAGCGCGCCACGTCGTCCGAGTGATACGCGGCAACGAGTTGCGCGACCCACGGTTTCGCGCGATCCGCGTTGCGCACCGTCAGCACGTTCGCATACGGCGAACGCGCATCCTCGAGGCTGATGCTGTCGCGTGCGGGCTGCAGCCCGACGCGGGCGGCATCGTCGCTGTCGATTGCAACGAACGCGGCCGTGTCGAGCGCGGCGTAAAGGCGATCGCGGCGCAGCGCGACGAGTTTCAGACCGAGCCGGTTACCGGTCACGTCGCGCAGCGTCGCATGCAGGCCGGCCTGCTCGCGCAGCGTCACCAGCGTGTCGTTCTGCAGCAGCACGAGCGCGCGCGCCATCCCGCGCGGATCGGCGGGAATCGCGACCGTCGCGCCGGGCTGCAATTCGTTCAGGTTTTGCAGCTTGCGCGAATAAAGCGCCATCGGCAGCGTGACGGTCGGCGCGACTTCGGTCAGCGCGTAGCGTTTCCGCGCGCGTGTCGCGGCAAGCTGTTGCGCATCCTCGAAGCTGGCCGCGTCGATCCGGCCGTCGGCGAGCGCCACGTCGATGCGCGACGCGTCGTCGAATTCGACGACGTCGACGCCCAACCCACGTGCAGCGGCGACCCGCTTCACTTCGTCCAGGATCTGCGCATGCACGCCGCGCGTCACGCCGACGCGCACGGCCGGGGCAGCCGATTCGGCCGCGACGGCCGATCCCTGATGCACGAGACCGCACGCGGCCAGCAGCCATACGGAGGCGGATCGCACGATAGCCTTCCTCATGACGCATCCCTCAGGATCGTGCGAAAGCCGATGTGCGACGCACCGAGATCGGCTTCCTGCTGTTCGCGCGACGACGCGCGATAGCGCACGCAGTAATCGCGCGAACACAGGAACGACCCGCCCTTGATGACCATCGGCGTATCGTGCCGGCGCGTCGACGGCGCGACGGCCGCCGTGTCGCCGTTGGTGTGCGGCTGGTGCGGGCCCGTGTACGCGTCCTTCGTCCATTCCCAGGCGTTGCCGATCATGTCGTAGAGGCGGAAGCCGTTCGCCGCATAACAACCGACGGGCGCGAGACCCGCGTGACCGTCCTCGGCCGTATCGAGCACCGGGAACGCGCCCTGCCAGTAGTTCGCGGCCGGCTTGCCCTGCGCATCGCGCGGCGACGCGTCGAGCGACGCGTCGTCACGGCCGGCCTTGCCCGCGTATTCCCATTCGGCCTCGGTCGGCAGATCGCGGCCGAGCCAGCGCGCATAGGCGAGCGCATCGCGCTGCGTGACGAGCGTGACGGGCAGGTTGCCGAGCCCGTCGACGCCGCTGCCGGGCCCGCGCGGATGACGCCACGACGCACCCTTCACCCACGACCACCATGCGAGGTCGCGCGCATTCATCTCGTCGCGCGTCGGCACATGGAACACCGCCGCGCCGCCCTGCTGCTCGGCCTCGGTCACGTAGCCGGTCGCCCGCACGAAGGCGGCGAACTGCGCGATCGTCACGTCGGTCTGGTCGATCCAGAAGCCGCCGACGCGCGTGCGGCCATCGCCGGCCGGACGCTCGTCCGCATAACCGCGCGTGCTGCCGAACACGAACGCGCCGCCGCGCAGATGCACCATCCCGGCCTTGGGGTCGTCGCGCCACTTGGCCGGCAGCCCCGAATAGCGCTCGCACTGTCGCTCCGAGCCGAGCGGCGCGAGCGCGCGGCCGCGATTCGCGTCGTCGAATGCGCCGCCTGCCGGTGCTACCGGATTCGCATAGCCCGCCGCGAATGCAGTGGCGAACAGTGTGGCGACGAGCGCCGTGCCGATCGTCCAGAACCGAAACCGGAACCGCATCGTGTCGTCCTTTCAAGAAAACGCCCGCCCGCTCCAGGTTTTCCGCGCCGAAGGAAATCTGCTGGCGGGCCTGGAACGAAGCGACAGGTCTGGGCCGCTCAGTAATAACCGCGCGGACGCAGCGGCTCGACGCCGCCGACGTTGCTCATGTAGGTCTTCCACTGCTCGACGAGCGTGCCGATCACCGACGGGTTCTGCGCCGACACGTCGGTCGTCTCGCCTCGATCCGACGCGAGGTCGTACAGCTGCCAGTGACCGTCGAGCGGCCCGAGCGGCGGCTCGGTCCACAGCGCCTTCCAGCGACCGTCGGCGCTGCGCAGGTACGCGCGGCCGTACGCTTCGTCGCCGAACGGCGCCGTATGCACCTCGCCCGTCGCCGAGCCGGTGAGCACCGGCAGCAGCGACCGGCCCGTGACCGGATACACGTAGCGGTTGTTGTAGATCACCTTGTCCTTGTTCTGGTCGACGCCCGTCAGCGTGTTGACGAGCGGCGGCGCCGGCTGCGACGGCGGCGTGACGCCCGCGATCGCGAGGAAGGTCGCCGTGTTGTCGGTCACGTGCGTGAACGCGCGCAGCGTCGGCAACTGCTGCGACTGGCCGGGCAGGCGCACGATCGTCGGCGTCGATACGCCGCCTTCGGCCGAATAGCCCTTCGTGAGCCGGAACGGCGACGCGCTCACTTCGGCCCAGCGCAGCCCGTACTGCAGGCGCTGCGCGTTCTGCTTGCCGTTGTCGGTGCCGAGCGCCGAATAGGTCGGCTCCTGCGCATTCGCGGTGTCGGTCGCCGTCGGGTCCGCCCCGGAATCGATCGGCCAGCCTTCCGCGCCGTTGTCCGACTGGAACATGATGAACGTGTTGTCGTATTCGCCGATGTCCTTCAAGTGCTGGATCAGCAGGCCGATGTTGTAGTCGAGGTTCTCGACCATCCCCGCGTAGATCTCCATGTAGCGCGCCTGCGCACGGCGCTCGGCCGGCGACAGGCTCGACCACAGCTTGTCGACCTTGCCGGTGCCGTAGTCGCTGTAGCCGTCCGCGGCCGAATGCACCGCGCTGATGTATTTCGCGCTCGCGGTGCCGTTGTTCGCGGTCGCGGGCGACGCCGCCGTCGTTTCAGGCACGCCGTCGAACGGCTTGAAGTCGGCGGGAATCAGGCCGAGCGCTTTCTGCCGCGCGATCCGCGCGTTGCGGATCGCGTCGTAGCCGGCGTCGTAGACGCCCGCGTACTTGTGCAGCCACGGTTCGGGCACCTGCAGCGGCCAGTGCGGCGACGTGTAGGCTGCGTACGCGAAGAACGGCTTGCCGTCCTGCTTGTTCGCATCGATGTACGAGATCAGCTTCTGCGTATAGAAATCGGTCGAATAGAACACGGCCGGGCTGCCGCCCGTGCCGCCCGGCTGCCCGGGCTGGCCAGGCTGCACGTAGCGGCCGTCCTCCGTGTAGTTCGACGAGCCGGCCGCCTCGTGCGCGAAGTGGTTGGTCGCCGCGCCGCCGAGCAGCACGTAGCTGCGCTCGAAGCCCCACTGGTCGGGCGTCTGCCCGCTGCCCGTCGCACTGCCGACGATCCCCGAGCCGATGTGCCATTTGCCCGCGATATACGTGTGGTAGCCGGCGTCTTTCAGCAGTTGTGCGAACGACAGCGCGCGGTCGTTCAGGTAGCCCTCGTAGCCGGGCAGTCCGCGCCGCTCGTCGGTCGGCACGCCCATCGTGCCTTCGCCGACGAGATGGTGATCGGTGCCGGACACCAGCATCGCACGCGTGATCGCGCAGACGGTGCCGGTGTGATGGTTCGACAGGATGCGGCCCGACGCGACGAGCGCGTCGAGGTTCGGCGTGTTGATCTCGCCGCCGAATGCATGGATGTCGGAATAGCCGAGATCGTCGGCCATGATGTACAGGATGTTCGGGCGTTTCGCGGCCTGCGGCGGTGTTGTATTGGCCTGCGGAGGCGGCGAAGCGCTGTCGACGCCGCCGCACGATGCGAGCGACAACGCGCCGGCGATCGCGGCGCAGACGACACGGAAACGGAAAGCATGCAACGGCGACGCGGACTTTTTCATTCTTGTTGACGCTCGATCTACGGGATCGGCGATCTTAGCGTCGCGCGCGCGGCGCCCAAAGTCGGATTCGTCACATGCTAACGGGGTGCGGGAATATGCGATGCGGGCCCGATGCAGGCCGTTTGGCGCGGGCCGCGCCGCGATGTGTCAACTGCGCCCGCCGAGGCTGCCGCCGCCGTCCACCGACAGCACCTGCCCGGTGACGAAACCGGCTTCGTCGGATAGAAAGAACACGGTCGCGGCCGCGACATCGTCGGCCGTGCCGAGCCGTCGCGCCGGAATCGTCGCGAGCACCTTGCGCTCGGCTTCGCTGCCGACCGGCCGCGTCTGGCGGAACAGTTCCGTCTCGATCGGGCCGGGCGCCACCGCGTTGACGGTCACGCCGTGTTCGGCCAGTTCGAGCGCCCACGTACGCGTGCAGCCGACGAGCGCACTCTTCGCGGCGGAATACGCGGTGCGGTCGAGGCTGCCGAAAATCGCGCGGCTGCAGATGTTGACGATGCGTCCGTGGCCGCGCGCCTTCATCGCGTCGGCAAAGTGCTGCGTGACCTGGATCGCGGCCCGCACGTTGAGATCGAACACGGTTTGCAGCGACTGGAAATCGATCTTTCCGAGCGGTTGCGGCAGTGCGATGCCCGCATTGTTGACGATGCCGTCGACGTCGTGGCGCTCGCCGATCCGCGCGAGCGTCGCGGCGGTCTGGTCGATATCGGCGAGATCGCACGCCAGCAATTCGCCGGGAAAGTCGATGCCCTGCACATGCCGTGCGAGGCCGACGACGCGATGGCCGCGCCGGACGAGCATGGTGCTGATCGCGAGGCCGATGCCGCGCGACGCGCCGGTGACGAGATAAGTGCGGGATGACATGGGGTGTGCCCTTGACGAGGAATCCGGAGGAAACGGCGCGACACGCCTGTGGTCACCCGGCGTGCGCGTGCTCCGGCCGATTGTGCAGCAGCAATGAGAAATGCGTGCGGTCGCCGTCGGACGATCGGTCGCCGTCATCCGTGCTCGCCGTTCGCGTCGTCGGACGCCAGCATGTGCGGAATCTCGTCGACCAGCGCATCGACGACGACGCGCACCTTCGACGGCACGTGACGCGCCGCCGGCCGCACCGCGAACACCTCGGCGCCCGACACGCTGTTGCTGTCCATCACGAGCGCGAGGCGGCCGTCACGCACGTACGGCGCCATCAGCCAGCACGGCAGCCACGCAAGGCCCGCGCCGGCGGCAGCCGCGTCGGCGATCGCCTGCAGGTCGTCTAACCGCAGCCGGCCGGCCGCGCGATGGTCGTGCACCGCGCCGTCGGCGCCGATGATCCGCCACGGCGTCGGCTGTCCGCCGCGCGAATACGCGATGCCAACGTGCGACGCAAGCTCGTCGAGCCCTGACGGCCAGCCATGCCGCGCGAGATACGCGGGCGACGCGCAGATGCCCATGCGCTGCACGCCGAGCTTCCGGCCGACCAGCGCGTTCGTATCGGCCAGCTCGCCGATGCGCACCGCCAGGTCGAAACCGTCGTTGACGAGGTCGGCCACGCGATCGCTGAACGACATGTCGATTTCGAGCCGCGGGTGGCGCTCGACGAGGCGCCGCACGACGGGCGCCACGCACTGCCGCCCGAACAGCACGGGCACGCTGACGCGCACGCGCCCGGCCGGTTCGCGGCGGCCCGCGTCGAGCGCGGCCTCCGTCTCGCCGAGTTCGGCGAGCAGCCGCCTGCATTGCTCGTAATAGACGAGCCCTTCGTCGGTCAGGCCGAGCTGGCGAGTCGTGCGCTGCAGCAGCCGCGCGCCGAGACGGAGTTCGAGCCGCGCGACGATCTTCGCGACGGCCGAGCGCGTCATGCCGAGGCGTAGCGCCGCTGCCGCGAAGCTGCCCGATTCCACCACGTCGACAAATTCGGCGACGCCTCTCAACCGTTCATCCATGCCGTTCCGCTCCGATGCGATGACAGGGTTGTGTCCGTGCTGGCGACAATCGTTGGCCGAATTCTCGCCAATGCGTCCGCCCGCGCAACACTATGATAGTCCGGACCATCTCGAAAAAGGAGTCGACATGCATGCATGGCAAATCAAACCGGGCGACGGCATTGCCGGGCTCCGGCGCATCGACGCGACGCTGCGGCCGGTCGGGCCGACCGATGTCGTCGTCAAGATCCATTCGGCCGCGCTGAACTATCGCGACCTGATGTTCGCGCGCGGCGACTATCTCGGTATCGGCACCGACGCGCTGATCCCGGTCGCCGACGGCGCCGGCGAAGTGGTCGAAACCGGCCGCGACGTCACGCGCTTCAAGCCGGGCGATCGCGTGATCAACACGTATTTCCCGCGCTGGATCGACGGGCCGCCGACGCCGCACAAAGTCTCGGGTTCGCCCGGCGCACAATTCGACGGCGTGCTGGCCGAACACTTCGTGTCCGACGAAGCCGCGCTGGTCGCGATTCCCGCGCATCTCGACTACGACGAAGCGGCGACGCTGTCGTGCGCGGGCGTCACAGCGTGGAACGCGCTGTTCGTCGATGGCGGACTGGGGCCGGGCGCGACCGTCGTGCTGCTCGGCACGGGCGGCGTATCGATCATCGCGCTGCAACTCGCGCAGGCCGCCGGGCTGCGCACGATCGTCACGTCGTCGAGCGACGCGAAGCTCGAACGCGCCCGCGCACTCGGTGCGGACGCAACGATCAACTATCGCGCGACGCCCGAGTGGGAGCACGAAGTGCTGCGGCTCACCGGCGGCGCGGGCGCGGATCTCGTCCTGGAAGTCGGCGGACACGACACGCTGCCGCGCTCGGTCGCCGCGACGAAGCTGGGCGGGCTCGTGTCGGTGATCGGCGGCGTCAGCGGCTTCGACGGGCCGAAGCTCGCGCCGTTGTCGCTGATCGGAGGGATCCGCCGGCTGCACGGGATCATGGTCGGCAGCCGCGCGGTGCTCGACGACGTCGTGCGGTTCGTCGATGCGAAGCGGATCAAGCCGGTAGTCGATCGCGTGTTCGGCTTCGACGAAGCGCCGCAAGCGTATGCGTACCTGCAGTCGGGGCAGCATTTCGGCAAGGTCGTGATTCGCGTCGCTTCGTGATGGATGAAGGCGGCGAGCCGCCGCCTTCTTTCCGGCAGGTTCCATCAGAACCTGTGCCGGATCCCCGCGTGCACCATCAACTGCTTCGACGTCGACGACAGATCGGCCGCGCCCGGGATATACGCCTGATCGAGCGACGAGCCGGTCGCGTCTCCTGCGATCCGCTGGTACGCACCCATCAGATACACATCCGTGCGCTTCGACAGATTGTAGTCGGCCATCAGCCCGATCGAATGGATCTTCGGCTTCGCGGCGCCCGTCGTCGCGTCGTAGCGCACCGTCGTGTACACGTATTGCGCGCCGACGAACAACGCCGGCGTGAACTGGTACTTGCCGTTCACTTCGAAGTTCCGATACTTGATCGACGTCACCGCGCCGCCCGCAAGCGGCCCCGTCACGGGCTCGATCGTCTCGTCGCCGAACAGGTAACCGACGTTCGCGGTCGGCCGCGTGACGTTGCTGTTCGTGTATGCGAATCCGACCGTCGCGGGCCCTGCTGTGTAGTTGATGCCCGCCCCGAAGATTCGCTGCCGTGCGGATGCGAAGTTCGCATCGGCGCCGACCGACCCCGAACCCGCGATCGCGCCGCCCGACGTCGCGCCCGAGTTGTCCGCGTTCAGGAATGCCGCGCCGACGAGCAAGCCGCCCAGCTCGTACTGCGCGCCGACGCTCCATACCCGGTTGTTCGCGAAACCCGTGTCGTTGCTGAAGCTGTAGGTGCCGCCGAACGAGAAGCCGGAGAAATCCGGGCTCGCGTACTTCACGGTATTGTTCGTGCGGAACGTGTTGCCGGTGTTGTCGTTATCGAGCGGGTGCGAGAACGGATAGACGCCCCAGCTCCCGTTCGCGGTCGTCGGCGCGAGATAGTCGACGACCGAATCGTATTGCCGGCCGAGCGTCAGCGTGCCGAAGCGCGTGCTGCCGAGCCCAACGTAGGCCTGACGCCCGAACATGCGGCCACCCTGCGCAAGCGTGCCGCTGTTCACGTTGAAGCCGCTCTCGATCTGGAACAGCGCGCTGTAGCCGCCGCCGAGATCCTCCGTGCCCTTCAGCCCCCAGCGGCTGCCCTGCGCGAAGCCGCTCGCCATCTGCCACGCACCATGGCCGCCGACGTTGTTCGTATAGTCGATGCCCGCGTCGACGAGGCCATATAACGTCACGCTGCCTTGCGCGAACGCGGGCGCTGCGCACAGCGCCGGAATCGCGACAAGAATCGATCTCCAGTTCATCCGTAATCCTTATTTATTTATGGTCGATCGCGCACGTTCCGTGCGCTGCCGCTTACTTCGCGCCGTAGATGTCGAAGTCGAAATACTTGCGGTTGATCCGCTGATACGTGCCGTTCGCGAGAATCGCTGTGAGCGCGCGGTTGAACGCGTCGCGCAGGTCGTTGTCCTGCTTGCGCAACCCGAGGCCGTCGCCCTGCCCGAAGTACTTCGCGTCGTCGATCGGCGCGCCGGCGAACATGAAGTCCTTGCCCTGCGGTTTCTTCAGGAAACCGTCGCTGGCCGCGATCGAAGCCTGGAACGCCGCGTCTAGCCGCCCCGTCACGAGATCGGCGTACACCTGATCCTGGTTCTGGTACGACACGATCTGCACGCCGGCCGGCTGCCAGTTCGCAACTGCGTAGTCGGCCTGCGCGGAGCCCTGCTCGACGCCCACGCGTTTTCCCCTCAGCGATTCAGGCGTCGGCAGTAGCGGCGAGCCCTTGTGCGCGATCAGCCGAGCCGGCGCGTTCGAGATGCGGTTCGTGAATGCGATCTGCTGCATCCGCTTCGGCGTGATCGTCATCGACGACGCAATCACGTCGAACTTGCGCGCAAGCAGCCCCGGAATCATCCCGTCGAAGCTCGACTCGACCCACACGCAGCGCGCGTGCAGCTCCGCGCACAACGCGTTCGTGATGTCGATCCCGAAGCCCGTCAACGTGCCGTCGGGAAGCTTGTATTCGAGCGGCGGGTAAGTCGGATCGACCGCGAGCCGGATCTCCTTGCCCGTCCAGTCGCCGGCATGCGCCGATCCTGCCGCCAGCGCTACCGCGAGCGCCGCCATCCACTGTTTCATTGACAGTCTCCTTGTGTAAATCGTGAATCGAAATCGTGCCGCCCCGTCACGCGAGGTAACGCTCCGCGAGTGCGGTCCAGTAGCTCGCCCCCGTCGCCAGGCAAGCATCGTTGAAGTCGTAGCCGGGGTTGTGCAGCCCGCATCCGGCCGCACCGTCGCCGTTGCCGATCGACAGGTAGCTGCCCGGACACGCCTCGAGCATGAATGCAAAATCCTCGCTCGCCGCGATCGGCGGCAGATTCGGAATCAGCGCCGCGTCACCACCCCATTCGCGGGCCACGTCGCGCGCGAACGCCGTTTCCGCCGCGTGATTGACGAGCACCGGATAGCCGTATCGATAGTCGATCTCGGCCGTCGCGCCAAAACTCGCGGCCTGCCCATCCACGATCTCGCGGATGCGTCGCTCCAGCAGCGCGCGCACGTCCGGCGACAGTGCGCGCACGCTGAGCTCGAGGTCCGCATGCGGCGGGATCACGTTCGATGCGGTGCCCGCATGAATCGAGCCGGCCGTGACGATCGCCAGTTCCTGCGGATTCACGTTGCGCGACACGACCGTCTGCAGCGCCATCACGATCGACGCGCACACGACCACCGGATCGATCGTCGTGTGCGGCGCGGCGCCGTGCCCGCCGCGCCCGATCACGCGCACGCGCACCTCGTCGGCCGACGCCATCGCCGCGCCGTCGCAGAAGCCGAGCACGCCGGCCGGCAGGCCCGGCACGTTATGCATCGCGAACACCGCATCGCACGGAAACTGCGTGAACAAGCCGTCGTCGAGCATCCGCTTCGCGCCGCCGAGCCCTTCCTCGGCCGGCTGGAAAATCAGGTTCAACGTACCTGCGAAGCGCGCACGCCCGGCAAGACAGCGCGCCGCCGCAAGCAGCATTGCCGTGTGGCCATCGTGGCCGCACGCGTGCATCACGCCGTCGCGCCGGCTCGCATGCGGCAGCCCGGTCGTCTCGCGGATCGGCAGAGCATCCATGTCCGCGCGCAACCCGAGCCGTTTCCCGGCGCCGCGCGTCAGCGTGCCGACCACGCCCGTGCCGCCGAGCCCGCGCGTCACCCGATAACCCCACGTTGTCAGGCAGTCGGCGACGAGATCACTGGTCGCGTGTTCCTCGAAGCCGAGTTCGGGATGCGCGTGCAACCGGTGGCGCAGCGCAATCATCTCCGTCTCGATGGCCGCTATTTCCGGATGAATATGTTTCTGGTCCAACCCCGATTCTCCTGGATACGTTCCGGTTGTCGATCGCCCGGATGACCGATCGTGGCCGAATCGTATGCAGCGAAAATCCCTGCGACCAGCCGCTGTTTCGTTATGATGACAACCTTTCGTTGTCGGGTATCGCACCATGAGCAACATCAAGCTGCATCAGTTGCAGGCGCTCGTCGCGAGCGCGGAGGCCGGCAGCATCCGCGGCGCGGCGCGCACGCTCGGTCTGTCGCAGGCGGCCGTCACGCGCGCGCTGCGCGAGCTGGAGGCGAGCGAGCGCCTGCCGTTGCTCGTGCGTGCGCCGGAAGGCATCGGTTTCACCGAATACGGCAAGACGCTGCTCACGCACGCGAAGCTCGTGCTGAAGCAGCTCGAGCACGCGCAGAGCGATCTCGAACGCATGCGCGGCCGCGTCGAGGGCCGGCTGAGCATCGGCGTCACGCCGTGGCTCACGATGACGTTCCTCGCGGAAGCCGTGCTGCGTTTTCGCGAGCGGATGCCCGACGTGCGCCTCGAACTCTACGAAGCGCTGATGGCCGTCGCGCAGCCGCTGCTGCGCGACGGCAGCATGGACTTCGCGCTCGGACACGTGCAACCAGGCGGCACGCAGGAATTCGCGTTCGAACCGATGCTGCGCTACGAGACCTCGGTCATGGTGCGCGCCGGCCATCCACGCGAACGCGCACGATCGATCCACGACCTGCTCGACACCGACTGGGTGCTGAATTTCGCGGCCGACGGCCAGGCCGCGCTCGTCGACTACCTGTTCACGCGCCACGGCGCACGGATCGACGAACGGCGCATCGTGCGGGCGCAGTCGGTCGCGATGCTGCAGACGATGCTCGAGCAGGCCGACATGTGCACGTGGTGCCCGACGATACTCGCGGCCGTGCCGCCGTTCGGCGAACGGATGCGGCCGTTGCCGCTGAAGGAGACGTTCGAGCCGCGCGACCTCGGGATCGTCACGCGCCGCAGCAGCACGCTGAGCGCCGCCGCACGCTGCTTCATCGACTGCCTGCTGTACGTGATCCGCAAGCATGCGCGATCCGCGCGCAAGGAAGATCTTGCGCTGTTCAGGACGGTATCGCTGCTGATCTGACCTCCGCCCTGCCCGTCTCCCGTCCATAGCGCATCCGCGCAAATGCTTTTCCGAATCCGTTATTGGATCGCGTCGTCGTGCGTTTCTATACTCGTCAGCACTCTCTGATGAAGAGTGCCGACCAATTTCGACAGAACAGCACAGGACGAAAAAATGAGCCTACGCCCCTTGCACGATCGCGTGATCGTGAAGCGACTCGATCAGGAAACCACCACCGCGTCGGGCATCGTGATCCCCGACAGCGCCGCGGAGAAGCCCGACCAGGGCGAAGTGATCGCCGTCGGCCCCGGCCGCAAGGACACGGACGGCCAGCGCATCGTGCCCGACCTGCAGGTGGGCGAACGCGTGCTGTTCGGCAAGTACGCGGGGCAAGCCGTCAAGGTGGGCGGCAACGAGTTTCTCGTGCTGCGCGAGGAAGACATCGTCGCGGTCGTCAATCAATAACGGAGCGCAATCATGGCAGCCAAGGAAATCATTTTCAGCGACGTCGCACGGTCGAAGCTAACCGAAGGCGTGAACATTCTCGCGAACGCTGTGAAGGTCACGCTCGGGCCGAAAGGCCGCAACGTCGTGCTCGAACGCAGCTTCGGCGCGCCCGTCGTCACGAAGGACGGCGTGTCGGTCGCGAAGGAAATCGAACTCGCGGACAAGCTGCAGAACATCGGCGCGCAGCTCGTGAAGGAAGTCGCGTCGCGCACCAGCGACGCGGCCGGCGACGGCACGACAACCGCCACCGTGCTCGCGCAGGCGATCGTGCGCGAAGGCCAGAAATACGTCGCGGCCGGGCTCAACCCGCTCGACCTGAAGCGCGGCATCGACAAGGCCGTCGCATCGGCCGTCGATGAGCTGAAGAAGATCAGCAGGCCGACCACCACGAGCAAGGAAATCGCGCAGGTCGCGACGATCTCGGCGAACGGCGAGGAATCGATCGGCCAGCGCATCGCCGAGGCGATCGACCGCGTCGGCAAGGAAGGCGTGATCACCGTCGAGGACGGCAAGTCGCTCGCCGACGAGCTCGACGTCGTTGAAGGGCTGCAGTTCGATCGAGGCTACCTGTCGCCGTACTTCATCAACAATCCCGACAAGCAGATCGCCGAGATCGAGAACCCGTACATCCTGCTGCACGACAAGAAGATCTCGAACATCCGCGACCTGCTGCCGGTGCTCGAACAGGTCGCGAAATCGGGCCGGCCGCTGCTGATCATCGCGGAGGACGTCGAAGGCGAAGCGCTTGCGACGCTCGTCGTGAACAACATCCGCGGGATCCTGAAGACGGTCGCGGTCAAGGCGCCGGGCTTCGGCGATCGCCGCAAGGCGCTGCTCGAGGACATCGCGATCCTTACCGGCGGGCAGGTCATCGCCGAGGAAACGGGCCTGACGCTCGAGAAGGCGACGCTCGCCGAACTCGGCCAGGCAAAGCGCATCGAGGTCGGCAAGGAAAACACGACCGTGATCGACGGTGCGGGCGATGCGAAGAACATCGAAGCGCGCGTGAAGCAGATCCGCGTGCAGATCGAAGAAGCGACGTCGGACTACGACCGCGAGAAGCTGCAAGAACGGGTCGCGAAGCTCGCGGGCGGGGTTGCGGTAATCAAGGTCGGCGGTGCGACCGAGATCGAGGTGAAGGAGAAGAAGGATCGCGTCGACGACGCGCTGCACGCGACGCGTGCGGCCGTCGAGGAAGGCATCGTGCCCGGCGGCGGTGTCGCGCTGATCCGCGTGCGTCAGGCGATCCGCGAGCTGAAGGGCGGGAACGCCGACCAGGATGCGGGCATCAAGATCGTGCTGCGCGCGCTCGAGGAACCGCTGCGCCAGATCGTCGCGAACGCGGGCGAGGAAGCGAGCGTCGTCGTCGCGAAGGTCGCGGAAGGCTCGGGCAACTTCGGGTACAACGCGCAGACGGGCGAGTACGGCGATCTCGTCGAATCGGGCGTGCTCGATCCGACCAAGGTCACGCGCACGGCGCTGCAGAACGCGGCGTCGGTCGCCGGGCTGCTGCTGACGACCGATGCAACCGTGTTCGAAGCACCGAAGGATGCGGTGCCGGCCGCGGTGCCGGGCGGCCCGGGCGCGGGCGGGCCGGGGTTCGACTTCTGACGATAGACGCGGCGTGCCGCCCGAACCGGGCGGCAATACGCTCGGGCATGCAACGCGTGGCGACCTCGGTCGCCACGCGTTTTTTTTGCGCACCGCGGTTGCGGACGCGACGCCGCCTCCGGCCGCGCCGCAACGTGCGAACCTTCTTCAGAACATCTGGCGCAGGCCGATCGCCGCGCCGACGTTGTTGGTCCGGCCGATCTGGTCGACCTTGCCCGTGAGTCGGTTGGTGGCGCCCGGATAGTCGGCAGCGAACGCGCCGTTGCCGCGCGCGAAGTCCACCGTGCCGTAAACCTCGGTGTGCTTCGACAGCGCATATTCGGCCAGCACGGTCGCCGAGTAGTTGATCCCCGAGCCGAGCGTGCCGTCGAGCCGCGCCGCGTTGCGCGCGTGGCCGTAGTAGCCTGCCACCGTGATCAGCAGCGGCGCGGTGGCCTGCCAGTTCGCGCCGACGTAGAACGTATCGTCGATGCGGTTCGGGCTGCCGCCGCCCAGCGTCGGCGCACCGGCCTGCTGCATGTTGAAGTCCGTCGTGCCTGTCTTGTCCTGGCCGTGCAGCCAGCCGGCCAGCAGCCGCACGGTCGGCGTGACCTGATACGCGCCGCTCACGTGCACGAAGCTCACCTTCGCGCCGTTGACCGAACTGCCGTTCACGGACGACACGGAAGTCTGCTGATAGCCCGCGTTGATCGACGCCGGCCCCCGTGCATAGGTCAGTTCCACGCCGTATGTGCTGTCGAGGCCCATCGCACCGGCATGGTTGCCGAAGCCGTAGATCGCGTCGACGCTCAGCCCGTTGTACGAGAACTGGTACTTCACCGAGTTCGGCACCGTCAGGTAGTTGCCGATGCCGTTGTACGCCCAGCTGTCCTGCCAGTAGTCGCCGACGGTCATCGGGTCGAAGATGTCGCCCATCGTGTCGTACAGCGGCGCGTACTGGTTGCCGAACGTCAGCGAGCCGTAGCGGTTGCTCGACAGGCCGACGTACGCCTGGCGGCTGAACAGCGTGTTCGCGACGTGCAGCTTGCCGTCGCCTAGCTCGAAGCCGTTCTCGAGGCGGAAGATCGCCGACAGCCCGCCGCCGAGATCCTCGCTGCCGCGCAAGCCCCAGCGGCTGTGCGTTTCCGGGCCGACCGTCATCCCGATCAGGTCCTCGCCGTCCGGGCCGGCATTGGTCTGATACCGGATCGCCGTATCGACGAGGCCATACAAAGTGACGGAACTCTGGGCAAATGCCGACGACGTTGCTGTTACGGCGAACACCGCGCCGATACCACCGGATACGACGATGCGTTTCATGAAAGGCCTCCCCTGAGCGATTGATTTTGTAAGCAGTCCGATAGCACTCGCATCCGGAGGCCGGCACCGCGATCGGGAGAATAATCGGTCATTTTCCCGGAACCTATTGCCGGTTCTGGATTGGACCTTTCCAATATCGTCAACAATGGCGGTCGCGGCCGCGCGGCTTCCATCGTGTTGCATCGACCGGTTGAGTCCGCATCGGATTGCGGCTGCAAGATACGCTTCGTGATGCAGCTCGATTCCGGCCTGCCGCAAGCGGACGGCGGCGAATGGCTGTGGGGCGGCGGCGGCGCGATCGACACGTTCCGGTGTGCGCCGTGCCGCACCGGTGCGCACCTCCGGCAATGCACGCAGAGGGCGCCTTTACGACCTTTTTACTTGCGGCCGCGCGTGCGTTCACTAGAATGTGTTCGCAATCCACCACCGAGCACGCGACATGCGCATCCGAAGTCCTCGTCCCCCGAGTTGCTTTTCTGCCTGACAGGCAGGACGCCTGCGTCTCTCTTTCCCGAGCCACCGTCCTGCCGACAGGCGGACGGTGCGCGCCGTAGTCACACCCGTGCACGCTTGAATACGACGTCGATGCGGTAATCGCGCATCGTGTTGTCAAGCGTGTGCGCGCTGCAAATCCCGTGCAACGACGCGCCATCGATCCGCCGTACCGGCAATGATCGATCGCTTGCCCGCATCCCGCATGCCGATCCGGTCAGATTGCTGTGCATACCTGATTTCATTCACGCAAATTTCCGATACCGGAGCCCGGCCATGTTCGAGATCGACAAGCATTACACCCGCGAATTCATCCACACCGCATGCGGCGGCAGCAAACAGGCATTCCTGCCGACGAAGAACGGCAAGGTCGTGGCCGCGTGCCTGCGCACGGACCTCAACCCGCACGCGCCCGACGTGATCCTCTGCGACGGCAGCGCATCCGCGCGTGCGGCCGGCAGGACGCTCGCCGCGCAACGCGATGCGATTCCGGTGTTCATCAAGATGGAAACGGATGCGTTCCGCTTCGTCGGCCAGTACGTCGTCGGCGAATCGCTCACGGCGCCGCTCGACTGCGCGCCTTACGTGCGCTACAGCGGCTTCACGTCCGGGCAGATCTCGCGCGTGCTGAAGCTCAAGCGCTGCTGACACGCGTGCACGGCGCATCGCGCGCCGTGTCTCGGTCGTCTTTCATACAGGAGCAATCATGCTTGGCTTGACGTTCTGGAAACACGTGATCGGCGCGCAGGCCGATGCCATCCGCGAAGACAAGGCAACGGCGCACGACCGGCACCGCCGCCGGTCGAGAACGCTCGTGCTGACCAGCGCCGCCGTGGCCTTCGCGGCGATCGCGTTCGGCGCACCCGTCGTCGGCATTTCGGTCTTTCTGTTGACGACGCTGCCGTTCGTGCTGTCGGGCACGTGAAGACATCCGTATCGGGCGCGCGATGAGCGCCGCGCCGCAATCGATACGAAATTTTAATACCGGGCCCCCGCGTATCTGACACCGTCTTTACGCGGATGTGTCTAGGATTTCCGTGTCATCACGACACGGAGAGATCCGCATGCAAACGCAGCAGGCCGCTATCGGCGGCCAACCCGACCTTCCCCACCGACGCGGCGGCTTGCCGCTCGCGACCCGGCTGGCGGATGCCTGTCCGCCTGACAACATCCTGCTCGACGTACCGGTCGACAGCGCGATCCAGTTGTTCGACCTCGCCGCGCGATTCATCGCGCGCAGCAGCGGGGTTTGCGCGGAACGGATCGCGAACGAACTGGCGACGCGCGAACAGCTCGGTTCGACCGGCCTCGGCCAGGGCGTCGCGATTCCGCATGCGCGTGTCGACGGGCTCGGCTCGGCCGTCGCGCTGTTCGTTCGCGCGCTCTACCCGTTCGCGTTCAACGCGCCGGACCGCAAGCCCGTGCGCGAATTCGTCGTGCTGGCCCTGCCGAAAGAGGACGACCGCGCGCACCTCGAATTGCTCGCCGACGCGGCGCGGTGCTTCAGCGAACGCTCGTTCCGGCAGGCGTCGCGCGATGCGCAAACGCCCGACGAGATTCACCGGCTCATGCAGCGCACGCACTGACGCCGCGTCGTGCGGCGACAGGCACTTCCCTCATTCTTTCGGATTCCCATGTTCCCAGACCCTGAAAGTCCCACTCTTACGTCACGGCGCGTGGCCGGACTGGCTCGCTCGCTGCCGTTCATGCAGGCCCTGCACGGGCAGACCGTCGTCATCGTCGATAACGGCGCCGCGAGCGATACACACGCTCGCCACGCGTTCGCTCAGGACGTCGCGCTGCTCGCGCTCACCGGCATTCGTCCGGTCGTCGTCCAGGGCGGCCCGGCCGCGTCCGGCGCGCAGTCCGTCCAGGCCGCACGTGCCGCGATGGCCGACATCAACCACGAGCTGGTGCGCGCGATCGGCAGCCACGGCGTCAAGGCGATCGGCATCGACGGTCACGACGGCGGCCTGCTGGTCGCCGGCGCCGAATCCGATCGCGCGAACACGAACCCGGTCGCGCAATTCGACGGCACCGCGTTGAACGCGCTTCTCGGGAACGGGCTGGTGCCCGTCGTGATGCCCGTCGCGCCGGACGACGCAGGCCAGGATCGCCTGCTGCGCCCCGAACGGGTCGGCAGCCTCTTCGCGCAACGCACCGGCGCCGTCACGCTGGTGATGATGGTCGAAAGCGCGCTGCTGCGCGAACTCGGCGAACTCGCGGGGCTGTACGGCATCACGGAACTCGAGCAATGACTCGCCGAGCATCCGGCCGCCGATGTCGCGCCCTGCGTGCGGGAAGCGCTCGACGCGCTCGCACATGGCGTGCAGAACGTCCATCTCGCCGATATCGGGCAACCCGAATCGCTGATCGACGAACTGCTGACCGAGGAAGGGTCGGGCGTGGTGTTCTGCCGTCGCGGCAATACCGACCTGCTGTCGGAAACGCGCCGCTACTTCGCGGATTCCGCGTGCGTGCTGCGCGACGGCTTCAGCGTCGAGCAGAAGCAGGTCGTGCGGTTCTGATCGGGTATCAGGAAATCGCTTGCGGCAACCCGCGAGGGCCGCCGCAAGCGAGCAGCGTCAGCGGTCAACGCCGCGTCGCAAGCCGCCGCACCACACGAACGAGCGCGTCAACCTCGTCGCACGTGTTGTAGAACGCGAGCGACGGCCGCACCGTTGCCTCGAGCCCGAAACGCCGCAGGATCGGCTGTGCGCAGTGATGTCCCGAGCGCACCGCGATGCCCTCTTCGTTCAGCGCCTGCCCGACTTCCTCGGTCTCATAGCCCTTCAGCACGAACGACAGCACGCTCGCCTTGTCGCGCGCGGTGCCGACGAGCCGCACGCCCGGCACCGGCGCGAGCACGCTCGTCGCATACGCGAGCAGGTCGTGCTCGTAGCGAGCGATGTTCTCGATGCCGACACGGTTCACGTAGTCGAGCGCCGCGCCGAGCCCGACCGCATCCGCGATGTTGCCGGTGCCGGCCTCGAAGCGGTTCGGCGGCGGCTGGAACACCGTACGCTCGAACGTCACGTCCGCGATCATGTTGCCGCCGCCCTGCCACGGCGGCATGTCGTCGAGGATCGCGCGCTTGCCGTACACGACGCCGATCCCGGTCGGCCCGTAGATCTTGTGCCCGGAGAACACGAAGAAATCCGCATCGAGCGCCTGCACGTCGACGCGCATGTGCGAGATCGACTGCGCACCGTCGACGAGCGCCTTCGCGCCCGCGCGATGCGCGAGCTCGACGATCTCCTTCACCGGCACGACCGTGCCGAGCGCATTCGACACCTGCGTGACGGACACGATCTTCGTGCGGTCGTTGAGCAGCTTCCGGTATTCGTCGAGCAGCACCTGCCCCGAATCGTCCACCGGAATCACGCGCAGTTTCGCGCCCTTTTGCGCGGCAAGCTGCTGCCACGGCACGATGTTCGCGTGATGCTCGAGATGCGACACGACGATCTCGTCGCCTTCGCCGACGTTCTGCACGCCCCAAGTCTTCGCGATCAGGTTGATCGCCTCGGTCGTGCCGCGCACGAACACGATCTCGTCGGGCGACGATGCGCCGATGAAGCGCCGCACGGTGTCCCTCGCATGCTCGTACGCATCCGTCGCGCGGCCTGCCAGCGCATGCGCGGCACGGTGGATGTTCGAGTTCTCGTGTGCGTAGAAATACGCGAGGCGGTCGATCACGGCCTGCGGCTTGTGCGTGGTCGCCGCGTTGTCGAACCAGATCAACTGCTTGCCATTCACGCGCTCCTGCAGGATCGGGAAATCGCGGCGGATCGCGTTCACGTCGAACGGCGGATGTGCACCGCGATGCAACTGGCCTTGAGGCTCGGCTGCGTGCGTATCGTCGATGAAGTAGCGAGGCACCTCCGTGCCCGATGCGCGCGACACCGGCACGTCGCGATGCACGGCGAGCAGATCGCGCAGCGCATCGTCGCCCGGCAGCCCGAACGCTTCCGGCGACGCGAGACCGTTCGACGGCACGACAATGTCCTGCGGTGTCGCCTGCCAGCCCTGCAGCGAACCGTCGGTGAAGTAGTACGGCGACGCAGCCGGCGCCGCCTTCACCGCGCCTTCCGATGCAGCCGCATTCCCCTGCGGCACACCGAGCGCCGCGCCGCCGATGCGCGGCTCGAGCGCGGGCGCGATCGACACGACGTTGTCGGGCAGCCCGTTCTGCGCGGCCGCATGCGGCGCGAGCGCGGGCGCGCGATTGCCGAGCGACAGCACGTGCGTCGGCGCCGACGGCGCGAGGTTCGTGCCGGGCGCCTTGCCCTGCGGCAACGCAAGACCCGGCACGCCGGTGCCGGTGCCGCCCGGCCCCGCGAGCGGCGAGCCGCCGGGCGCCGGGTTGCTCACCGACGCGAGGATCGGCGCGGCAGCCGGCAACGCCGACGGCACGCCGCCGACCGCGCCGCTGCCCGCCGACAGCCCGGGCGCGGTAGCCTGCCCGGGCGGCGTCGCGAAGAACTCGGAAGCGAGCCGCGCGAGCGTCGCGGGGTCGGGCAAGCCCGCCGGCAGCGGCGCGTGCGGCAACGCATGCGCGTCGCCGCCGGCCAGGCCGGGATTAACGGTAGGTGTCGGGATAGTCATGGAACTTGGCGATTTCGACGTCATCGAGGACAGCCAGCGCATCCGGCGAATGGACCGCGAGCGAGCAGTACAGCGAGATCAGGTACGACGCGATCGCCTGGTTGTTGATCCCCATGAAGCGCACCGACAGGCCCGGGCCCTGTTCGCCCGCGACGCCCGGCTGATAGAGGCCGACCACGCCCTGGCGCTTGTCGCCGACGCGCAGCAGCAGGATCTTGGTCTTGCCGTCCGCAACGGGCACCTTGTCCGACGGAATCAGCGGAATACCGCGCCACGTGAGGAACTGCGAGCCGAACAGGCTGACCGTCGGCGGCGGCACGCCGCGCCGCGTGCATTCGCGGCCGAACGCGGCGATCGCGAGCGGGTGCGTGAGGAAAAACGCGGGCTCCTTCCACACCTTCGTCAGCAGTTCGTCGAGATCGTCCGGCGTCGGCGCGCCCGTCAGCGGGAAGATCCGCTGTTCGTCGGTCACGTTCGCGAGCAGCCCGTAGTCGGGGTTGTTGATCAGCTGGCTTTCCTGCAGCTCCTTGATCGTCTCGATCGTCAGGCGCAGCTGTTCCTTGATCTGGTCGTGAGGACTGCTGTAAAGATCGGAGATCCGCGTATGCACGTCGAGCACCGTGCTCACCGCGTTCAGGAAGTATTCGCGCGGTTGCTCTTCGTAAGGCACGAAGGTCTGCGGCAGCACGCTTTCGTCCTCGAGCTGCGTGCATGCGGCACGCACGGCTTCCGGGTTCTTCACCTGGTTCAGGCGGTAGATGCCGGCCTCGACCGGCACCCACTGCAGCAGATGGGTCAGCCAGCGCGGCGTGATCGTGGAAAGCTGGGGGACGGTCTTGGTAGCGTTCGCTAGTTGGCGGGCGGCGTGA
This sequence comes from Burkholderia sp. BE17, assembly GCF_009362305.1. Classification (NCBI taxonomy): domain Bacteria; kingdom Pseudomonadati; phylum Pseudomonadota; class Betaproteobacteria; order Burkholderiales; family Burkholderiaceae; genus Burkholderia; species Burkholderia sp. BE17. The sequence continues at coordinate 132,970 of NZ_WHNU01000008.1, forward strand.
TCGCTCAGCGCGGCCGTGCCGCTTGCAACGGTCGACATGTGTGGCTCCGGGTTCTTAAGATGAAAAACGGGATTGCTTATGACGCGAGGGGATTATCGGAAGCACGCCCCTGCCGGCTCAACATGCTATAGCCGTCATGTCGTGCAACCGAAAGGGAAACGAAACGGGGCGGCCTCAGGTGACGTACGCGCCCGGCAGCAGCATCGAGATCGACACGTCGAACGCGCGCGCGATCTTGTCGGCCGTGACGATCGACGCGATCGCCTCGCCGCGCTCGATCTCGCCGACATACGAGCGGTTCAGCCCCGCATGCTCGGCAAGCTGCTCCTGCGACCACGTGCGCGCTTCGCGCAGCTTGCGCACGTTGGCGCCGAAGTGATGGATGAGGTCGCTCATCGCGCCTCCTAGGCGACACGCGCCGCCGCGCGCGGCGCGGCGTTCGCTTCGCTGCGCAGCACGGCCTGCGTGACGTTCTCGCCTGCCGGCACGTCCTGCGTGAGCCACACGTTGCCGCCGATCACCGCGCCGCGCCCGATCGTCACGCGGCCGAGGATCGTCGCACCCGCGTAGATCACCACGTCGTCCTCGACGATCGGATGGCGCGCGAGCCCTTTCTCCAGATGGCCGGCCGCATCGCGCGGGAAACGCTTCGCGCCGAGCGTGACGGCCTGGTACACGCGTACGCGCTCGCCGATGATTGCCGTCTCGCCGATCACGACACCCGTGCCGTGGTCGATGAAGAAACCCGCGCCGATGCGCGCGCCCGGATGAATGTCGATGCCCGTTTCCGCATGCGCCTGCTCGGCGATGATCCGTGCGAGCAGCGGCAGGCCGAGCCCGCACAGCTCATGCGCGAGCCGATGGTGAATCATCGCGAGGATGCCCGGGTAGCACAGCAGCACTTCGTCGACGCTGCCGGCCGCCGGATCGCCGTGAAAGGCAGCAAGCACGTCGCTGTCGAGCAGCCGGCGAATCTCGGGCAGCCGCGCCGCGAACGCCTGCACGGCCGTCGAAGCTACTCCTTCGACGTTGTCGACCGGCCCGTCGGAGTTGCGCTGCCGCGCCGCGTAGCGCAATTCGAGCGTTACCTGCGCGAGCAGCGCGTTCAGCGCCGCGTCGAGCGCGTGGGCCACATGGAAGTTCTCGCTCTCCTGGCGCAGGTCGGGCGGCCCGAGCCGCATCGGGAACAGCACGCCCTTCAGCGCGCCAACGATCTGCGCGAGCGCCTCGCGCGCCGGCAGGTCGCGCCCGCCCGGTTCGAGCGAGCGACGCTGCTTCTCGCGCCATGCGCGGCGGACGGTCTGCAGCGATTGAACGATATCGTCGATGTCGAATGCGGCCATGCTGACTTCTCCCCTTGTCGGCCGTGAATCAGTCCTGCGCCCACGGCAAGCCGCGAAAACGCCAGCCGTTGCGGCCGCCGCGATGCTGCCCTTCGTCGAGGTCGCCTTCGAACCCTTCGAGCACGTTGAATACCTGCGCGAAGCCGCCCTTCGTCGCAGCCTCGGCCGCCTGCGCGGACCGGTTGCCGCTGCGGCACAGGAGCAGCACCACCGCGTCCTTGCCGGTCTTCGCTTCCAGTTCGCGCACGAAACGCGGGTTGCGCGTCAGGCTCGTGCCGGTCGCCCACGGCACATGCAGCGACTCCGGCACGTGGCCGACGAATTTCCGTTCTTCGGCGGTGCGCACGTCCACCAGCAACGCATCGCCGGCCGAGAACAGTGCCCATGCGGCCTGCGGCGCGACGCCACCCGCGTAAGGCGTGCCGGCCGCCGCGGCCGCCGCACGGGCGTCTTCGAGCGCCTGCTGCGCAGCGGTTCGTTCTTCCAATGCAACCGTCATGACACTTCCTCGTTTTCGCAGATTCGTATGATCAAAAACACCGGGAATGCGGCCGTTGCAGCTTGCTTGCTGTCTATAGCCGTCAGCGCCACTATGCGAGCGCGGCCGGGCAAGCAGAACCAATAAAAATTCATTTCCTAATCAGCGGCGCGCGAAATGCAATAGCAGACGCGCGCTATCGGCTCGAGCTCGCTTGCGGTCGGGAAATGCGGAACGATATGCGGAACGACGACCGTTCGATGTCACGCATCGAAGGACTTTGAAAGGAACGGCGGGAAGCGAGCAATGCGGCGTTCAGCGCGTTGTCATGGAATCCGAAATGGAACGCATGCGTCGCCGCGCATGCGTGGATGATTCGAAGAAAGGCAATCGGCAGGCGACAGGCATCGGCGTGATGCCGAACGGCATCGCCGATGCACTCGCTTGCCCGTCAGTCCATCACTGCACCGGATCGCCGTCGTTCGCGGCCGCGTTCGACAATGCATCGAAACCGTCGCCGAGCCAAAGCTGTTCCTGCAACAGCGCAGCCTCGCGCATCGGCGGCGTATCGTCGATCTCGTCGACGGTCCAGCCCGCATCGACGAGCCGGCGCGCGGCATCGCGCAACGCGGCCTCGACTTCGGGCACGACCTGCAAGCCGCCCGGACGCACGCACAGCGCCGCGCGCTTCGGCACTTCGCGGCCGTCGAACGGCACGTGTACGTGCCACGGATCGCGCGGGTCCGGCGCGGCGCACGCACGCAGCGCGAGCGCGAGATCGTCGATCGTGCGTGCGATCGGCCCCGCCGATGACATCAGTTGCGCGCCGATCGCACGTTCGGGCGACGATGCGTTGAACGCCGGCACGCGCCCGAGCGACGGCCGGATTCCGTGCACGCCGCACGCATAGGCGGGGTAACGGACCGAACCGCCGATGTCGGTGCCGAGTGCGAGCGGGCCGATCCCGGCGGCGACGGCCGCTGCCGCGCCGCCGCTCGACCCACCCGGCGTCAGCGACGGATTGCGCGGATTGCGCGTGTGGCCGTGTACGAGATTCGACGTGAACCAGCGCAACGCGAACGTCGGCGAATTGGTGCGGCCGAGCAGGATCGCGCCGGCCTTCCTGATGTTGCCGACCACCGGGCTGTCGGCACGCGCGATCAGGTTCTCCTGCAGGCGCGTACCGTTGGTCGTCGCGAAATCCGCCTGGTCGATGTTGATCTTCACGGTCACGGGCACGCCTGCGAGCGGGCCCGGATCGTCGCCGCGTGCGATCGCTCGGTCGACTTCGTCGGCCTGCCGTCGCACGTCGTCGGGCCGGTGTTCGATCACCGCGTTGATCGCCGGATTCACCGCGTCGAGACGATCGAGCGCGGCGCTCGCCACTTCGCGCGCGGACACTTCGCGCTGCCGAACAAGTTTCGCGAGTTCGGTTGCGGACAGTTGGCAGAGTTGCGTCATGATTTCTCCTCGTGGAAGGACATCACAATCACTCGCGGCGCCACGCTTCAACGATAACGTTGGCGCCTCATCCGCTTACTGTGCGTCGTGCTTTGCACGTTCCGCGGCCGCGATGATCGCGTCGGCCACGGCCTTCGGCTGGCTCAGCATCGCGACATGGCTGCCGTTCACGCGCGTGACCGTCGCGCCGATCCGCTTCGCCATCGTTTCCTGCAGCTTCGGATCGATCATCCGGTCCTGCGTCGCGACGACGAACGACGACGGCTTCGCATGCCATGCGGCCTGCGCGACCTTCTCCGAGATGCAGCCGCCATACCACGGCCCCTGGGTCGCCGCAACGATGCGCTGCTGCGCGGGCGGCAGGTCCGGCGCGAAATCCTGCGCGATCGCCTTGTCCGACAGCCGCGCGAAGCCGCCTGAGTCCTTGCGCAGTTCACCGGCCCATGCCGGTGCCGGCAGCCCTTGCGTAACGTCGGCGATCGACTGGCCGTTGTCGGGCGCGAATGCCGCGACGTAGACGAGCGACTTCACCTTGTCGTCGTTACCCGCATCGCTGATCACGACACCGGCCCACGAATGACCGACCAGCACGACCGGCCCCTTCTGCTCGTCGATCGTGCGCTTCGTCGCGGCCGCATCGTCGGCGAGCGAGCTCAGCGGATTCTGCACCGACACCACGTGCAGCCCACGTGCCTCGAGCAGCGGAATCACGCGGTTCCAGCTCGAACCGTCGGCAAACGCGCCGTGCACGAGCACGACATTCGTGCCCTTCAGGTCGTCCTTCGGCGCGGCCTGCGCCGCGACCGCACCGAACAGTCCGCCGATCACCGCGGCGGATACCAGAACCCGTTTCATCGAACCGGCCATCGTCATGCTCCTTTCTCTGTTGTGTTGTGACATGAAGTGAAGTGCTGCAGTGACGGCCGCGCCTGCATGCGGCAGGCGCGGCAACGGATCACGAATGTGCGTACAAATCGTCGGCAGCGTTCCGCGCGGCGCGCGCCGGTGCCGCGTCGCGATGGCTTGCCGGTGCCGACGCGTCGGCCACGTTGTCGTCCTGCGACTTCGACGGGCCGTTCTGGTCGGAACGCGCGACCTGCAGCGCGGCGGCGACATCTTCCGGGTAATGCGGATCGCTGCGGGCCGGGTTGTAGCCGGCTTGTTCCAGCCGGATGAGTTCGGCGCGCACGTCGGCACGCGTCAGGCCGTGGCCGGTATCGGCGAACGACAATGCGGGGATGCCGGCGAGGACGGCAACAGCGAGGATTCGGGCGGTTTTCATGAACATGCTCCTTGACGGAAGTTGGGGTGTCGATCACTTGGCATCCGATGCAAACGCCTGGCATCGAACGTTTCCTGCATGTCGACAGTAGAACCCGCTCACGTATCCGGCATGTTTCCGAAACCGGTGCTTTCTGCATGCCATTTTTTCCGGAACGGCCGCAGATACAGTGCGATACAAACTCGCCTGCCGACGTGGTCCCCGACACACACGCACCACACATGCACCACGAGAAAAGGCGTGCCTCGCGGCACGCCTTTTCGTCAAACCCGTCGCTTCGTGTCACGTCATGGCGCAAGCCGCGTGAACACGTAGTCATGGTTCTTCACCAGCGCCTGGTGACACGCGAAACACGTCTGATGCTGGCCGATATCGGCCGGCACGCCGTTGATGAAGCGCCCGAAACCCCAGCCGCCCGTCGACGCATAACGGCGCGAGTCCTTCACCATCACCTGCACGGTCGTCGCCTGGCCCGGCACAGTTGCCGACGCGAACTCTTCGGACTGCTTGCGCTTGTACGCGAGCTTCACGAGGATCGTGCCGTCCGGAAACGGCAGCGTCGCCTGCTCGAGCGCGCGGATCGCGACCGGGTTGCCGAGCACCACGCGCAGCTCGTCGAGCGGCGCGGCCTCTTCGGCCGGCGCGACCATTTCCCACTTCCGGTAGCCGGGCGGGATCGTCACGCCGTAGATCGGCGACGCGGCCGGTTTCGGCTGTTCCGCGAACGCGGCCGGGCCGCTGGCCGACAGCGAGCCGGCCAGCAATGCACCCGCGACGAGCGCGCGGCCCATGCCGCGACGCCGGATGCCACTGCGTGCCCGCATCACAGATGCTCCACTTGCAGGATCGCATCGGCAAACGCCTGCGGCGCTTCCTGCGGCAAGTTGTGGCCGATGCCGCCGGTGATCGTCCGGTGCTGGTACTTGCCCGTAAACTTCTTCGCGTACGCGGCCGGGTCCGGATGCGGCGCGCCGTTCGCGTCGCCTTCCATCGTGATCGTCGGCACGGTGATCGCCGGCCCGGCGGCAAGACGCCGCTCGATGTCGTCGTATTGCGCCTCGCCCTTCGCGAGCCCGAGGCGCCAGCGATAGTTGTGGATCACGACGGCCACGTGGTCGGGGTTCTGGAACGATGCGGCTGAGCGCGCATAGGTTTCGTCGGAGAACTGCCACTTCGGCGACGCGAGCTGCCAGATCAGCTTGTTGAACGCATCGCGGTTCGCCGCGTAGCCGAGCGCGCCGCGCTCGGTCGTGAAGTAGAACTGATACCACCACTGGAATTCGGCCTGCGGCGGCAGCGGCTTGCGGTTCGCCTCCTGGCTGCCGATCAGGTAGCCGCTCACCGACACCAGCGCCTTCACGCGCTGCGGCCACAGCGCCGCGATGATGTCGGCCGTGCGCGCGCCCCAGTCGTAGCCGCCGAACACCGCGCGGTCGATCTTCAGCGCATCCATCAGCGCGACGATGTCGACGGCCGTCACCGCCTGCTGGCCGTTGCGCACCGTGTCGACCGAGCGGAACGTCGTCGACCCGTAGCCGCGCAGGTACGGCACGATCACGCGATAGCCGGCCGCGACCAGCAGCGGCGCGACTTCCGCATAGCTGTAGATGTCGTACGGCCAGCCGTGCAGCAGGAACACGACGGGGCCCTTCTTCGGCCCGAGGTCCGCATACCCGACGTTGAGCACGCCCGCGTCGATCTGGTGGATCGTGCCCAGCGACGCAACGCCGGCCGCGCGCTTCGCAGTCGATGCATCGGGCGCCGACTGCGCGCGCGCCAGGTTGCCGAACCCGAGGTCGGCGAGGCTCAGGCTCGCCAGCGTCGTGCCCAGGATCAGGCGGCGGCGGGTGTTCACGGTATCAGGCATGACTCGTTCTCCATTGTCGATCGCTAAGGAAGGGGCCCGCGGCACGTGCAGGCGCTCCGGTATCGCCGTTCGCAGCGGCGGCGCATGACGCCGCGCGGCCGTGTGAATCGCTTCACCGGTTTTATATCCGAACCATCCGGAGGCTTTGTATCCCAACGTATCTGTGTGCGAACACGACACACAGCGATTCAAAAATCGTGCGCGGAACGGCGGTTTTCGGGCGGGCCGCGCGGCTGATCGGCCCAGCTCGACACAGTCGACAGAACGAAAACAAACGCGAGCCGCACGCAAGCCAGCCCGCGCCCGCCGCTCAACCCACGCTTACCCGCGACGCAGCGGCCGGAACCCGGCACGCACTTCGCGTGCGAACAGCTCCGGCTCCTCCCATGCCGCGAAATGCCCGCCCTTGTCGACTTCGTTGAAATAGATCAGGTTGTGATAACTGCGCTCGGCCCAGCTGCGCGGCGCCTGGTAGATCTCGCCCGGGAACACCGTGATCGCTGCCGGCAGCGAAATATCCACCGCGTTGAAGTTGTTCGAGTGATCCTCCCAGTAGATCTGCGCGGCCGACGTCGCGGTGTTCGTCAGCCAGTACAGCGAGATGTCGTCGAGAATCTCGTCGCGCGGAATCGAGCGTTCGGGCACGCCGCCGCTGTACGTCCACTGCGAAATCTTGTCGTACATCCATGCGGCCTGACCGGACGGCGAATCGGCGAGCGCATAACCGACCGTCTGCGGACGCGTGACCATCATCGCCGAGTAACCGCAGTTGTCGCGATAGAACGTCCCGAGCTTCTCGTACGCGGCCTTCTCCTTCTGCGACAGCGAAGTCGGCGCGGGCGAATCGGTCGCGAGCAGCGCAGCGATATCCGGCGGCACCGTCGCCGGCATGTTCACGTGAATCCCGGCCAGGCCCTGCACGCGCTGCATCGCCATCCGGTGCGAGATCACCGACCCGCAGTCGCCGCCCTGCGACACGAAGCGCGTATAGCCGAGCCGCGCCATCAGCTCGCCCCACGCTCGCGCGATGTGGTCGGAACCCCAGCCCGTCTGCGTCGGCCGGCCGGAAAAACCGAAACCCGGCAACGACGGCACGACCACGTGAAACGCGTCGTCCGCGCTCGCGCCGTGCGCGGTCGGGTCGGTCAGCGGGCCGATCGCCTTCAGCAGCTCGAAGATCGAACCGGGCCAGCCGTGCGTCATGATCATCGGCATCGCGTTCGCGTGCCGCGAGCGCACGTGGATGAAATGAATGTCGAGCCCGTCGATTTCCGTGATGAACATCGGGAAACCGTTCAGGCGCGCCTCGCCCTTGCGCCAGTCGTAGTCGGTACCCCAGTAGCGCAGCAGCGCCTGCATGCGCGCGAGCCGCACGCCCTGCGATTCGTCGGCGACGGTCTCGCGGCCCGGCCAGCGCGTCGCAGCAATGCGGCGGCGCAGGTCGGCCACGGCTTCATCGGGAATGTGCGCGGTGAACGGGCGTATGCCGCTGGCGCCGGTCGCCGCATGCAGCGCGGTGGGCAGCATCGCCGATACCCCGGCGGCCACGGAAGTGGCCAGCAGGTGGCGACGCATCGGGGAAAACGGTGTGGAAGACATCGTTCGGCATCTCCTTTCGTGAAGTGGAAAGTGAACATGCCGCGCGCCCGCTCGCGCCCTGGCTTTCAATCCGGCGCGCCCCGGCCACGCGGCGTCGCCCATTTGAAAGGTCTGATGTATCCGGGATTTGTCTGATTTGTACGCGTTTGTATTTGCGGCGCGGCGAGCGGCCCGCGCGGCCGCTCGCCGGCCTGACGCTCAGAGCGCGTTGACGATCGCGCCGTCGACGCGAATGTTCTGCCCGGTGATGTAGCCCGCGCCGTCGGACAGCAGGAACGCGACCGTCTTCGCGATCTCGCCGGTCTTGCCGAAGCGGCCGGCCGGAATGCGCGCGACGATCTCAGGCGTTTCCGGCCAGCTGTCGATGAAACCCGGCAGCACCGCGTTCATCCGGATGCGCTCGGCCGCATAGCGTTCCGCGTAGAGGCGCGTCCATGCGCTCAGCGCCGCGCGCAGCGCCGACGATACCGGCATCGGCTGCTCGGGCGCGTCCGCCGCGAAGCTCGAGATGTTGACCACCGCGCCGCCGCCCTGCTGCTGGAAGATCGGCGTCACGCGGCGCATCACGCGCACCACGTTCAGCAGGATCAGGTCGAGCCCCGCGTGCCAGTTGTCGTCGGTGATCGCCAGCAGTTCGCCCTTCGGCGGATGCCCGGTGTTGTTCACGACCGCGTCGATCCTGCCGTAGCGCGCGACCGTCTCCTTCACGAGCCGGTCGATATCGGCTTCTTCCGTGACCGAACCCTGGATGCCGAACCCGCCCAGTTCCTCGCCGAGCGCCACCGCGCTGCCCGACGGCGACATCAGCGCGACGCGGTAACCCGTCGCCGCCAGTTCGCGCGCGATCGCCGCCCCCATGCCCTTGCCCGCCGCCGTGATCAACGCCACTTTTTCTACAGTCACGATCTGCTCCTCGTTCGAAACCTGCCGCCGCGCAGCCGCCATTCGGCGCGCCATGGTGGTAATGTAGGCGTATCGCACACGACTGTCGAACCAGTATTTCTGCCTCCAGCCGATAGTTTTTCTACAGCCTGACGATGCCGCCTCGCCCTTCCCGCCTGCCGCCGCTGAATGCGCTTCGTGCGTTCGAAGTGTCCGCGCGGCACCTCAATTTCCGCGCCGCGGCCGACGAGATCGGCGTCACGCAGGGCGCGGTCGCGCAGCAGGTGCGCCACCTCGAGGACGTGCTCGGCCTGAAGCTGTTCGAGCGCCTGCCGCGCGGCCTCGCGCTGACCCACGACGGCGCCGCGTATTTCTCCGACGTGCAGCGCGCGCTGCACGCGATCGCCGACGCAACCGACAAGCTCGTGAAACGGCGCGCCGCGTTGACGATCAGCACGACGCCGTCGTTCGCGTCGAAGTGGCTGATCCCGCGGCTCGCTCAATTCACCGACGCGTATCCCGACTACGACGTGCGCGTGATCGCCGACCAGCAGCTCGCGACGTTCCGCCACGACGGCGTCGATCTCGCGATCCGCTACGGCAAGCCGCCGTTCGGCAAGCATCTCGCCGCGCATGCGCTGTTCCCGCTCGATGTGTGCGCCGTGTGCAGCCCCGCGCTGCTGGCCGCGCCCGCGTCGCCGCGCGCCCTCGCCGGCCACGTGCTGCTGCACGATGCGCACGACCTGTGGCCCGAGTTCCTTGAAGCGATGCCCGAGCCTGTCGATATCGATCCGCACAAGGGGCTGCGCTTCAACCAGACGTCGCTCGCGATCGATGCGGCCGTTGCCGGCCAGGGCATCGCGCTCGCGACCGATCCTTTGGTCGAGCGCGATATCGCGGCAGGCCGGCTGTGCAAGCCGTTCGATTTCGCGTTTCCGCTGTCGGTGGGGTTCTATCTCGTGTATCCGGCCGAGCGTAGCGACGACGATGCGATCGCGATGATGCGCGACTGGATGATCGGGCAGGCGGTGGTGGACGAGCGGCCTTGAGCGGCCTGCGTCCGGATCAGGGGGCAATCCAGCGGCCTTCGCAGCCGCTTTCGTTCAGATCGAACACCGCTCGACGATGGCCCGCGCGTGCGAGCTCGAGCCAGTCGATGCGCGTGACCGTCATGTGGATCACGCAGAAGTTTTCGTAGCCGTCGCCGGAAGGCACGGTGTCTTGCCTCGCCGAGACATGCGCTGCTTCTGGCGACTCGACCGGCGTGCCGGGCGGCAACGGCGCGCGATAGAGCAGCAGCGTATGCGGACGGCTCGATTGCCAGATCGCGCGCCGCTGCGCTTCGTCGTCGCAGATCGATGCGACGCCTTCCGCGCGAATCTGCACGAGCGCATCGAGATCGCTCGCGACGATCGCGATGCGCGGATCGCGGCGCAGCTCCGCGACTTTCTCCGAACGCACATCGGTATGAAACGACAGCACGCGACCGGCGCGGCTCGCCTGGCGCAATACGATCGTGCGCACCTTCGGTGCGCCGTCGAGGCCGAGCGTGGCCGCCTGCAGCATCGTGAACGGCGAGCGCTGCACGCCGACGCCGGATTCGAGGCAGGACCACAGGCGGTCGTACGTTTGCGTGAGCGATTCGGAAGTTGAGTCGGACATGAGGGGCGGCGGCGATCGCACGTGTTTCGATCGCGCAAGCTTAACCGTTTGCTCCGGTGACGGCTCGCGTGCGATGCGGCCGCCGCCTTCGTGCCGTTCAGTTGTAGCCGAGAACGACCGGCGCCGCATCGCCGGCATCGGTCGTCGGCTCCGCGCCGAACCGGCCGAGCACGTCGGCCACGTACTGCGGCCCCGCGCTGATCTGCGACGAGCGATGCTTTGCCGATCGGTTATCGCCAGCACCTGGCGCCGCGCCCATCGATGCTGTGTCGTTGACGGTGATAGTCACGTTCATGTCTCCTCACGCGGCCAGCGCCGCACCATACGCGCGCACGAGGCGCGCGACGCCTTCCCGGATCGCGTCGACGTCCGGCGCGGCGAACGACAGGCGCAGCGATGCCGCGTCGACGTTGTCCGCGAAGAACGCCTTGCCGGGTACGAACACGATCTTGTTTGCGATTGCGTGTTGCAGCAGCACGTCCGACGACACCGCGCCGATCCGCGCCCACACGAACATCCCGCCTTCGGGGCGATGGAATTCGATCGCATCGCCGAAACCGTCGCGCAGCGCGTCGCACATCGCGTCGCATTTGCGCTGGTACGCGGCCGTGATGCGCGGCAGATGGCGTTCGAGCGCGCCGTCGGCCAGATATTCGGCGGCGGCCGCCTGCGTCCATGGCGAGCTGCACAGATCGACCGTCTGCTTCGCGATCACGCAGCGCCGCGCGATTTCGGCCGGCGCGATCGTCCAGCCCACGCGCAGCCCCGGCGCGACGATCTTCGACAGGCTCGCGAAATGCACGATCCAGTCGCGCGCGCCGTCCACTTCACCGGCGAGCGCGAGCATCGACGGCACGGCTTCGCCCGCGAAGCGCAGGTCGCCGTACGGATCGTCCTCGACGATCAGGAAACGGTATTGCACCGCGAGACGCAGCAGCTTCAGCCGGCGTTCGCGCGTGAGCGTCGCGCCCGTCGGGTTCGCGAAGGTCGGGACGGTGTAGAGCAGCTTCGGCTGGGCGATCTCTCCCGATGCGAGCCGGGTCGCGAGACGATCGACGTCGAGGCCCTCGCCATCGACCGGAATCGTGACGATGCGCGCCTGCTGCAGACGCATCGCCTGCAGCGTTGCCGGGTAAGCCGGCTGTTCGGTCAGCACGACGTCGCCGGGCGACACCATCACGCGCAGCAGCAGGTCGAGGCCCTGCTGCGAGCCGGTCGTGACGAGCAGTTCGGCCGGCGTGCACGCAACGCCGCGACGCGCCATCAGCGCGATCAGTTGCTGCTTCAGTTCGGCGAGGCCGTCGGTCGGGCCGTATTGCAGGCAGCGCACGGGCTGCGCGTATGCGCGTTCGGCAGCCGTGTTCAGGCCGTCGACGTCGAACAAGTCGCTGGCCGGATAACCGCCCGCGAAGGAAATCATGCCCGGTTCGGACAGGTACTTGAACAACTCGCGAATCGGCGAGCCGGCGGGATTCTGGAATGAGGGAGTGAACGCGTACATGTCGTCGTGAGCAGGATGGCGCGGACGGCCGGGATAGCCGCCAAGTGCCGGCCACCGGGGCGCTTCTGGCGCCACGGCGGCGAATTCGAGCCACGATTGTCGATAGTCATTAAGGCCGCGGCAAACGATATCTATGCACTACGTCTTGCGGTTTGGTCATCAAATGGAGTTGTCGCGGCGATCCAGTCCGGCCGATTGTTTCGCCGCGCGCGCCTCTCGCCTGCCGCTGTTTACCGGGGTGAAGCAGACTCAGCGCTCCGTACCGCCAGGCCCGACCGGGTGCGGCTTGGCCGTCCGGTTGTTGAGTTCGCGCATGAGGTCGTCCGACACATAGTGGGGACCATCGAACAGATAGACCGGATAGCCGCGATAAACCTGGAGCTGCCTGCTCAATTCCTCGGCGCTGGCCGAACGGAATCCGCCGTGCTCGGCTGGCCGGAAGGCCTCGGCGATGACCCGCACGCGTCGTTTGCCCAGGCGTGAGGCCAGCTCATCGAGGTAGGTGCGCGCAACCTGCGGCTCGCGGGCATAGACGCCGCAGCCGTCCTGGAAGAACACCCCGACGTCCGACGGCAGCCACGTTGCGAGCCAGTCCGCCAGCGTCTTTCCGCCGATATTGGTCTGGTCGTAGACGCTCACCCAAAGCGGACGAGGCAGTCGCTGCAGGATCTCGGCAAGCTTGGGCGCCTCCTGCCAGGTCGGATCGATTTCGACCGGGAAGTAGTAGCCGGCGACATGCAGCGGCAGATGCACGCGCGCCACCTCCACGGACTGGTCCGCGAGCGTCGACAGGTGGGTGCGCGCACGTTTTTCGTCCTGGTAGCCGGCCAGGCCCAGGATCACGTTTCTGGCCCACGGCGCACGACCGATGCGTTCCCAGTCGGGAAGGTGCGCCGCGGTAGGGATGTGGGTGTTGGCAACGAACGCGGTATCGTCCACGACGGTCCATTGGATCAACAGATCGTGTACGCCGAGCATCTGCCAGTTTCCGACGGGATTCGTCGTCGTGTTGTCCACCTGCCAGACGATTCCGTCGGCGTGAACGTCGTGCGCCGTCCAGCTGCATGCGGCCACGACGAGCGATGCGCCGATCGCCGCGAGCGTCGCCGCCCGGTGCGAACGCGGCTCGCCAGCGCGCCGGCGCGGTCGGCCTGCCGGTCGAAGCCGGCCCATACGCTGTTGAAATTTGCGCACGGCCGGGATGGCGGACGTGGTCATGGCTCCCCCGAAGCATTCTCGCGCGTCATCGTAGCCCATCAAACGCAAACGTGCGACCCGCATTTCCGATGCGGGTCGCACGGGGCTGCCGTCACGCTCGCCTCACTTGGCGGTCGTGCCGTCTACCCACTTGTAGCCGAGATTCGTGATGCCGTTCACCATACTCTGGAAGTCCTGGTAGGCCGGCAATCCGAGATCGGGTTCAAGCCAGTACGGATGGAAGAAGAAGGACGCGAAACCGTCCCGCACCGCCAGACCGTATTGAGCATTGGTCACGATTTGCTGCCATGTGTAGGTGATGCACGAGAACGGGTCGATATTGCAGATGTTGTACTGGACACTGCCCAGGTTCTCCGGAATGATCCGCTGCCCGTAGTAATCGGCGTTGATGATGTACGGGAAGAACTGACCGGCCGAGAAGTCCTGGTTCGGTGCACCCGTTCCGATTTGCGGGTTGTTTGCGGTGTAGTAGACGGCCCGCTGGAACGTCGTCGGGAACGTGATGGCGGTGGCCGCCGCTGCATTCGGCGACATCTGGTACTGCGGCGCGGCCCAGCCGACGATCTTGTAGCCGTTGGTCGTGAACTCGAGGAGGCCATCGGCCATCCTGCCTTCCGCCCATTGAATGGAGTCCTCATCGACGGGACGGTTCTGGACCGCATACCAGAACTCATAGTCGCTGCCGCTGACCGCAGTCAGAAGATTCGGCGTCGAATCGTACTGGTGCGTATAGCCGTGCATCACGATCGAGCCGCCGCGCGGTAACGCATAGTTCAGCGCACTCTTGAGGCCCGTTGCCTGCGCAAGATGGATCGTCTCCGGCACACCGCCGTTGTAAAAGCCGTTCGGATCCGTATACAGGGGAATGGTGGCCATCGTGAACGGAATCCTCTTGAAGTACAGGAAGTCCGTCAGCTTTTTCATCGAGCTCGTCGTTGTATACGCATCGAGGTCTTCCAGACGGACGAGAGCGCGGTGATTCACCGGTGCATTGGTCTGCAGGATGTCGTGCAGGATGTCGCATATCACCAGGTATCGATCCATCGGGCCGATGTACGAAAACGGCATGTCCGCGAAATACCAGAACTTGCCCGAGCGCATGATGTATGGCGTGGTCGCCCCACTCTTGCTGTTCTTGATGGTGACGAGCGCCTGCGCCTTGGTCGCATCGACGATCTGGGTCAGCCCGACATCCGGGTCCGCGTTGATGGAGCCGGTCGACGCGTCATACGCGTAGTACTTGACCATCGGCAGGTTCTTGTACGTGACCGTGTCGTAGAAGCCGGGGTTCGGATTGCTCGATGAAGGTGGCGCATTCAACCCGGCTATGCCGAGAAAGCTGAACCCGAAGGTCTGGTTGAAGGTAAACGCCGTGTTCCATGCAAGCTGCCACAAGTTGTATTTGAACCAGACCACGGTCTTCGTGGCGGTCATCACGTCGCTCATGAACGCCGTCGGAATCGGGTTGTTGTAGTAGTCGCCGATGTAGAACGTGACGTCGTGGTTCGCGACCATCCCGGACGTGTAGTTCTGTATCGGAACCAGGTCGACCGTCGCGTTGAAATGGCCAAGCAGGTTCCTCAGCATGATGCTGTACATCAGGCCGAGCTTCGAATACGGATCGTTGGCCGGGTTGTCGTAAAGCACGAGCGTATGTGCGGTGGTGGTCTGCGCGTGCGCCGTGCTCGGCAACGTCATTTGCGCGAGTCCGGCAAGCAGAGCTATGACAAGCAAGATCTTTTTCATGGCGGTTTCTCCCTAGTCACGTTGCACGTTGCCGCCGGCTTTCTTGACGGAATTCCTGCTGAACTTGGGGCGCCCCGTCTCCTTGTACGCCTTCTCCCAATCCTCGTCGGACATACCCGGCTTCACCTTGACCTGGGCGGACCCGTTCGGCAGCGGAGGCGGCTTGATCTTCACGGCAGATGAATTGCTTGTCTGCTGCGCACTCGTATCCTGAACAGCGACGGCGAAGGCGAGCGCGGAGATTAATGTGACGAGTGATCCAACGGTGCTCAATCCGTTCCGAAAATATCGATTGCGATGAGAAAGCATGATTTTCATCCTTTGATATGCAAAATAAATTCATCTCGTTAACGAAACGAGCACGGCGGCGTGCCATTGATAATCAGGGCGTTATGTCTTTATTTTTTCCTGCGCACTTGATTTCATACGAAAATCCAGGACCGGATGTTTTTGTTTTAAAGCTAGAACCGTACCATCGGTCGCAAATGGGCACGGGATCAAGACACCGAAATCGGTGCGTCATGACAATCCAAAATTGTTGCAAAAAAACGTTTCAGGCATGCAACGTAACCCCTGTTGAAGCTGTCATCTGACAAACAATTGAAGCCTGTTCGGACGATTCAGGGAAAACCAGCTCCCCCAGCGCTTCGCGGATCGTGACCCGGCAATCGACTCGGTTAACTCGCACAGGTCATGGCGACTGGAAAGGTTGATTTTCGGGTTCGCCGCCAATCTCTCCGGCCGGCGATCGCTGGAATCACGTGACGATTTCCCGATGGCGGCAGCCGGCGGGCGGTAACGAGCCTGCAGACTTCTTTTCATCTGATCAATCGACCCTGCGTTTCAGCACTGAAACGTTTGGCTCGGATTCGGTGGGTCGATCTTGCGCGGCGCCCGCAGGCCCCCGGACGGTCAAGGGTGGCACGGCAATGGCGCGCGACTTGCTTTATGAACTGCGTATTGAAACGACGGTGCGCAGGGAGCGCTGCGGGAAGCTGGATCGAGAGCGGCTGCAATCATTAATGGTGCAGGATCCACCCCGGCGGGAGACGGAAGTGAGCGAGGCAATACCAACTTTCAAAAGTCACCCACTGAACACGTTTCATCTTTGAGGATATTACGTGATCGCATCGAGAAAGCTCCAGGCTGACAGAGCCTTTTTCGAGTGACAGGAGTTTTTGCGGCGCAAGCCGCGAAGTGGGAGTGACGGGGTCGACGAGGACGGACGGATATTCGTCTTTCGTTGGTGCAAGGGAGAAGAATTACAAACAAGATAAAATCTCGGGAAAATGATGGATAACACAATATGGATTGCATATTTATATGCACTTAACATTATCGCCATTTTGACCGCGATCGTCATCCTGGTAAGCACACTGGATGACCTTATGCTCGACGCCTATTATTGGTCATTCGAAATCTGGCGGATGCTGCGTCACGAAAAAACGCAGACTATCGATATTGCCATGCTGCGCGCCGAGGAAGAGCGCTATCTGGCGCTCATGGTGCCGGCATGGAAAGAGTATGACGTGATCGCCAAAATGATCGAAAACACATTGGCGACCATGGAATACGAGCGATATGTGATCTTCGTCGGCACCTATCACAACGACGCCGAAACCACGGCGGAGGTCGAACGGATGGTCCGCCGTTACCCGGGCAGGGTGACGCGCGCAACGGTCATGAACGATGGGCCGACCTGCAAGGCGGACTGCCTGAACTGGATCATCGAAGCGATCCTGCGCTACGAAGAAACGCATCATATTCAGTTCGCGGGCGTCGTGATGCACGACTGCGAAGATGTCATTCATCCGGTCGAACTCAAATACCTCAGCCATGCAGTTGCGGATAGCGACCTGGTCCAGCTTCCCGTTCTGTCATTGCCGCGGAAATGGAACGAGTTCGTGGCCGGATGCTATATGGACGACTTCAGCGAAACGCACCAGAAGGACGTGCCGGCGCGCGCCCGTCTCACCGGCGTCGTCCCCGGCGCGGGCGTCGCATCGTGCTACAGCAGGCGCGCCATCGAAGCGGCGATGAAGGAACGCGACGGCTGTCCGTTCAATACCAGCTCGCTGACCGAGGACTACGATTTCAGCTTTCGGTTGAGAGACCTCGGGATGAAGGAAACCTTTGCCCGCTTTCCGCTTTCGGATATCACGCAGAATGCCGGGGCCAAGCGTGCAAATAGCGGTGCCGCCAATCGAAACATATTGGCCACGCGCGAGTATTTTCCAAAGACATTTCGTACCGCATATCGGCAGCGTGCGCGCTGGATCCTCGGCATCGCCTTTCAGGGCTGGGAGCAGCTCGGCTGGAAGGGCAATCTCCTCACCCGCTACATGTTCTTCCACGACCGCAAGGGCATCGTCACCTCACTTTTTTCAGTGATTGCTTACGTTGTACTAATCAATTTCGTGACAATTGCGGCCCTTCAGAAATTCGGTCATGTCATTCCCGTCAGCGCCCCTCTCGTCACGGCGAGCGCCTGGATGGCGCCGCTGCTCTGGGTGAACACCGTCATGCTGTTTGCCCGCGCCGCGCAGCGCTACTACTTCGTCAGCAAGCTGAACGGTCCGGTCCAGGGGCTGCTCTCGATTCCGAGGATGTTCGTCAATAACCTGATCAATTTCTACGCGGTTTGCCGGGCATGGCGCATCTATCTCGGCCACCTCGTAAGCGGCAAGCCCATCGCGTGGGACAAAACCAGCCATACCTACCTGTCGAACGCGGAGCTCGGGAAAGCACGCCTCAAGATTGGCGAGATCCTGGTCGGCTGGGGCGTGGTTTCACTGGAGCAATTGCAGGCAAGCCTGGAAAAACAACTGACATGCGGCAGGCGGCTGGGCGAACTGTTGATCGAAGGCAGCGCGATATCCACCGAATCGCTGGCGGATGCGATCGCGGAGCAAGCGGATCTCCCCCGGGTCAGCCTGGGCAACGTGGCGGTGGGCCACTTCGCGGACTCGCTGGCATTCGAGCTGCAGTATGCGTATCTGGCTATCCCGTTTTCGACCGCAGACGACGGAACGTTGAACGTGGCGGTCGGGCGGCCGCTCACGCAAGACGAACAGGATGTCGTGCGGCGCGGCGCCAAGACGAACGTTGCGTATTTCATCGCCTGCGATACGGAGATTGCAGCCGAACTCGCCCGGCACTCGCGCTTCGTCGAACTCGCGCGAGCGCGCGACGGCGACGGCGCAACGCCGCAGGTTTCTCCGGTGCAAAAGCCGTCAGGAGAACAGGCATGAAACGCTCCAGAATCCCGATCGCGGCTGGCATCAAGCGCTGCGCCCGGTTGAGCGCACTGGCGATCGCCGTGTCGCTGGCCTGGCAGGCCCCGGCGTACGCCACGCAGCCGCTCGTGCCCAAAGCCTATCGGCTCGCCGATGGCGCATACAAGGCGATCAGTGCCGGCGACCTGCCCCGCGCGGAAGAGTATGCGCAGCGCGCCCTCAAGATTCAGCCCGGAAGCGAACAGCTCGGGTTGCTGCTCCTCGACGTATTCAAACGAGAGGGAAAAATCGACGAAGCGGACGCCATGATGGAATCGTTAAGCGTTCGTTTTCCGAAAAGTGCCGCGGTACGGGCGGAGCATGGCTACCTGGCGCAGCGCCAGGAGCGCTACGACGTGGCGTGCAGCGATTTCTCGGCCGCCGTCGAGACGGGAAAATGGAGCAAGGAGCAGCAGCGCAACCTGCGTCTTGCGTGGTTCGACAGTGCGCTCGCGGCGAATCGCCTGCATGAAGCCGGCGTTGCGCTGGCGCCGCTGGCGGATGAAAAATCAGCCGTGATTCAGTTGCGTATCGCGCAGTTGAGCTTGAGGTCGGGCGATCGCGAAAGCGCCATCCGCGTGGCGGACCTCGCAGCCCGCGACGCGTCGACGGACGCCGAGCGGAAGATGGCCGCGGCGATCGTGACGCAGGCTCAGCAACCCGAGCAGGCGCCGCAGGTACCGGTGGACAATACCGCGACACAGAAGTTGCAGGAGGCCTATGACCTCCTGCGGGAACACAAGGATCGCGAGGCGCTCGACGCGTTCCAGGAGGGTTTCGACGGCGGAGCCGGCAACGCGATGAACTACGCGGACGCAGGCTATGCCGCCAAGCGTATCGGCCTGAACGAGCAGTCTGTCGAGTTGTTCGAGCACAGTCTCGACGCCGATGAAAACGAACACAAGTTCGATGCGCAGCACAAGTTCGGCTATCGGCGAGAAGTCGAGCAACTTCAGCGCACCTGGGGCTTCGTGCTGAGCGCGCCCTACCAGTCGGCCGCGTTCGGCCCGCAAGGCACCATCAGCGTGTTGCAGCCGGGTATCGAGGCGTACTGGCAGCCACCGAAGATCGGCTACCAGAACGGGCGCATTCTCCAGTTCTTCGTGCGCGGATACGGCACGGCATACGACGGAAGCGGCAACGTGACCGGCATGCCGACCGTGCAGGGTTCGGTGGGGGTGCGCTACAAGCCGATACCCGACCAGAACGTCGTGATGACCGCCGAGCGGCTGTTCCACGTCGGCAGCCTGTCGATGACGGATTGGCTGATGCGCCTGGGCTATTCGTCGGAAGCGGGTACCGACCTGCGGGTCACCGAACCGAGCTGGCGCAGCTGGCAGGCCTATGTCGAAGGTGCGTACTTCATCAAGGCAGGCCGATACATCATCTATTCGGAGTTGCGTTACGGGCACACCTGGCGTTTGACGGCGCTCAGCGATCGGCTGACCGTCTACCCGCATGCCGCGGTGGCCGGCGATCACGACAACCGCCAGCCGGACAAGACTGCAATCGGTGTGGGGCCCGGCATCCAGTTTCGATACTGGTTTCGCGAAGGCAGGTATAGCGCGCCGGCAAGCTATCTGGATGTCACCGTGCAATACAGGTTTCCGTTGACGTCAGCGGTACGCGCACGTGGTCTCGTGGTACGCGCAACATTGTGGTTCTAACCTTCGACGCTGACGCTTACGCGCGGATCGCGCAATCAGTTGGGTGATTTAAGGTTGATGATCGTCTGACGCAGCAACTGGAAGTAGGAGCTCGTCGAGTACGGGAGCATTTGTTCGACGTAGTTCCACCAGAAGAAACCGCCGATGAAACGCGGGTCGGTCATGCTGTTGACCATCGGGTAGTAGGTTTTGATCAGGTTCTGCTGTACCGACGCCGGCGCGGAGATATCCGACGTACCGATTTCGCCGAAGCCGACCTTCGCGTTCGGGAAGATGCTTTCCAGCGCCGCGAAATCGTTCTTCCACGACGGGCTCAGCCCCGGGCAATCCTGGTACGGGTAGTAGCTGAACAGCGCGTAGTCGGCCTGCTGGCGAACCGTCGAGGACAGGAACGTCGTCGGCCAGGTCTTCCAGTAATCCTGGGGTTTCTCCCAGCAGTTGGTACCCTTGCTGTCGTCGTTGTAGTACAGCGTGATCGCAGTCTTGCCGCCGTTCGATTTCACGATCGTGTTGGCCGCGGCGACCATCTGGCCGATCTGCTGTTCTTCCGAATTGACCACCGAGTTCGTACCGCTCGGGTCGTTGCGCAGCCATTCGCCGTTGATTTCGTTGGCGATCTCCCACACGTCGACGGTGTTCTTCAGTTGCGACACCAATTCCTGCGTTCTCGCTTTATACGTGGCGAGATCCGTCGGGAAATAGTAAGAATCGTAGACCTCGCCCATCACGTACGCGACCGAGTGCAGGCGCAGCAGCGGTGCGTAGTAGTCCGCGGCCGACGTACCCGGATCGAACACGACGCGCACGGTCGGCCGGTACGGCAGGTTCTGCAGCGACGCGATGATGGCATCGAGCTTCGTCAGATCGTCGAGCGTGACGCCGTAGACCGGATTCTTCAGGGGTTCGACCTGGGCTTGGGCCGACTGGGACAAGGGCAAGAGCCCTGCATAGGCAAAGCACGCGGCAACGGCCGTGCGCGAGATGTTTTTCGTCAGTTTTTTCAAAACGTCCTTCCGTCCTAAAGTAAGAAGAAGCGCGATTTTAGACGAAAATAAAACATAATTATCGGACGATATCGACAGAAATGGCTCCGGAACATTGTGGGACGGCGCATCGCGCAGGGGAAGTTGCGACGCGATGCCGCAGGGAGATATGTCCAGCATCCCTAAACGACTATCCGGCAACATTGCGTCACAACGCGGTCGAATAGTGAAACCCGTCACCATCGGGAGCCGGCTGCGCGATGCGTTGCGGAGCCGTCGACGCGGTGCTTTCGACGGTCGGTCAGGCGGACGTATTGCGGTTGGATTCAATCGCCGTCAACGCGGCCATAGTCACAATCCGTCGCACCGGCAAGCTCAAGGAGAGGGTAATCACTTGCGCGTTTACGCTCGGCAGGAACGGCTCCATTGGCACATTGCTGCCCGCTCTGGTCTTGAGCTGGTTGTCCGCGTTTTTTTTTGCGTCGACGTTCGGAGAGACGAGCGGGTTGGCAGCGCTCTCGAGTGGCGACATCGGAAGAAGGCGCGAGCGCGGCAGCCGTGAATTCCGCAGCCTGTTCGGCGCTGGGATCAGCGTTGATGTGAGTATTCGCCAACGCCACCGTCCGCTGGTCGAGCAACAGAATGCTCATTGCCGGATAGGTGGAAACACCAAGCTTCTTGCGGATCACTTCGTCGACCAACCCCGTGCGGGCGTGACAGTTGTCGAAGGTGCCCGTCGACACGCATCGCGACTCCCGCGGCGATGGCCGGGGCGGTAGCCCCCCGGCGGTCAGTCGCGTTCGCTCAAAGCTTGCGCCCACCGGCAAGAGCCGCATCGAGCGGCCCCTGTTTGTCATGTCTTACGGTTCAGGGTCGTGGTACGGCTGCTCTCTCGGCGCACACTGGCTGTAGTCCGGCGAGATCGCGATCTTCCTGGTGGCCATCAATCGTTCTCCCGGGCGGGTTCGCTAGCCCGTAATGCGCCGCTCGAACTGAACCGGGCTAAGGAAGTTCAGTGTTGAATGCCGCCGGTGCGGATTGTAGAAGCGCTCGATGTCATCGAACACATCTGCCCGTGCCGCGTCCCGCGTCCGATAGACGCTTCGATTGACCCACTCCGTTTTCAGAGTGCTAAAGAAGCTCTCCGTCGCCGCGCTTCTCAGGTGCGTTTTCGCGAACGGAGAGATCTGAATATGTCACTTGTCGACCCATTTGCGGCTACTTACGATCAATTCGACTAGTCGCGGTGGGACTGCTCGGCATCACCGACGCGGGCCCGATCTTCCCTCTATCGGCAGATGTCCACCATGATCGACCCCAATAAAGGCAGACGTGCCAGCCTTGCGGTATTCGCGCTGCTCTACCTCGGCTTTTGCATCTCCTACATCGATCGCTCGGCGATCGCGCTTTCGCTCGTGGCCATCGGCAAGGAGTTCCATGTCGGCACTGCGGTGCAGGGTGTCGTCATGAGCACGTTCTATATCGGCTACGCGGCCATGCAGATTCCCGGCGGATGGATAGCGGATCGCTGGGGGAGCAAAAAGGTCATCGTCGTGTCCGTTGCGTTCTGGTCCTTGTTCACCTTGATGACCGGTCTCGCGTGGTCGCTTGCTTCGCTGATCGCGATCCGCTTCATCTTCGGTCTCGGCGAGGGCGGTTATCCCGGAGCTGCAGTGAAGGGCGTGACCGAATCGTGTGCGCGGGAGGATCGCCCGAAGATGTCGGCGCTCCTGATGTCGTCCAACTATGTCGGCAGCTTCATCGCACCACTGACTATCGCGCCGCTCATCCTCTATCTCGGCTGGCGTCATGCGTTCTTCGTCGCTGGCGGCGCGGGTCTCGTGTTCGCGCTCTTCTATCTGATCGCGGTGAAGGACACGCATCGGAAACGCGATTCGGCTGGCCGTTCCGCACGCATCGACGGCGCGGCAACGCGCACGCTCCTCAAGATGCCGCTCATGTGGAAGATTCTGCTCACATGGTTCTGCATGGGCATCGTCAACAAGGGACTCGATGCATGGATGCCCGCGTATCTTCTGACCGAGCGCCATCTCGACCTCAAGGCAGTCGGCATGCTCACGCCGCTGCCCTTCGTCGCAGCGAGCGTATCGACGGCGCTGGGCGGCTGGATTCTCACACGCTGGTTCGACGGCCGCGAGAAGTGGCTGATGGCCGCGTGCTGCGCGATCTCCGGCTTCTTTCTCTACGAGATGTACACCGCGGAAACGGTGACGGGCGTGATCGCATATCAGTCGATCGTTTACTTCTTCAAGTCGTTCGTGTTCGCGGGTGTCTTCGCGCTTCCGGTCAAATTTCTGCCGCAACGGCTCATCGGTACAGGTGCGGGCATGGTCAATTTCGGCGGACAGGTGGCAGGATTCGTCGCGCCCGCCGTCATTGGCCTGCTGGTTTCGATCACGGGCAACTACGACACGGTATTCGGCTTCCTGATCGTGGCGACGGCGTTCGCGGTCATCACCAGTCTGTCGATACGACTGTCGCCCGAAGCCGGTGCACGCCTTGTCACCGCCGAGGAGGCCTGATCGCTTTGCCGGCCGGACAGGCGCTATCATGGGAAACTCCGCGTCCAGTCGATCCATCATGAGCGCCCGCATTCTTCAGGAAGCCGCCGTCCGTTACTTCCTCGAAGTCGTCAACACCGGCTCCATCGCCGATGCCGCCAACCGGCTGAACGTCGTGCCATCCGCCGTGAGCCGCCAGATCGCGCGGCTCGAAAGCGAACTCGGCGCGCAGCTTTTTGTACGGCAATCGCGCGGCATGGTCCCGAGCAAAGCGGGTGAAATGCTCGCCGCCTACGCGCGTCGCTCGCAACTCGACGCCGAACAGATTTCGCTGGAAATCGACGCGCTTCGCGGCGAAACCGAACGCACGATCCGCATCGCCTGCACGGAAGGATTCGCCTCCACCTTCCTGCCGCGCGCGATGGCGGACTTCCGTCGCACAGTCGCGCCCGCATCGTTCGAAGTCGTCGTCGATGCGGCCGCCGACGTCACGCAGCGCGTGCGCGAAGCCGAATGCGATGTCGGCCTCACGTTCAGCTTCGGCCCGGCGAAAGATATTCAGGTCGCGTTTTCAGCGCCCTCTCCCGTGTTCGCGATCGTCGCGTCATCTCATCCGCTCGCGCGGTCTGCACAGGTTTCGTTTCGTGAGTTGCTTGCGTATCCGCTCGCATTGCCGGGTGTGCATTCGACGCTGCACAAGCTGATCGATATCTATTGCAGCCGCGAAGGCGTCGCATGCCCGAGCGTGCTCCGCAGCGCGACGCTCGAAACGCTCCTGGGGTTCACGCTCGCGAGCGACGCCATTACGTTCAGCGGCGAACTCTTCGTGCGCCCGCGCCTGGCGTCCGGAGAACTCGTTGCGTTGCCCGTTCCGGAACTCGCCACCGGCGAACGCGCGATCGAAATTCAAACCCTCGCGCGGCGCGCGTTGCCGCCTCTGCTGCAATCGTTTATCGAGCGGCTCAGCGGCGAACTGTCTCCGCCCCCACGCGTTGAGCAAAAGTGAACTGACCGTTCGATAAACATCACTAGCGATCGTTTTTCACGTCGTCTACATTGAGCGGACTCATGCATTGTCGCTTGAAGGACTGTCCGGTGAACGACCGTTACGAACTCACACGTCATAGTGCCGTTGCGCTGCGCGCGCTATTGCAGGCACGCGAAATCTCCGCCGCCGAATTGCTCGAAGCCTGCATCGCGCGAATCGAAAGGCTCAACCCGTATGTCAACGCCATCACGGCGACGAGCTTCGAACGCGCGCGCATCGAAGCCGGTGCGGCCGATATCGCGCTCGCACGCGGCGATGCCGTCGATTCCTTGCACGGCTTGCCGATCGGTATCAAGGATCTCGAAGAGACCGAAGGTCTTCTGACCACTTATGGCTCGCCGCTCTACCGCGCGAACGTACCCGCCCACGACAACACGCTGGTGCGTCGGCTACGCGCGGCGGGTGCGATTGTCGTCGGCAAGACCAACGTGCCGGAAATGGGCGCGGGCGCGAACAGCTTCAATCCCGTGTGGGGCGCGACGGGCAATCCGTTCGATCCGCGCCTGAATGCGGGCGGTTCGTCGGGTGGCTCGGCGGTGGCGCTCGCGCTCGACATGGTGCCGCTAGCCAGCGGTTCCGACACCGGCGGCTCGCTGCGCATTCCCGCGGCAAAGTGCGGCGTGGTCGGAATGCGCACGTCGCCGGGACTCGTGCCGAGCGATCGAAAGCCGCTCGGCTGGACGCCGATTGCGGTGGTTGGGCCGATGGGGCGCACCGTCGACGACACGTGGCTGCAACTCGCGGCGACGGTCGGCCTGTCGGGTAGCGATCCGCTCGGCTATCCGTTCGCAATGAATCCGACGATGGACGGCCGCGCGCTCACCGACGTGTCGAAACTGCGGATCGGTTACACGGAAGACTTCGGCGTGTGCGAAGTGGACGATGACATCCGTGCCACATTCCGACGCAAGATCGAGTTTATCCGTCGCGAGGTGGCCGTATGCGAGCCGATCGAAGTGGGTTTCGAGGGTGCGCATCGCTGCTTCGATGTACTTCGCGCGGAGGCCTTCGTCGCCGGCCTTCAAGAGGCGTATGAGACCAACCCCGATTCGCTTGGCCCGAATCCGCGCGCGAACTATGAAATGGGTATCGGCCTGGGTCTTGCGGATTGCGTGCGTGCGCACGGCGACCAGACGCGTTTGTTTCGCCGCTTCCAGACGCTGTTCGACCGTTACGACGTGATTCTTGCGCCAACGACACCTGTCTCGCCGTTCCCGTGGACGCAGCCGTATTTGAAATCGGTGAATGGCGTCGAACTGGAGAACTACTATCGCTGGCTGTCGCTCACGTACGTCGTCACGCTCGCGACGAATCCGGCGTTGTCGCTGCCGTGCGGAGTCGATCATCGGGGCATGCCGTTTGGGCTGCAGATGATCGGCGCTTTCCGTGGCGATCTCGCACTGCTCGATGCGGCCCGCGCGTTCGAAACGCTCTTCGCGTCGTCCGACGAAACACGCCGCCCGATTCCCGATGCCGCGAAGCTGCATGCATCGGACGTCGACCTGAAGTCCATGGTCACACATCCGCCGGTGCTCGATGCTGTTTCGTCTCCCAATGCATCCGCTTCCGCAGCCTGACCCGAACACGATCGATTCTGCTTACGGCAAGCCACTCGATACATGGCTTCGAGACTTTCCGCTCCTGCGTGAACTCATGACGCTTCAGCTCGGCTGGGTGCGGACAAACGTGGGGGGCCGCGCCCCCCCCCTACAAGACTCTATCAATCAGCCAGCCACACCCCGATTAGCCTCAATCACCGTCAACGCCGCCATATTCACGATCCGCCGCACCGTCGAACTCGACGTGAGAATGTTCACCGGCGCATTAACACCAAGCAGGAACGGCCCCACCGCCACATTGCTGCCCGCCTCGGTCTTGAGCAGGTTATACGCAATATTCCCCGCATCCACGTTCGGACAAACGAGCAGATTCGCAGCCCCCTTAAGCGGCGACATCGGAAGCAGCCGCGACCGCAGCCCTTCATCGAGCGCACAGTCGCCATGCATCTCGCCATCCGCCTCGATATCGGGCGCCTGCTCCCTGACGATCTCCAGCGCCCGGCGCATCTTCACCCCGGAAGCCGCACTCCCCGACCCAAAATTCGACCGTGAAAGCAACGCAGCCTTCGGCGTCAGATTCAACCACTCCATCTGCCGAGCCGCCGCAATCGTGAATTCCGCGATCTGCTCGGCATCGGGATTATCGTTGACGTGCGTATCTACCAGCGCCACCGTCCGCTGATCGAGCAACAGAATATTCATCGCCGCGTACGTAGAAGCACCGGGCTTCTTGCCGATCACTTCGTCGACGAACCGCAGGTGATTGTGATATTCGCCGACCGTCCCGCAGATCATCCCGTCCGCATCGCCGAGCCGCACCATCATCGCGCCGATCAAGGTCAGGCGACGCCGCATTTCGACGCGCGCCATCTCCTTCGAAATACCGTCCCGGCACCGCAGTTCCCAATACGTCGTCCAGTACTGCGGGAACCGCTCGTCGTATTCCGGATTGGTCACTTCGACATCCTGACCGAGTCGAATACGCAGACCGAACCGCTCGATCCGCGCCAGCAGCACCTCCGGACGCCCAACCAGGATCGGACGCGCCAGTTTCTCGTCGACGATCACCTGCACGGCGCGAAGCACGCGCTCGTCCTCGCCTTCGGTGAAGACGATCCGCGCCTTGCCGCCGTCACGCACAAGCTGACGCGCCGTCGCGAACAGCGGCTTCATGAACGCGCCGGAGTGGTAGACGAACTGCTGCAGTTGCTCGACATACGCCGCGAGATCCGTCAGCGGGCGCGTCGCCACGCCGCCTTCCATCGCCGCCTTGGCCACGGCCGGCGCGATACGCACGATCAGGCGCGGGTCGAACGGCTTCGGAATCAGGTATTGCGGACCGAACGCCACGTCGTACGCGCCATAGGCCGCCGCCACGACTTCGTTCTGCTCTTCCTCGGCAAGACCCGCGATCGCGTGAACAGCGGCGATTTCCATTTCGCGGGTGATCGTCGTCGCGCCCACGTCCAGTGCGCCGCGGAAAATGTACGGGAAGCAGAGAACGTTGTTGACCTGGTTCGGGTAATCGGAGCGGCCCGTCGCGATGACGACATCGTCGCGCGTCGCATGCGCCAGTTCCGGGAAGATTTCCGGCGTCGGGTTGGCCAGCGCGAGAATCAGCGGACGCGCCGCCATCTCCTTCAGCATCTCCGCGCTCAGAATGCCGCCGACCGACAGGCCCAGGAATACATCCGCGCCGCCGATGACTTCGGACAGCTTGCGCGCATCGGTTTCCTGCGCAAAGCGCGACTTTGCCGGGTCCATCAGCGTAGTGCGGCCGCGATAGACGACGCCCTCGATGTCGGTCACCCAGATGTTTTCAACCGGCAGCCCGAGGTCGACCAGCAGGTCCAGGCAAGCCAGCGCGGCCGCACCGGCGCCCGACGTCACGACCTTCACCTCCTTGATCGACTTCCCGACGACCTTCAGCCCGTTGATGAACGCAGCCGATACGGTGATGGCGGTGCCGTGCTGATCGTCATGGAAGACGGGAATCTTCATGCGTTCGCGCAGTTTCTGCTCGACCGTGAAGCACTCCGGCGCCTTGATGTCCTCGAGATTGATGCCGCCGAACGTGGGTTCGAGGCCGGCGATGATGTCGACCAGCTTGTCCGGATCGGTCTCGTTGATCTCGATGTCGAAGACGTCGATCCCGGCGAACTTCTTGAACAGGACGGCCTTGCCTTCCATGACCGGCTTCGATGCGAGCGGGCCGATGTTGCCCAGACCGAGCACCGCGGTGCCGTTCGTGATCACGCCCACCAGGTTGCCGCGGCTCGTGAAGCGGTGCGCCTGCAGCGGATCGGCCGCGATCGACTCGCACACGCCTGCCACGCCCGGGGTGTAAGCGAGCGCGAGATCGCGCTGGGTCACGAGCGGCTTGCTGGCGACGACCGAGATCTTCCCCGGGGTCGGAAACTCGTGATAGTCGAACGCCGCCTGCTGTTGTGTCTCTGTCTGTTTCATGTTTTCGGTCCGGGCACGGGCGCCAGGCCAGTCCCGGCGCGATCCTTGGAGGTGATTCTAGGGATCCGCCATAAGGAGATGATTCTGTTTTAATATCGGTCCATCACTTTTTCATGATGAATGCATGACCAGTCAATGACTTTTGACGCAAACGACGTGGTCAGGCGGCTGGGCGCACGTCTGAAGATTCGGCATCTGGTGCTGTTGCTGCAGATCCAGCAGCACGGGTCGCTGACGCGCGTCGCGGAGCACATGGCCAGCAGCCAGCCCGCCGTGACGAACGCGCTGTCCGAGCTGGAGAGCATGTTCGGCACGCCGCTGTTCGAGCGCTCGTCGCGCGGCATGCGGCCGACCGCGCTCGGCGCGGTCGTGCTCGAACGGGCGAAGGCGATGATCAAGGATCTCGATCACCTCGCCCGCGAGATGGAGGCCGTCGCCGCCGGGCATGCGGCCCACCTGCACATCGGCGTGATTCCGTTCATCTCCGGCCAGATGCTGTCGGCGGCGCTGAAGCGGCTGCAAGCAAGGATGGAGCGGCGCCTGACCGTGACGATCCACGAAGGCACCAGCGATCAACTGCTGCTGCAGCTCAAGGATCACAGCGTCGATATCGTGATCGGGCGGGCTTCCTCGGCGATCGATCTGGGCCAGGTGTCCTTCGAGGTGCTGTACCAGCAGCAGCCGCGCATGATCGCGAGCCGGCGTCTTGCTGCGAAACTGGCCCGCACGACGCTGGACTGGAACAAGCTGCACGCACTCGACTGGATTCTCGGCGCGCCGCATACGCCGATGCGGGAACAGGTGACCGACCTGTTTCTGTCGGCCGGCATCCCGCCACCTGTTCCGATCGTCGAAAGTTACTCGTCCAAGCTGATCGGCGAAATGATCGCGTCGAGCGACGAGGCCGTATCGATCGTGCCGGCCGATATCGCGGAGGAACTGGTGCGGATTGCCGGCGTGGCGATCGTGCCTTACTCGCTGGTGTGGACGCTTCCGCCGATTGCGCTGTTTACCCGCTCCGCCGACTCGCGCTCGCCGGCGCGTGATTTGCTCGTCGACGCGCTACGCGAGGTGTGTAAAGAGACTTATGGGGAAGCGCGGCGATGAGGTTTGTCCCAGGCAAGGGACCTGCCGCACGGCCATGAACACTTCATACTCGCAGTGCGAGCGGTCAATCTTGGCTGCTTCTCATATTCGCGCACGCACACTCTCAGTCACGCCAATGTCCACTCGTGGCTTCGAAGACATCCGTCAACCGCTATCGATAAAAGCGTGACGCGAGAGACAGTCCCGCCGCCCAACGCGGCTCGACAGAAATTCACCCCTCAGCCCGCTGACAAACCACCTCGATATTGTGCCCATCCGGCCCGATGACGAACGCCGCATAGTAATTCGCGCTATAACGCGGCCTCAACCCCGGCGCGCCATTGTCTTTCCCGCCCGCCTCCAGCGCCGCGCGATAGAACTCGTCGACTTGCCGCCGATTCTCGGCCTTGAATGCGATGTGAAGATGCGCGGGCTTCTCCGAAGTCTGGAACAGGCACAACGAAGGCTGCCACGGCCCCGGCGGACAAAGCTCGACGCCGTACGAAGGCTCCCCCTCCCCCGCAACCACTACGCCAAGCGGCTCGAGTGCCTTGAGGAAAAACGCCTTGCTCGCTGCGAAATCGCTGACTCCGAATTTGACGTGGTCAAACATGAGTTCCCTCTCGGAAAGTTGGGCCTACCCGCGCCCTGACGTGAAGTACGGATCACCGCGATGTTGCCACATGCAGCCATCGACGGCAGCCCCGTCCGCCCCATCACCCCAGCTCGAACGACGTCACCCCGAACACGCGATCGATCGCGATCGCGGGCGCGTCTTTCGTATACATCCGCGCGGTTTCGAAGACGCTCGTCATGCCGTGCCGCTCCGCCAGTGCGACAGCCGCAGGATTCGTTTCCGGCACGTCGAGCACGATGACCTCGCCGGGCACGCTCGCCGCCAGCGCGCGAAACAGCCCGGTGGCGACGCCTGCGTCATCGGCGAAGAGCGGGCCGATCTTGCAACCCTCGTTGCAGCGGCGCACGACACCGTAGCCGGCGACACGGCCGGCGTCGACCGTTGCGAGCGCAACGGCATCCGGCTGCGCGATCCACGCGGAGACGAAACGCTCGCGCGCCGCGGGGAAACACTGGCGATCGTAGGCAAGCAACTGCTCGAACGGCACATCGGCCGCTGCCGCGACATGCGCGCACCCGATGCCGCCCACGCGGCCCTGATAGCGGATGTTGCGGTACGCGAGCCGGAACCCGGACTTCCTGTAGTTCGCCTGCTGGGCGACGACACCATCGAGACCGATGTTGCGGTCGCCAAGATAACGCATGCCGTGCTGCCAGATTCGCATGCCGAAGCCTTTGCCGCGAAACCCGGGCTTCACGATGTAGAGGCCGATGAAGCCAAAGTGTTCGTCATAGGCGACGGCGGAAAGGCACGCAACCGGCTCGCCGCGCCAAACACCGACGAAGAACCCGGCCGGGTCCGCTTCCCTGAAACAGTGCGAGTCATGCCAGCCAGGGTTCCACCCTTCCGCAGCCGCCCATTCGACCGACATGGCTAGCTCGTCGGCCGACATGGTGCGCACGATAAAGTCTCCGCCTTGATCCATGGTTCGCCCCACTCGCGGCTTTAAAGATCGCCGCCTCGTGTTACGGAAAATGCATCGGGAAAGCGCCGGCAAGCGAGCACCGGCCAATTGACGGAACAGGCCGCGCAATCGTGCCTTAAGCCACCGCTGCCGATCGCGTCATCATAATCCCAAGGGCGGGTATCAGATGCGGATTCAACCCGTGCTGCCGCTGGAGGACCCGTCATCGATCGAAACGGATGATCAGGCAGCGCACGGTGGATGCCAAAAACCTGCCTGCGAACAGTCATCACGCTCATTCCGGTCCGATGGACAGTTAGCTGGCCTCGAATGTCCGAACGGGCGACCGGCAGCAACGAGTCGCCAAGCTCCCCTCCACCGAAATCCACGATAAACGAAAAAAAGCCCGACAAAGTCGGGCCAATAGGTTTGAGACACAAGGAGAATACCGCCCAGCCTACACCGGGCGGTCACGCCGCGCTACACGACGTTCTTTTCGACGATCGGCCGGTTTTCCAGCACTCGCGCCCAGCCGAGCGACGACAGGTCGAGCGTTTCGTAACGCCCGCCCAGAATGAGTTCACTGACGCCGCGCCCCGTTGCCGGCCCTTGCTGCAGCCCGTGGCCGCTATAGCCGTTCGCGAACACGACGTTGTCGAGTTCCGGGTGATACCCGATGATCGCGTTGTGGTCGAACACGTTGTACTCGTAGTACCCGGACCAGCAGTTCTCCACGCGCAGCGCCTCGAATTCCGGCACGCGATTCGCGAGCGTCGGCCAGATCACGTCGTCGAACAGGTCGTGGTCGACCTCGTCCAGCGGCAGATCGTCCGGGTCGCGATCCGGGCTCGGCGACGTGCCGCAGATATACGTGCGCCCTTCCGGCCGGAAATACACGCCCGTCGGATCGATCAGCAGCGGACAATCGGCGAGCTTCGCCGGCGACGACACGTTGAAGATGCTGCGGCGCCGCGCATACACGGGAATGTCGATGCCCATCATCGACGACAGCGTGCGCGTCCACGCACCGGCCGCGTTGACCAGCGTGTCGCACGCATAACGCTCGCCGTCGCCCGTCACGACATGCGTGATCTTCCGTCCATCGCGTTCGACCGACTTCACGTCGGCCGCCACATACCGCGCCCCGAGCGCCTGCGCTTTCTTGCGCAGCGCCTGCACGAGCCCGTAGCCGTCGAACCAGCCTTCGCCGCTCACGCCGTACGCGCCCGACACGAGATCGTCGACGTTCAGCCACGGAAACTTCGCGCGCAGCGCATCGCGATCCATCAACCGGATATCGGCGCCGAGGCTGATCTGCAGCGCATGGTTCTCGCGCAGCGTCGCATCGCCGGCCGGCGTCGCGAGGAACAGGTAGCCGCCTTCGTGCAGATCGATCGACGGCCGGTTGCCGTCCACTTCGAGCCGCTCGCCGATCGTGCGCAGGAAGTCGATGCCGAACAGCGACATCTCGATCGACAGCGGCGTCGAGAACTGCTGGCGGATCGACGCGGCCGACAGCGCCGACGACGATCGCGCATAGGTGGGGTCGCGTTCGATGACGGTCACGGCGACCGTCGGATCGGTGGCGCGCAGGAAATAGGCGATCGAGCTGCCGATCACACCACCGCCGACGATGACGACTTGAGAACTCACGACTGACTCCAGTTGCACGTAATAGACGCGGCCAGCCGGCCGCGCCCGTTGGTTGTTCGTGCCGCGTCGCGCGCGGCGCCGCGCCTGCAGGCTTCCCGGGCGATCGCCCCGGCGTGCGCCGCGATCGCAACCGATCGCTCTCGGTATTTCAGCACGTCCGGCATCGCCGCGAAAGTCCGCGCGCGCTTGCGTTCAATCCGCCGATTTCGTCGTGACGGGCTGCCACGCGGCGTTCTTCACTTCATACAGCGTCGAGCTCGGGTTCTTCAAGTCGCCCGTGTTCGTGAACGCGATCGTGCCGGTGATGCCGTCGTAGCGCGTGCCCTTCAGCGCGCCGTTGAAATCGGCCGGCTTGGTCGAATTCGCCTTCTGCATCGCGTTGATCGCGATCCACGTCGCGTCGTACGCGAACGGCGCATACGCGAGCATGTCGACGCCGTACTTCTGCTTGAATTTCGTTTCGAACAGCTTGCCCTTCGCCAGGCGCGACAGCGGCTGCCCGTATTCCCACACGGCCGCGCCTTCCGCCGCATTGCCGGCCAGCTTGATGAAGTTCGCGTTCATCACGCCGCCGCCCGCGAGGAACTGCGCGCGGATGCCGAGCTGGCGCATGCGCTTGACCAGCATCGCGGCCTGCGCGTCGAGGCCGCCGAAGAACACGAGATCGGCATTCGTGCTCTTGATCTTCGTGAGCTGCGCGCTGAAGTCGACGGCCTTGTCGTTCGTGAATTCGCGCGCGACGATCGTGCCGCCGTTCGCCTTCACGGCCTTCTCGAATTCGTCGGCTTCGCCCTGGCCGAACGCGGTGCGATCGTCGATGATCGCGATGCGCTTCGCCTTGGTCACGCTCGCCGCATACGCGCCTGCGTTGCCGGCGTTCTGCGTGTCGGTCGCAATCACGCGGTACACGGTGCCGAGCCCGGCGCGCGTGATGTCGGGATTGGTCGCCGACGGCGTGATCATCGGAATGCCCGCCTTCGCGTAAATCTTCGATGCGGGCAGCGTCGTGCCCGAATTGAAATGGCCGATCACGACCGCCACCTGCGCGTCGGCGAGCTGCTGCGCGGCCTGCACGCCGGTGCGCGGATCGCTCTGGTCGTCCTGCGACGCGACGACGAACTTCACGGGCTTGCCGCCCACCGTCGTACCCGCGGCATTCGCTTCGTCGACGGCCATGCGCACGCCGTTCTCGATGTCCTTGCCGTACGCGGCGCCGCCGCCCGTCAGCGGGCCGGCCACGCCGACCTTGACGACCGTCTCCTGCGCATGAGCCGCGCCCGTCTGGAACGCGAGGATCGCGGCGGTCAATGCAACGCCGGAAAGCGAACGAATGCGGAACGTCATGACAGTCCTTGTTCTGTGGGTCGGGATGCAACGCGCGACCGCCGCGCGTCGGCGACCTCTCGCGTGCCGGTGATGTCGTCCGCCGCCGGGGCGCCATTCGACGAAGGCGCCGAACCGACCGGCCGATCACCGCGGCTCCTTCTCCGTAGAGCCTTTCACCGCGAAAGAGGTGAAAGGATTGTGGGTAGCCAATACCCGTGCAGCAAACGAATTATCGGAACTATGTTGTGAGGATTTGTCATCAAGTTCCGGTGCGCGTAAAACGCGCGGCCCGTGCGTCGGCGGGCCGGCGACCCGCCGTACCTCGGCCGCCGCCAAACGCAATCGGGCGAGGCGCTTGCACGCCCCGCCCGATCGATTCACGGCATTCGACGCTACGAGTCGATATGCACGCGACAATCATGCCGCCGCCGCATCACCGCCCGCTTCACGCCATCACTTCGCCGCGTTCGCCGTCATCTTGAAGATGCCCTGCGCGTTGCCGGCATCGAAACGCAGGTCGGTCACCCAACGGCGCGCCGCCTGGTCGAACGTGCGCTTGCGCGTGATGAACTCGTAGAACGAGCCCGGTACGTTGCGCTTCACCGTGCCGCCGTCGCGCGTGCGGAACTCGCGCTCGACGGTATCCGCGCGATACGCGGTCTGGAACACGCGGCCCGAGCGCGAGCGCTCGACTTCCGGCTTCATCGGCCGGCCCTTCGCCTTCTCGTCGTCGGACAGCGTGAACACGTCGGCGACGCGGTCGGTCGCATGGTTGAACGCGTTGCCTTCGGTCGAGATCCACGCCATTTCCGCCGATTCCATCAGCAGCGTTTCGTAGTCGAGTTCGTTCGGCAGGTCGTGCTGGCGCGCGAACGCGCCGACGATCTCCGGCAGCAGCGCGTGCGCGGCATCGAGCGACAGCCAGCCTTCGCGTTCGACTTCCCACAGCAGCGCGACGGCCGCCGGCGACAGCGGATCGCGCGACGAGCTCACGACGTTCGTCACGGCCTGCTGGAATTCCTTCGAGAAGCACTCCGGATGCAGTTCGCTGACGAAGAACTGCGCGATCTCGTCCGGTGCGTCCTCGTGCGCATACGCGCGGCCGGTCATGCCGAGCTTGTCGAGCGGGTAACGGCCGTTCAGGCGGAAGCCGAGCGGACGCAGGATGCGCGTGAACGCGGCCTCGCCCGGCGGCAGCGCGCCCGTGTGCGGCCAGCGCACCGTGCGCAGCGCGCCGTGGTCGAAGTAGACCGAGCCGCCGTTTTCGATCGCGTCGGCCGTGTACGCGCGGCCGTTCGCCGAACGCTCGAGCAGCCCTTCGAACAGCGCCATGTTCATCGCCTGCGCGATCTCCGCGCGCGTCACGATACCGTCCTCCCATTCTTCGAGGATGGCCGGCATGTTCAGGGTCGAGAACAGGGCGTCGGTCTTCGCCTGTCCCAGCAGCTTCGTCAGCAAGCTCTCGATATTCGGATTGCGCATCAGGATTCTCGTCTCGGGGGACCGCCGGCAAACGTGCCGGCAACTCGTCGGCCGGCAGCCCTGCGGGCGCCTGACCTTGCGTGGGGAGCATTATTCAAATGGTTGCAGCCGGGCGTAAAGCGAGATTAAATTGACACGTGATGAGTTTTTGGAATTATTGACCGTCCCCGACCCTGCTCGCCGGCCCGCGCCGCGCAGGTCCGTACGTCAGACAAATCGAGCATCATGCGCAAATTCAAGATCCCCAACATGGGCGCACTGGTGGCTTTCGAAGCCGCCGCGCGCCACGAGAGCTTCACGCACGCGGCCAAGGAGCTGTTCCTGACCGAAAGCGCGGTATCGCGGCAGATCGCGACGCTCGAGGCAAGCCTCGGCGTGCGGCTGTTCGCGCGCGTGAAACAGCGCGTCGTGCTGACGCGCGCCGGCAAGCTGTACGGCACGCAGGTGCGGCGCGCGCTGGAAGCGCTCGACCGCGACACGCTGTCGATCATCGCGCACGGCAGCGGCGGCGGCTACCTGGAGCTCGCGGTGCTGCCGACGTTCGCGTCGCACTGGCTGATCCCGCGCATCAAGAGCTTCTACGACCGCACGCCCGACGTGCGCGTGAACATGGGCAGCCGCACCGACCTGTTCTCGTTCGAGGACACCCATTTCGAGGCCGCGATCCACTACGGCAAGCCGACCTGGCCCGGCACGTCGTCCGACTACCTGTTCGGCGAGGAAGTCGTGCCGATCTGCTCGCCCGCGCTGCTCGACGGGCCGGTCGAGCGCGTCGAGGATCTGCTCGCTTATCCGCTGCTGCACTCGACGACGCGCCCCGGCGCGTGGGCGCAGTGGTTCGAGACGCATGGCGTCGAGGACATCCGCACGATGCAGGGCGTGCGCTACGAGCTGCACACGATGCTGATCAGCGCGGCCGCGGCCGGGCTCGGGATCGCGCTCGTGCCGAAGTTCTTCGTCGAGGAACAGTTGCAGCAGCTCGGCCTGGTCGTGCCGTGCGACGCGGCGACAGTCGGCGATTCCGCGTACTACCTCGTGTATCCGACGGAGTTCAGCCACAGCAAGCCGCTGGAGCTGTTTCGCGGCTGGCTGCTCGAGCAGGCGAGCGCGTATGCGGCGCCGGAGGGAGATGCGGACGACGCCGACGCGGAGGATGACGAGGACGTCGAGTAACGCGCCCGCTTCAGGTCACGTTCAGGTCACGGCGCGGCGGCAGCGCACGCGTGCGGCGTCGGCAAATCGGCCGCGACGACCTTCACCAGCCGTGCGCTATCGGGCGTTTCCAGCCCTGGGCACGCGGTATCCAGATCGCGGATCACGATCGTCGCGCGCCCGTCGAACCGGCACACGCCGTTCGGCTGCGCGGCGGGCAGCCGCAGCCCGCGCGTCGCATCGCGCTGGTTCGTGAAAACGATCACGCCCGCGCGTTGCGAACGGTCCGGCAAGCGCCGCGCCGACGCGTAGTCCTCTTCGAACCACACGTCCGACCCGATCGATTCGTCGCCGTAATCGAGCGCGTAACGGCCCGACAACGTGATCGCCCGCCCGACATGCACCGCGCAGCAGTCCGGCTCGGCGTCGGCCGGCACCGGCTGCGCGCCCGCCGCGGCCGAACCGCACGCGAGCAACACCAGACACAGCGCGCGGGCGCGGCCGTTCATGCTCGACACATCAAACGCTTTCCGGATCATGGGCAGTGAGGTGCGGGTCGTCGAAACGAAGACCCGCATTGTCGCGCGGCAAGCGCGTCACATGTGCCACTTCACCGTCGCGGTCAACGTGCGCGGATCGCCGGGCATGTTGTACAGGTCCGCATTGCCGTGCGCGGCAATGAAGTAGCGGCGATTGAACAGATTGTCGAGCGTGAGCGTCACGTCGACCTTCTTGCTGCGATAGCCGGCGCCCAGGTTGAACACCGTGAACGACGGCAGCGTGACGAGATCGCTGGCCGACGTGTAACGCGCCGACTGGAACTGCATGCCGGCCGCCGCATAGAAGCCGTACGGCAGCTCGCGCTTCAGCCACAGGTTCGCGCTGTGGCGCGGCATCAGCCCCGGCGTGTTGCTCGACAGCGCGAGGCCGGCCGCCGTCGATTGCGGCGAACCGTCGACCGTGCCGTTCATGTAAGCGTAACCGGCGTACACCGACCACTTCGGCGCGATCTCGCCGGTGAAGCCCAGCTCCATCCCGCGCACGTGCTGCGTGCCGATCGGCAGCGCATAACCGGGATTCGCGGGGTCGCCGATCTGCTGGTTGGTCTGGCGCATGTCGAACAGCGCGACGCTGGCCGTCGCCTTGCCGCCGAGGTCGAAGCGCGAGCCGAGCTCATACGCGGTGGTCTTCTGCGGTGCGAGCGCGGCGCCGTTCGAGAACGCGCCGGAACTGATCAGCGTATCGGCGAGCGGCGAGAACGACTGGCTGAACGAACCGTACAGCGTCAGCCAGTCGAGCGGTTCGTAGATCAGGCCGACACGCGGGCTCCACGCGTGATCGGTGCGGTCGAGATTGACGTTCGACGACGTGTAGTCGTGGCGGATCTGGTTCAGGTAGTCGAAGCGCAGGCCGGCGAGCACCTTCCAGTGTTCGGTCAGCGAGATCAGGTCCTGCGCATAGACGCCCGCGAGCCCGACGACGGTCGACGCGTTCGTCTTCGCACGCGCGCCGGTCGGCACGCCGGGCAGGATCACCTGCTGCGGATTGAAGAGATCGTAGGTGGCGACCTTCGTCACGTTGTAGACCGTGTCGAACTTCTGCTGCTGCGACAGCTCCAGCCCGTACAGCAGCTCGTGGCGCATGCCGAACAGCGACGTTTTCTGCGTGAGCTCGAACACGCCGTCGATGCCGTGGTCGGTGCGCTGGCGCGTCGACTGGTCGAGCGTCACGACCGGGTGCGCGGCCGTCTTGATCGGCTCGAACGTCACGTAGTTCTTGCGTTCGAGCGAGAAGTCGTACGCGCGGATCGCACCGTGGAACGACAGCGTATCGCTGAAGCGGTGATCGAGCGACACCGTCGCGCTCTTCGCGGAGACGTCGTTGTACGAGCTGTTCGCGGCGTCGGCCGAGCCGTAGAACGTGTTGATCGGCACGTCGACCGGCCGGCCGCGATACGCGGGCAGGCCCTGGTCGGACGTGCGGCGGTCGTGCAGGTAGTCGAATTCGACGTTCAGCACCGTGTTGCTGTCCAGCTTGAACTGCGCGGACGGCGCGATCGCCTGGCGGTTGAGCTGGAACTGGTCGCGAAAGCTGTTCGAGTTCTCGGCCGCGCCGGTGATGCGGAAGCGCGCCGCGTCGTTCGCATTCCAGCCGAGGTCGAATTCGCCGCGCCGCTCGCCGCGCGTGCCGAGCGTCACGCCCACGTCGCGCACCGGGTTCGCGTCCGGCCGCTTCAGCACGCGATTCACGATGCCGCCCGCCGAGCCGCGCCCGTACAGCACGGCCGCCGGCCCCTTCAGCACCTCGACGCGCTCGACGTTCGACAGGTCGCGATAGTACAGCGCGTCGTCGCGAATGCCGTCGACGTACTGGTCCGTGATGCTGTTGAAGCCACGGATCGTGATCTGGTCGCGCTGGCCGTCGCCGACCGAGAAGCCGACGCCCGGCACGTTGCGCAACGCGTCCTGCATCGAAGACGCGTTCTGGTCCTCGATCACCGCGTGCGGGACGACGTTCACCGTCTGCGGCACGTCCATCAGCGACATGTCGGTCTTGGTCGCCGCACGCGACCGGCCCGCGTCGTACGACGCATGCTCGGCGGCCGCTTTGACGGAAATCGCGGGCAAGGTCGCCGCGGTGTCGCTCGCCTGCGCGAACGAAGTGCGGGCGCCGGCCAGCGACGTGGCAATCAGAAGCGCATGGCAAGCGCTCGTGTTGAGTTTCATCGTGAACGTAGAGGGTGGAGAAAAAACGGCGAACGGAAACGCGTCCGGTCGACGCGCGAATCGCGCGGCGCATCGACCGACGGCGCCCTTTCCGTGAACTGGATGGCGCGCGGGGGATCGCCCCGTCGCGCATGCCGGCATGCGAACGGCCGGCGCGGGTGGATGCCGGCCGGCACGACCGGCACGAAAAAAGCCGTGACGTCCCGTCACGGCTCGTAATGGTGCGAAATAATAAACGAGAATGATTCGTGTTTTCGATTAATTTTTAACATGTCGCCTGGCCGCAACGTGCCGGCGCATTGCGCCCTGCATTCCTGACGAATGCCTTTCATTTTCGCGTGGTTGGTTCATTCGCCGGCGTAAGCTCGACGAAAGGATACAGTCGACCGCATCAAGTGCATCGCGCGGAAACGCTCAGGCAGAAGACGGGATTCGGAAAACGACTACGGAGGGATTGGAAAGGATCACGAAGGATCCGGTGAAGCAGGCGGGACGCATTCAAGGTCCGGTGCGCGCCGGACCGGGCAACCCCGACCCGGCGCTCCGGGCAGCCGACCTCGCATCGGCAGCGCGGCGGACCTTCTTCTGTTGTTCACTACGTCTGCTCTCTCAGGCTCGCTTCATTTTTTTCTTCGTCGCGCTGCGCCATTATCCGCCCAAACCAGCCGGAGTGAAACGTTTGCGGTTGCAACAAGCGCGTTATACCGGCCATTCGGCAACAGTCTTTCCGGATGCTTACGATGCATGTGCTGCGATTCGGCAATTCTTGCATTCGTGTCGGCGTTCCTTTTTAATGGAACTGGTTCCAACCGCTGATTCAGCCATGTTCCAGCGTGACGTGTCGTCGTCCGCGCGTCATCATGCCGATTCAGGTTCGAGGATCATTCAGCTCAGGATTCGCATCGCCCGTCCTTCCCGGACACCCCGTCAAACGAGACCGTCATGCCCGATTCCGCCTCCCTGCAGCAACTGTTTCCCGCGTATCAAGACATCCCCGCCGAATTCCGGCTCGCTTCGCCGATTCACCAGCGCGTGTCGCTCGTCGACGGCGAACTTCGACCGTGGGACGGCGCAACCAAGACCGTGCTGTCGCCCGTATGCGTGCGGCAGGCGGACGGCAGCGTCGAGCAGGTCGAGATCGGCAGCTATCCGGTGATGGGTGAAACGGAAAGCGACGCGGCGCTCGACGCCGCGGTGCGCGCGTACGACTCGGGCCGCGGCGAGTGGCCGACGATGAAGGTCGAGCAGCGCATCGCGTGCATGCAGGATTTCATCAAGCGAATGGTCGCGCAGCGCGAGCTGGTCGTGAACCTGATCATGTGGGAGATCGGCAAGAGCCTCGCCGATTCGCAGAAGGAGTTCGACCGCACCGTCACGTACATGACGCAGACGATCGATGCGCTGAA
Organism: Burkholderia sp. BE17; assembly: GCF_009362305.1. Taxonomy (NCBI): domain Bacteria; kingdom Pseudomonadati; phylum Pseudomonadota; class Betaproteobacteria; order Burkholderiales; family Burkholderiaceae; genus Burkholderia; species Burkholderia sp. BE17. The sequence continues at coordinate 173,901 of NZ_WHNU01000008.1, forward strand.
GGAGCTCGACAACGCGAACTCGCGCTTCGTGATCGCGGAAGGCACGATCGGCCAGATCCGCCGCACGCCGCTCGGCGTCGTGCTGTGCATGGGCCCGTACAACTATCCGCTGAACGAGACCTTCGCGACGCTGATCCCCGCGCTGCTGATGGGCAACACCGTGGTGTTCAAGCCGCCGCAGTACGGCACGCTGCTGTTCGAGCCGCTGCTCGAAGCGTTCCGCGACGCGTTCCCGAAGGGCGTGATCAACACGATCTACGCGCCGGGCGCGGTGGTCGTGCCGCACATGCTCGCGTCGGGCAAGATCAACGTGCTCGCGCTGATCGGGTCGAGCAAGGTGGCCGATCACCTGAAGAAGCAGCACCCGAAGTCGCACCGGCTGCGCGCGATCCTCGGCCTCGATGCGAAGAACGCGGCGATCGTGCTGCCCGACGCCGATCTCGACCTCACCGTGAAGGAATGCCTGCTCGGCGCGCTGTCGTTCAACGGCCAGCGCTGCACCGCGCTGAAGATGCTGCTCGTGCACCGTTCGATCGTCGACGAATTCCTGAAGCGCTTCACCGCCGCGCTCGAACAGTTGAAGATCGGCATGCCGTGGGAAAAAGGCGTCAGCATCACGCCGCTGCCCGGCATGCATCGCACGGCCTACATGACGGACGCGATCGACGACGCGAACGCCAAGGGCGCGCAGGTCGTCAACCACTCGGGCGGCGAATTCAGCAAGACGCTGTTCTATCCGGCCGTCGTGTATCCGGTGTCCGAAGGGATGAAGCTGTACCGCGAGGAACAGTTCGGGCCGATCATTCCGGTCGCGCCGTTCGACGACGTCGACACCGCGCTCGACTACGTGACGACGTCCGATCACGGCCAGCAGGTCAGCATCTTCGGTTCCGATCCGGTGCAGATCGGCGCGCTCGTCGATCCGCTCGTGAACCAGGTGTGCCGCGTGAACATCAACTGCCAGTGCCAGCGCGGGCCCGACGTGTTCCCGTTCGCGGGCCGCAAGGATTCGGCCGAAGGCACGCTGTCGGTGAGCGATGCGCTGCGCGCGTTCTCGATCCGCTCGATGGTCGCGGCGAAGCAGACCGACGGCAGCAAGCAGTTGCTCGCCTCGATCGTGTCGGATCACACGTCGAAGTTCATCAATACGGGCTTCATTTTCTGAAGCCGTCGTGAAGCGGGAACCTTCCGCCGCGCATCGATGCGGCGGAGGGTTTCAGCGAGCACCGCGCCGTTTGTCATACGTTCGACGCCAGCAGCCTGATCCCCGCCACGCCGAACACGACGGCAAGACACGCTTCCATCGCGCGACGGCCGCGCACGTACAGCCGGCGCGCGCCGTCCATCGAGAACACGAGCGCATAACCGCCGAACACCAGGCACCCGATCACGACACAGCCCGGCACGACCGCGCCATGCGACGCGCCCGCACCGTTCGACGACAGCGCAACGATCGACACCCACACGAGAATGGCTTTCGGATTGGTCAGGTGCAGCATCGCGCCGCGCGCGTAGAAGCGCGACAGCCGCTGCTCGCCCGCCGCGTTCAGCGATGCCGCCGCCGTGCCCGACAGCGCCGTACGCCCGGACTTGAACGCGAGCCACAGCAGGTACAGCCCGCCGAAGATCTTGATCGCGACCAGCAGCTTCGACCACGCAAGCAGCGCGGCCGATACGCCAAGCGCCGCCACCGTCGCCCAGAACATCGACCCCGAAATGACGCCGAGCGCGAATGCCAGCGCCGCGTTGCGGCCCTGGTTCGCAGCAACCGACATGATCGCCAGATTGCTCGGCCCCGGGCTGGCCGTACCGATGAAATAGGCCGTGTAGGCCAGCAGCAGGTTGGCCGAGAAGAAGGCGTGGACGCTCATGTCGAATCTCGCAGGGGTAATGCGGAGATTGTTGGCAAACGCGCGCCGTCTGCCCATGGACAATTGCGCGGCGAATCGCAGGGCCAGTTCGATGGCCGGCTCATCGAAGCGCCGTTCGTAAAACCGTCTCGGTTCTGAAACACCCGGCGCATTCGCCGCCGGTTTCGCCGTGCAACCGAGGTCGTCCCGCAGCGACGCTTTCCGCCGGCGAACGCACGGCAGACGCGGGCGGAACCTACAAGCCTGCACGTTCCAACCGTTCGCCGGCGAAAACGTGCCGCGTTTTATCCCCGCGTTACGTTACATCCGTGAAGCATTTCGCGTCGCCGAGCCGCTCCGTGCGCCCGGCTTCCAGCGCGCCCCGCCTGTAGACACCATCCTCGGCCGCCCGCGCAACCCAGTCCCGGCGGGACTCGCCGGCCGGCGCCGGATTGCCGCTCGACATTGCTCGACGATCGGATCGCGGCGCTGGTACGGAACCTGCATTCCGTTCCGGTAAAAGCCGCGCCGACGACTCGCGCGGACACAAATTCAACCTCGGGCGCATCCGCGACTACGCCCGAACGATCCGCGCAAGCAACGAGGCCCCTCATGGATGCGCTGCCCAATTCGTCCGACACGGCGTTCCAGCTCTTTCTCGCGAAGGTGCTCGAACAGCCGCTGCCCGACTGGACCGAGAAACAGCAGATGGAACTCGAGATGGCGCGCACGCTGTCGACCGAGATGGTTCACCTCGCCGAAGACATGCGCGGCCGCGCGCCCGATCTCGCGCGCTGCCTCGTGCTGCTCCGCTACGCGAAGGTGCTCGACTTCATGCTGACATCGCTCGCCGCGCGCCGCGACATTCATCCGCAGACGCTGCGCACGCTGTTCCGGCTCGCGAACCTGAAGGTCGACGATGCGTATCCGGCGTGACGCGGCTTGACCAGGCGGCTTGACGAACCGGCTGCCGTATAAGGCACCTCCCGATACGAGCGAATGCGCGCATCGATCGCCGCTGCGATCACGAAGCCGAGCGACGCATGACGCGGTAACGCCGCGCACACGTGCGCTCGCTCGCACACTTATCCCGCTCATCAGCGCCGCGGCCGGCCCCTCCGCGCCAACCGATGTACAATCGCGCGCCATGAACGCACTTCGCCGCTTCCTGCTCCGGCAAGGCGTCGCGCGACAGCTTCTGTGGGGTTTCCTCCTCGTGACGCTGCTGTCCCGCGCGCTGATGTCGGGTGCCGTGATGCTCGATCCGGACGGTCCGGATGCGGGCTCGGTGGTGCTGTGTTCGGGCCGCGGCCCGCTGATCGTCAGCGTCGCCGCGCTGGCCGCCCGCTTCGACGCCAGCGCGCCGATCACGCCGGCCAACGATGCGCTGGCGCTCGTCGATGCGCTCAAACACGACGCGCATGCCGACAAGACGGCGCCCTCCGGAAACGGCGACGGCCTGTGCGCATTCGGTGCCGCGCTGTTCACGGCACTCGCGTCGTTCGTCCTGCTGATGCTGCTGTTTCCCGCCGCGGCACCGCGACGCTTGCGCATTCCTCCCGATCTCCTTCCCGTCGTGCGATCGATATTCGACGATCGCC